>JASHOB010000166.1 GCA_030041335.1 Alphaproteobacteria bacterium | reverse complement strand
CCGAGGCTTTTCGCAAGAGCCGCCGCCGTTTCGATCTGAAAGCCGCGCTTGTCGCCGGCCTTCGCCGAATAGGGCAGCGCGTTCGGATGAGCGCACAGCGCGATTGCGCCAATCTCTTTCACTTGTGCCAACGGCCGTGCCGGCGCGGGCGAAGCCAGAAGCAAGAATGCCAACACCGCAACGATAGTTCGCCACATAACGATCAATTCTCCGGCTTCAAATTGCGAATATGACGTAGTAGCGCTTGGATTTGCGCATCGTTGAATTGGGCGCCGAAGGCCGGCATTTTACCTTCGCTGCCATTCTTGATGCGGTTGATAATGAAATCGTCGCTCCGTGGCGAATCCATCAGCTTCGGCCCCGCGCCGCCGGCGCGGCGGCCGCCGTCGGCGTGGCAGAAACCGCAGACCGAAAGAAAGATATTGTCCGCTTCGCGGTCTGCCTGTTCCGTTGTGGGCGATGAGGCATGTTCCGGTGGACCATCGGCGCGCGCGACGGCCCCCAGCAGACTCGCCGCGGCTACGCCCAAAACGAACCCTGGACCGATTTTCGTCATCCCGATACCAGACCCTTGAATGAAAAAGGGCGGGAGGCAAGCCCCGCCCTTTCACGCATAAAATGCCGCCGGATTATTTCAATGCATATACCACAAGTTCGCCGGTATCGGTCGGCATCGCGGTATACGGCATCCCGTAGGTCGGCGCGTAGCCGAGCGCCGAATTGTTCACCCAGCCTGCGGTAACGGCGATATATTGCTTTCCGCCCGCCATGTAACTGATGATCCCGCCGGAGTGACCGGTGCCGTCGCTATGCTTCCATAGCTCCTTACCGTTGGTCGCGTCGTAGGCGTGGAGCCAGCCGCGCGTGTCGGGAACGAACAGGACATTGCCGCCGGTCGCCATGATGCTCGCCAGTGTCGGCTCGGCGAATTTCAGCGAGAATTTTTCCTTCCCCGTCACGGGATCGCGCGCGTCGATATGGCCGTACGGTTTGCCGTGGTTCGGCCCGTATGGCTCGAAGTCGCCCCCAATGTAGAATTGCACCATGGGCTCGGTGACCGGAGCGGTCTTCTTGATCGTCAAGGTATTGCAGATCTCTTGCACCGCCCGGTAATAGAGGCCTGTCTTGGGACTGTAGCTGCCGGAGGGCCAATCGACCGCGCCTAGAAATGCGGGGCAGATGTCTTTATTCGGGCCCGCAACCTGCCAACGGGTGTTTTCCATCGCGCCGGTCTTGGGATTTATCGTGGCGAAATTGTTGTTGTCGGTCATGCGATAAACATTGACCACCGACAAATCCACTCGATTCAGCACGAAACGAAACCGCTCTTATTGGCATGCACGATCAGATGCTTACCGGCATGATCGAGCATGATGATCTCGCCGTTCGACGAGTCGAAATCCCATTCGTCGTGAGGGATTTCCTGTCGGTAGTATTTGAGTTTGCCAGTGTCGGCGTCGAGCGCGACGATCGACGTCGAATAAAAGATTGATGCCGGGACGCGCGCCCTCCGTCAGCCACTTGTCACCCGCGTAATCGAAAAGCGGTGCGGGATTGGATGTTCCCCACCACACGGTATTGGTCGCGGGCTCGTAGGTAGCTGGATCGAGTGGGGCTGTTTGCAACTGTTGCAGAACACGCCGCTGCACCCCATAGCATAATGGGGCCGGCAGCGTCTCGGCGGCGCCGAAGTTCTGGCAGAGAGGCACCTTGCAGATCTCGAAAGCTCGTTGGCGCAGGTAAAACTCGATCCAGCCGAGCTGGGTACCGCTGCTGGCACCGCTTCTGGACATGCCGAAACTTTTTGCATCGCGCGAACGAGATGCTCGGGTTGCCGACGCCGGTTTCGCGATCAATCCTAATTACGCGCCGCTGTACGCTACTCGGAGTGTCGCCGAAATTGCTCTCGGCCGCTTCGAGCAAGCGAAAACCGACGTTGAAAAGGCGATGCGGCTGAGCCCTTGCGATCCGGCAATGGGTCAGGGGCATTTCAATTTGAGCGTGGTGGAATTTGAAAGCGGGCATTTCGATGCCGCGATCGACGACGCACATAAGGCGATCGACACCGGGTATCGTCTCTTCACGCCTAACGCAGTTCTCGCCGCGGCATATGCGTTCGAAGTCAAGACGGAGGAGGCGAAAGCTGCCTTGGCGGAAGCGCGCCGGCTCAATCCCAATCTCACCATGAAATGCTAAGCGTGCATTCGCCGAATTCGCCCCTCTGGTTCGAAGGCCTGAGCAAGGCCTGCCGGAGCAAGGAGCGAGACGCGAAAGCTCACGACTATCCTCGCCGCAGACATTGTCGGACTATTGATCGCTGACATTGAATTGGTGTTCGGGCTGATGCGCTCAATTTGAACTTCGACTATAGTGATCGACGGCCAAACTAGGGGAGCGACAACGATGATCAAGGTCAGTGTGCTTTATCCGCACAAGGAAGGCGGTAAATTCGATATGAATTACTACGTCACGAAACACATGCCGTTGGTCCGACAAAAGCTCGGCGCTGCGCTGAAAGGGGTTTCCGTTGAACAAGGCATTGCCGGAGGCGCGCCAAATTCGGCGGCTCCATTCGCTGCCCTTGGCCACCTGCTGTTCGACAGCGTCGCCGAGTTCCAATCGGGGATGGCTTCGCACGGCGCTGAACTCATGGCGGACATTCCCAATTTCACGAACATCGAACCGACCATTCAGGTCAGCGAAGTGAAGATCTAGCGCTAACGGCCAAGATACTACGCGGAGCCACGATTTGAAGGCGTTTGATGACAAAGCGAACACCAACTAGGCGATCCGTTCCACCTCAGCACGACCGATTCGGTCGGCGCGCAGCTTCCCAAGCAAGGGTCTAAGGTGATGCTCAATGCGGCCGCGGTCCGCTTTGAGTGTGGAGGTCTTTTTTGTGGGTGACGCCCTCCAACACAGATGCCGGAACTCTCCCGTCACGCCGTCCACATGGTCATCGAACGGGCCACCGCTCGTCGCACACATGCAGCAGGAGCTGCGCGCGCGAATTCTGCGACACCATGGAGGATCGTCACGGCCACGACGGCGCATGCCCAACGAGCAACCACCGCGGACACCAAGGCAGCGCTGACGAGCGTTGAGCCGTGCTCGGGCCGCTGATGAAGGCTGCCGACTCGTACCGTGACATGGCTATGCGCCAGAGATGGACATGCGTCGCGCGACACCTTTGAACCTCGAACGTGTGGCCGCGGTGGACCGCCGGACAGAGCAAGAAAAGACCGCTTAATCCCGATCCTGGATAGACCGCGGATTGGTCTATTTCACAACGATCGGGATGCGGATTTCGATGATTGAGGCGACCGGGTGACCATTTTCAAGCGCCGGAAAGAAGCGCCATTTGCGCAACGCGTCCATCAGAACCGCGTTTATGAGGGGATCCGCGGTCGCTTGGCGCAAAGTAACGGTTGCGGAGCCGTCAGCGGCAACGTGAAAGCTTGCCACGGCGATGACGCTCAATTGGCGACGCCGCAGCTCCTCGGGTAGGTCTGGCATCGGTTTGTAGAGGGCGCGGGCGCCCATCGTCGCGCCGCCGGCGGGGTTGCGCGATGCCGCAGCTGCTGCTGTTGGGGCTCGATTGTGCGATGACATCCCTGGCGCCGTCTGCGAAGGCGGCTGAGTTTGTTGCGGCGTGGCGCGGCGGACTATCTGATGCGGTCGCGGAGGCTTTGGCTTCGTTGGTGGGGGAAACGGCACTGCATCTGGGCGCGGCATCGTTTTCGGTAGCGGCGGGGACACCGTCTCAGCCATGGGCAAGGCGTCGGCGGGCATCGGCTCGACGGGTTTGGGCAGTTCCGGTTTCTGCTCGACCGGCTTCGGCAGTTCCGGTTTCGGTAGAGTTTCTCGCGGCGCTGGCTGTGGCGGCGCGTTGCCGAGTGCGGGTTCGGACGGCAGTTCGATGACCTGCATCACCACGGCGTTGCGCGGTGGCGGGGTTAGCGGCGCATGAGCAACAACGACGAGGAAGGCCATCAAGATGATCGCGGCGAGGATGGTGCCGACGGGCAGTGACCATACCAGCCGACCCCACGGCCCGTCCGTCAATTGCCCCGAAACGGGCACGGCTACTCCTTACGGATCGCGAACACGAATTGCTCGGCCCCAGCGTCGCGGGCGCGCAGCATGGCCTGCACCACCACGCCATTGGGTGCCGCCTTGTCGGCTGCAACCACGACCATCCGATTTGCCGGTTCAAGGAGCGGTTTCAGTGCCGGGGCCAGCGTATCGAGTGTCACCGGGACCGTGTTGAGCAGGATGCTGCCGGTCTTTGTCACCGTGAGCGTCACGGATTTAGCCGCTTGCAAAGGGGCGGCTTGCCCTTCCGGCAGGTCGACCCGCAACGAGTGCAGATTCTGCATCGCCAATGACGCCAGCATAAACGTCGCAAGCAGGAAGAACATGACGTCGATCATGGGAATGATTTCGATACGCCCGCGTCGGCGGTGGCGAGACGGACGCAGTTTCATGTTGGACCCGCCGAGGTGGTTGCATCGAGCCGAATGTGATCGATGAGACGCGTACCCAAGCGTTCCATCTCGTCCATGACCCGGGACTGTCGGTCCGAAAAAAAGTTGAAGGCGAAGAGGGCCAATAGTGCCACAAACAAGCCGAGCGCCGTCGCGATTAATGCCTCGGCCACACCGCCGGTTACCCCGGCCGGGTCGACCAGACCTTGATTACCGAAGAGCCTGAAGGCCCGAATCATCCCCGTGATGGTGCCGAGAAGGCCGAGGAGCGGTGCGGCAGTGACAATCGTCTCGAGAACCCAAAGCCAACGGGCTAACGATTTCTCAATCAAGCTGGCTTCGTCGGCGGCTCGCGACTCGACCCACCATGCCTGGTGCGTCCGATTATCGAGGATGACACGCAAGAACCTCACAAGGTAATTGCGCCCGTCCAATTTATCGAACTGCTTTGCGAGTTGGTCCCAGGCAAAATTGTAAGTTTCAATCATGCCGATAATGTGTGCAGGCAAATGCGCGCGCACCGACAGCACGAAGCATTTCTCGATCGCGATCACGACTGCGACGATAGCCAACGCCACCAGCGGATAAACCGCGATGCCGCCAGCCTGCAGCATCGCGACCGTGTCGTTCACGCGATCCAAATCGCGGTTCCCTTCATGAGCTCGTTCAGAAATACTTTCGAAGGCTCCCGTACACGGTGCGTCGCGGTCCGTATTGCGGTGCGAACACGCCAACGCCCGTGCCGGAGCGGATCTCGTAAATGTTGTCAAGCGCGTTGATGAGATTCACACCGATCTCGATCGGCCCGCCGGGTGCGTTGTCGAAGCGATGCGAGATGCCGAAATTCACCTGCACATAGGGGGGCACGGTCGCTCCGTTGGGCACGCCGCTGGCGCTGTCCTCGCGCAGGCCGGAGCCGAAAATCATATCGGCGCTGAAACGGGTGCCGCGCCACGTGTAGGCGATGCCACCCGACGCGGTGACCCATTGACTATGGTCGGTATAGATGTAGTTGCTGGCGATGTAGGCAAGCTGCTCCGGCGTGAAATTGAACTGTTGCGACGCGACCTGCGTGGCTTGTTCACGGCCAACGGCGAGGTTGCCGTAGATCGCCCACGGCCCGAGATCGTAGTTACCGGTGAACTCGACGCCGTAGGTGTTGGCGTGTGCGTAGTTGAAGATGGAAAGAATGATCGGCGCGCCGAATTGGCCCTCGTCGATCAGATCGTGGGCGTATTTGAGGAAGCCATCGACGCCGAACTTCAGTCCCGGCAAGAAGGTGTGCACGGCGCCGACATCGATATAGTTCGAACGCTCGGGCAGTATCGGCCCGTCGAGTGGCGGCGAGGCGGTGGTATAACCGGCGGGATATCCCGTCGTGCCGGCGAATTTGCTGATTTGCTCGCCCGAGATCAGTTCCATCAGCGGCGGGGTGAAATAACGCGAATAGCCAGCATGAAACGTGGTGTCGGTGTCAGGCTGCCACACCGCGTTGATGCGGGGACTCAATTGCTGGGCGTCGGTATAGGCGCGGAGCACGTCGTACCGCGCGCCGTAATTCAGCGTCACGGTTGGCAGTATTTTCCATTCGTCCTGGAGATAGCCGCTGTAGGTCAACCCGGTCTTGGCACCGCTTTCGTTGACGGTCACCGGCGTGGTGCCGACACTGGTGCAAGCGCTGTTGAGACAGGGAAAGACCAGCGAGTTGGTGTTGGATGAGGCGAGTTCAGCGGTGATTAGCGCGCCATAGCGCAGCGTATGGCCGCCCCCGGCGCGATAGGTGCCGTCGGCTTGGATGCCTTGCGCAAAATCGGTGCGCTCTGCGGTCTGTGCGTTGCCGTAGAACATCAAATCACCAATCGTATCGGGCGTGTAGGCCAAGCTGCTGTAGCGGCCGAACGCCGCCACCTGAAAATCGTAATCCTGGGTCGATTTAAGGTAGGCGATGGTGGCGAAGTCGTTGCTCTCCTGCTGTGTCTCGTTGAGTTGTGCCGAATTGAAAGTGGTCTGATTCTCGTATTGGAACACCGGCGTTTGACCCGGATTGTTGGGGATCTGAAATGAGCCCTGAAATCCCCCCAGCATGACGCTGATCTTGCTCGACGGGTCGATTATGTCCTCAAGATAGGCAAAACCGCGGAGTTGTTGCGTGAAATCGTGGATTGGGCGATAGGAGCTGGTCGGGTTTTCGATGCCGAGATCGTTCTGCAGATAATCCCCGGTAACGTAGTAATTGAAATTGCCCGTAGAGCCGCCGTACTCGGCACTCGGTTCGAACCAGCCGAGGCTGCCGCCATAGAGACCGACATAACCGCCTGGCTGGGTCTCGCCGCTCTTGGTTTGGATGTCGACGATGCCGGTCGTGTAGAGACCGTACTGCGCCGGCAATGATCCGGTAATGAGATCGATCGAGGACGCGAAGCGCGAGCTAAGACTTTGGCCGAAAACGTTGATGCCTTCGGGCAGGATCACGCCGTTGATACGGTATTGGACGTTGGCGTGGTCGTTACGGAGGTGGAACTGGCCGAACGAGTCTTGGCTGACGCCTGGCGCCTGCAAAAGTGTCTGGTTGAGTGGAATGTTATCGCCGCCGGGCTGATTCTGAATCGCCTCCTGCGTCAGGGTGTAGACCGTAGCGCCGATGCGCGGCTCGATCGCGAAGCGCGCTGCCGTCAGCATCTGCTCGGTGACCTGGAGATTGAGCTGCGATTTCGACGCCAATGTCAGATCGCTCGCAGCGCCTTTGGCGGTAACCGTCACCACGGCGGTCGCCGTCGCAAAGTCAGCCTTTTCGCCGACCAGCGCATAGATACCAGGGCCGGCTACCCGCAGTGAAAATCGGCCATTTTTGCCGGTAGTTGTCCTTGCAACGATCTTGCCGTCCGGCATTTCTAGGCGGACGACGACGCCCGCGAGGGGTCGCTGCAGCGCATCGCGCGCAACCCCGGAAACTTGTGACGGTTGGGCGAGCACCTGCTGGCTAGCGCCCCAAAAGGCGAACAGCAATGTGGCAACGAGTAAGTGCCGAGCCGCGCCGCGTTTTGCCGCCGCGGCCAAACGGGAAACGCCACGCATCCGCATATCGTTCACCCCAAGCCCCCGCGAATTGTATGATTGATATGTTATAACATCACTTAATGGGGCAACAGACCGTGTTTTGCGCGGTCGATGCGGGCAACCGCGATTTCGGCATGGCTCAAGCAATCCCATTGCACCCAGATAAGGAGACGTTATAACATTCTCAAACGTAAGTCACGTCGAGCGAAGGGGTGGTTGATGCGGGTTCGAAATCTGGTCGCGGCCTCAGCCGCCCTATTGGTGTGGCCGGCGTTGGCCCCGGCCGCCGGTCCGGTGACCATCGTCGCCGCCGAGAATTTCTATGGCGATGTCGCGCAGCAAATCGGCGGCGCCGACGTGAAGGTGACGAGCATTCTCAGCAATCCCGATGAGGACCCGCATCTTTTCGAAGCCAGCCCCTCGGTTGGCCGCGCCATTTCGGGTGCCAGGATCGCGGTCTATAGCGGGATCGACTACGACCCCTGGATGGAGAAGCTTCTTGCCGCCGCCAAAAGCGCCGACCGCCAAGTCATCGTGGTGGCCGATCTCGGGGGCCATAGATCCGGCGACAACCCGCACATCTGGTACGACGTCGACACGATGCTCGCATTCGCCAGGACACTGACGGAAAAACTCGATGGCATTAATCCCGCTAGCAAGGCTGCTTATGAGCAACGGCTGGAGGAATTTCAGCGCTCGATGCAGCCGATTTCGGCCAAGATTGCCGCGCTGCGCAAGCGCCTGGCGGGAACCCCGGTGACGGCGACCGAGCCGGTGTTCGGCTACATGTTGAATGCATTGGGCATGCCGGTGCGCAACCAGTCGTTTCAGATCGCGGTGATGAACAACACCGAGCCAAGCGCGTCGGATGTCGCGGCGTTTGAGAACGACCTTAAAGAGCATCGCGTCAAGCTGCTGATCTATAACGCCCAGGCATCGGACCCGGTGGCGGAGCGCATGATGAAGCTGGCAAAGGCGTCGGGCATTGCGGTGGTGGGGGCAAGCGAGACCGAGCCGCCCGGTGAGAAATACCAGGCCTGGATGACGAGGGAACTCGACGCGGTGGACCAAGCTCTGCGATAAAGCGGGCATGGACATTATAACGTTTCGTGAAGTGGCGCTGAGCCTGAACGGCCACCCGGTTCTTGCCGGGGTCAGCCTGGCGGTCGCGGCGG
>JASHOB010000165.1 GCA_030041335.1 Alphaproteobacteria bacterium | reverse complement strand
CCGATCACCAGGGTGCCGCCGAGCACCGCGTTCATGTCGATCGAGAGCAGCGAGTTGGTGATGTATTGGCCGATGCCGGGCCACGAGAACACCGTTTCGGTAAGCACGGAACCTTCGAGCAGGCCGGCATAGGCCAGAGCGATGACGGTAATAAGCGGCAACCGCACATTGCGAAAGGCATGCACCCACAGCACGCGCCGCTCGCTCAACCCTTTGGCGCGCGCGGTAACGATATATTCCTGCCCCAATTCCTGGAGCACGAAACTGCGCGTCATGCGGCTGATATAGGCGAAGGAAAAATAACCCAGCACCAGCGCCGGCAAGATCAGATGGGCAAGCGCGCTGCGGAGAGCGTCATTATCGCCGGCGAGCAGCGCGTCGACCAGGATGAAGCCGGTGACGCGGGGCACGAAATCCTCAAACACGGTATCGATCCGGCCTGGTCCGGCAGTCCAGCCAAGATCCGCGTAGAACAGCGCAAGCGCCATCATGCCGAGCCAGAACACCGGCACCGAATAGCCGAAGAGACTGAGGACGCGTACCGCGTGATCCGCGAGGCGTCCGCGACGGGCTGCCGCCAGCATCCCGGCAGGAACGCCAAGAAGAACGCCGATGAGCGTGGCGGTGGTGGCGAGTTCGACGGTCGCGGGAAAAAAGCGCCCGATGTCCTGCGCCACTGGATTCTTGGTCAGGGCCGAGCGGCCGAAATCGCCACGAGCCACGGTGGCGAGATAGCGGCCGAACTGAATGTAGAGCGGCCGGTCGAGGCCCAGTTCCCGGCGCACCGCGGCATAGCTCGTCGGCGAGGCTCGGTCGCCGAGAATTGCCAGCGCCGGATCGATCGGAACCACCCGGGCGATCAGGAAGGTCGCCAGCAACAGGCCGCATAGGGTCGGCACCGCGCTTGCAACGATGCGCGCGATGCGCCACCCGATCATGCGGTCTTAGTTCTTGGTGATGCCCGCATAGCGGTCAAATTCTGATGTGACGCCGATGCTGAAACCCTGCGCACCGGCGCCGTGAGCGGCGACCTCGACCTGCTCGAACAGCATGACGTATGGCGCTGTCGCCAGGAAGTGGCGTTGCAGTGTTTCGTACATGGCCGCCCGTTTCCGGTCATCGCGCTCAACCATCGCCGCCGCCACCTGTCGCATGAGCTCGGGGTCGGACCAGCCGTTGCGCCAAGCCGGCGTCTTCATGGTCGCCGTGTCGCTGTTGTCAGGGTTGACGATGAAGCCTTCGGCGTTGGAATGCGGATCAGGATAGTCCGGATCCCACTCGCCGAGAAAAATGTCATGATGACGCGCACGGTATTTGGTCAACACCTGCTTGCCGTCGCCCGGAACAATCTCGACCTTGACGCCGGCTTGAGCGAAACCGGCTTGAAGCGCTTGAGCGATCTCCGGCTCGGGGCTGGCGTTGCGGACATCCATGGTGACGCCGAAGCCATCGGCGAGGCCGGCTTTCGCAAGCAGCGCCTTCGCCTTGGCAACGTCGAACTTGTAGGGCCGATCTGCGATCGCGCCGAGAAAACCGACCGGCTCAAAGCTCTGATGCACCACGCCCGTCGGACCGAGAATGGCGTCGGCAATGCCATCGTAATCGACGAGGTTTTTGAGCGCCGCCACGACCTCGGGCTTCTTGAGATACTGGTTCTTCTGGTTGAGGCCGAGATAGGTGATGGCACTCTTGACGCCTTTGTCGAACTTGATGCCGGGTTTCGTCGCCAGCGCCGCGAGCTGGTCCTTGTCGAGATTGCGCGCATAATCAATATCACCGCGCTCGAGCATCAGGCGCTGCGTCGCCGCGTCTTTCACCTGTTTCACGATGACACGGCGGGTCTTGGGCTGGCCGCCCCAATAGTCGGCGACGGCCTCGAGGGCGTAGTATTCGTTCGGCCGCCACATCACCAGCCGGTAAGGCCCGGTACCCGCCCAATGCGTCTCGAGCCATTGCAGGCCGAGATCGTTCCCTTGCCGATGCGCCAGCACCGTCTCCTTGTCGACGACGCTCGCCGATACCCCGGTAAGGCAGAAATAGACAAAGCTGGGTGCGAGCGGCTTCGGCAATTTGATTCGCAGCGTGTGCTGGTCAAGCGCCGCCACCGCGTTGGCGACATTGTCCTTGGTGAGGCCGATGGCGTTCAGGATCACCGCGGGCGCCCTGTCGAGCGTTACCGCGCGCTGCAATGAAAACGCCGCGTCGGCCGCGGTCACCGGCCTGCCGGTGATGAAGTGCGCGTCGCGCAGCACGAAGGTGAAGGTGACGCCGTCGGGGTCGACCCGCCAGGACGAGGCCAGGCCGGGTTTGAGCTTGCTCGGCGACGCCGGATCGTAATCAACCAGGCGGTCGTAGGTATTGCCGATGACTTCGGCACCCGACAACTCATAGGCCTCGGCAGGATCAAGCGACACGATGTCGTCGATCTGCTTTGCCATGACCACTGTGTCTTTCGGGATTTCGGCCGGGACTTGCCCGGCGGAAAGACCGAGCAGCAGCGCACCAAGCGCCAGGCGGGTCGCGCATTTCATTGTTGGCGATTCTGTGGTTGCGGCCGCTGACAAGTCAACGACTTGATCCGCCGGCTTGGCACCCTGTAGTCTCGCACCATCATGCAAATCCGCAACGACTTCATCGAGACCATCGGCAACACGCCGCTCCTCAAGCTGCGCCGCGCATCGGAACTCACCGGCTGTACCATCCTGGGCAAGGCCGAGTTTCTAAACCCCGGCGGGTCGGTGAAGGACCGCGCCGCCTGGGGCATCGTCAGGGACGCGGAGGAGCGCGGCACGCTCAAACCCGGCGGGGTGATCGTTGAGGGCACGGCCGGCAATACCGGCATCGGCCTCGCTTTGGTCGGCAATGCGCGCGGCTACCGCACCGTCATCGTGATTCCCGAGACTCAGAGCCAGGAAAAGAAGGACATGCTTACGCTGTGCGGCGCGGATCTCCGCCAAGTGCCGGCCGTACCCTACAGTGATCCCAATAATTATGTGCACTTCTCGGAACGGCTGGCGAAGCAGATCGCGGCCACCGACAAAAAAGGCGCGATCTGGGCCAACCAATTCGACAATGTCGCCAATCGCCGGATCCATTATGAAACCACCGGTCCGGAAATCTGGCAGCAGACCGATGGCAAGGTCGACGCCTTCACCTGCTCGGTCGGCACCGGTGGCACCCTGGCCGGTGTGGCAATGGCGCTCAAGGAGCGCAGCAGCAAGGTGCAGATCTATTGCGCCGATCCGATGGGCGCCTCGCTCTATCATTATTACCAGTACGGCACGCTCAAGGCCGAGGGCAACTCCATCACTGAAGGCATTGGGCAGGGCCGTATCACCGCCAATCTCGAAGGTGCCCCCATCGATGCCGCATTTCAGATCAGCGACGAAGAGGCACTTCCCGTACTGTTCGACCTGGTGAAGGAAGAGGGGCTAATTCTCGGCGGTTCCTCCGGCATCAACATCGTCGGCGCAATCCGCGCGGCACAGGTACTCGGTCCCGGTCACATCGTGGTGACGATCCTTGCCGACTACGGCACCCGCTATCAATCCAAGCTGTTCAACCCGGACTTTTTGCGCACGAAAAATCTCCCAGTGCCGGACTGGCTCGATAAGCCCCGCTCATGAGACGCTGGCTGTGGAGCTTCGCGATCGCCTTCGTGGCGCTGGTGGTGGTCCTGATCGTCATCTATGTCACGCTATTCTCCGGGCGCTCTGAAGGCACGCGCGTCGGCGTCGTCAGCACAACCTTTCGCTTCTTCGGCCCCAACGACAAAGTGGCTCTCGACCGCTTCGACGATGACGCCGTCAGCGGCGTCTCGTGCTATCTTTCCCGCGCGCGGACCGGCGGCATCGGCGGCGCCGTCGGCACGGCCGAGGATCCGTCGAACTTGTCACTATCCTGCGCGGCAACCGGCGTCGTCACGCCCAAGAACAACGCCAAATTCACCGATCTCAGCGGTCGAAACGTGTTCAGCGAGCGCGCCAGCATATTGTTCAAGACCATCGAGGTGCGCCGCTTCTTCGATGCCGAGCGCAACACTTTGTGCTATGTCGCGATCTCGACCAAGATCATCAACGGCAGTCCCGCCAATGCCACCGCTTGCATCAACGTCGCGCCCGCAAAGTGACTAGCGCCTACGCACATCCCGAGGCGCTGGTGTCGACCGACTGGCTGGCGGCGCATTTGGACGACGCAGATTTGCGTCTCCTCGATGGGTCCTTCAAGCTGCCCGGGGTGACACCGACGGCGGTCGACGACTACCGCGCGCGACACATCCCGGGCGCGATGTTTTTCGATATCGATGCAATCGCCGATCATGAGTCGCGACTGCCGCACATGCTGCCAGGCGCCATGGAGTTCGGCGCGGCGATGAGCGAACTCGGCATTGGCGCGGATGATCGTGTGGTGATCTACGATTCGGCCGGCGTCGTCAGCGCGACCCGGGTATGGTGGATGCTGCGCATTTTTGGTCATGAGCGCATCGCGGTGCTCGACGGCGGCTTGCCGAAATGGTTGGCCGAGGGGAGGCCCGTGACCGATGCGGTGCCGAAGCCCGGTCGGCGGGCCTTTCGCGTTAAATTCCGTCCCGAATTGGTGCGCAATAGGGCACAGCTCCTCGCCAATCTCCACAGCGAGACCGAGCAAGTGCTCGATGCGCGCACGATCGAACGCTTCGAGGGCAACGCCGCCGAGCCATGGCCCGGCCGCCGCTCGGGGCGGATACCGGGCAGTCTTAATCTCCCCTATTCACTTCTCAGCAACGCCGCCGATAAGACCATCGCTCCGCGCGAAGAGCTTGAGCGCCGCTTCGCCGCCGCCGGTGTCGTCGCGGACAAACCGGTAGTCACCTCCTGCGGCTCCGGTGTCACGGCCTGCGTCTTGGCGTTCGGGCTTTATCTCACGGGCCGAGACGATGTCGCCGTCTACGACGGCTCGTGGGCAGAATGGGGGCTCCCCGGCGATACACCGGTCGCGACCGGCAGCGCGAATCAGGCATGAAATCCAACTCGCGAAAACCCGATACGCTGATCACCCATGCCGGACTCAAGCCCGAGGCGAACTTCGGTGTGGTCAATCCGCCGGTCTACCACGCATCGACCATTCTCCATCCCAATGTCGCGCACTTCGAAGCGGCAGAGACGCGGCGCTTTGACGATGTCGTTTATGGCCGCATCGGCACGCCGACACAGTTCGCGCTTGAAGAAGCGATGGCGGCGCTTGAAGGCGGCGCGCGGGCGGTAGCGACCTGCTCGGGGGCTGCCGCCTGTTACACCGCCCTCTTGGCCTATCTCCACGCCGGCGATCATGTCCTCGTCCCGGATTCGGTTTATGGACCGGTACGCAATTTCACCACCGGCTTTCTGGCGCGGTTTGGCGTCGCTTTCGATTTTTACGATCCGCTCCTTGGCGCCGAGGTGGCATCCCTGGTTGGGCCCGAAACCAAGGTGATCTATCTCGAAAGTCCGGGTTCGCTGACTTTTGAGGTTCAGGACGTGCCCGCGATCGTCGCGGTCGCCAAGAACCATGGCATCGCCACCATGCTCGACAATACCTGGGGCTCGCCGCTGTTCTTGCGGCCGCTAAGCCTGGGCGTCGATGTGTCAATCGTCGCCGGAACAAAATATATCGTCGGCCATTCCGATGCCATGATGGGCATCTGCATTTGCACCAAGGAGAGTTTCCCGAAAGTAAAGCACTCGGCGCTGCAGCTGGGCTATCACGCGGCACCGGACGATTCGTACCTTGCGCTGCGCGGCCTGCGCACCGTTGGCGTGCGGCTGCGTGCGCATCAGGACGCGGCGCTCAAGGTCGCGCGCTGGCTCAAGACCAGGGCCGAAGTGGAGCGGGTGCTGCATCCTGCCCTGCCCGATTGTCCGGGCCATGAGTTTTGGAAACGCGATTTCACCGGATCGAGCGGATTGTTCAGCGTCGTACTCCGACGCGACGTTCCGAAAGCCGCCGTCGACGCCATGCTTGATGGAATGGAGCTCTTCGGTATCGGCGCCAGCTGGGGCGGCTTCGAAAGCCTGATCACCGCGCCCCGGCCCGCGCGGCTGCGCACCGCAACCAAGTGGGATGCGGGGCCGATCCTGCGGCTCCATATCGGGCTCGAAGACGTGGACGACCTGATCGCCGATCTTGACGCCGGCTTTGCGCGGCTCAGCGGCAAATCGGCATGATCGAGGTCGCGGTCGAAAAGCAGCTCGGTAAGTTCCAGCTTCGCGTCCGCTTCGTCGCACCGGCTGCCGGGATCATCGCGCTTCACGGCCCTTCAGGCTCCGGCAAGACCACGCTGATCAACGCGATCGCGGGCCTGGTCACGCCGGATTGCGGCCGGATCGTCATCGGCGGCGATATGCTTTATTCCAGCACCGAGGGCGTCGATCA
>JASHOB010000164.1 GCA_030041335.1 Alphaproteobacteria bacterium | reverse complement strand
TGCGGCGCGACGTCGACCGGGGCCGTCCAAAGCGCGTGATTGAACTGAACCGCAACATTGGTGCCGTCGAGATTGATGCCCCTGATGGTGACAACGTCGTTCAATCGCGCACTCGGTTGACTGTTCGGCGGCACGACCGTCAATAGCGTCGGCACTGAGGGAATCAGATTGGCTTGCCCGTGCACCCCCTGCGTCAGCGCCGGCAAGGGTGTCCGCGGCAGACGCGTGCTGGAGATCAGGGCTACTGCCACCTCGTAAGCGGCCGAGAGCCGATATTGCATCGAAAACCCGGTCCACAGTTTCGCAAGTTCGTCGATCGAAAGCGGATGAAAAGTGATGCGCAACCGCTCGAGTTGCTGCGCGAGGTCGGAGCCGGGCAACAGCGTCTGCGTCGCGGCAGAGATATCGGCGGACGTCAGGACAGCGTGGTCGTGCATGATGCTCATCGCCTTTCCGATCAACTCGTGCCCGAAAGGCTGCGTGACGTCGTCGTCGCGGCCGAATGCCGTCATGAGGTAATAGAGATTGAGTGGCAACGGCGGGTTCCCGATCTCCCCCGGCAGAACCTGGCGTGGCATATCGGCCGTCACCCAGGCCGCGTTGCGGACCACCATGTAGAGAAAGAGATTCAGTTGGTTGTTGGTATTGCTGGCGCGCGCTTTATCGAGCGGTTGGATGGTGACCGTGGCGTCGGTTAGGTCGGGTTCGAGGATGAGGCCTTGCTGCAAGATCGCTTGCAGGGTCGTGGTGACGGCGGCGACGGCTTGCGAGTTGCTCACGACACCGCTCTAGCTTTTCGCCTTCGCCGCGCGTTGCCGCAAATATTCCGATAGCGGCGTTACCGGTGAGTATGGCTTCTCGCGATTCCGCGCAGGCGGATTTGGGACGCGGAGCTCGATGCGGCCGATGCTTACATGTACCACTGTCTCCGGTTCCTCAGAGGGCTTTGACGGGCGATCCGGCATTCCGTTGCGTTCACGCCGTCTCGTCGGGACCTCCGCCGTCAGGTTTGTGCGCGACGGGAGCAGATTTGGCGCAACCGATACGGCCGGGATCGAGGTTGGCGCCGTCGCTGGTAGCGCCGCTTGAACAATTGGTGTGGCACCTGTGTTGCTCTGCATTGAGCGTACCAGCGGCTCGTCCACTGCAGCAGCGCGCACTTGCGATCGTGGCGGGGTCGGAATGTTCAACGATGTAGGTGTTGGATGATCTGCCGCGGCGATCCTCTCCAACATCGCGGGCGCATCCTTTTGAGAGGTCGGATGATGGACCCCCGCCACGGGTCGCGGACGCACAACCGGATCGCTGACGAGGGTTGGCGCTTTGTCGGGTACTGTCACGGGCGCTTTTGTTGCGCCTGGCCAATCCCGCGTCGGTGCAGGCTCCGTCGTGGTGGATGATCGCGTTTCGGGGGACGGCGAGATCGCGGCGGTGTCAGTCTCAATTGTCATTTCGGCGAGCTGCGCAGTCGGCAACACCGGTTCGAACCGTCCCGTACGGCGTGGACGGATCGGGGGCTCGCCCACTTGCGCGCGGGCAGCGAGGTTCGCGAAAAAGTCGCTCATGCGTCGTCGACCAAACGCAAATAATGCTGTCTTCGTACCGTCCCCAGCGACAGAACTTCGTGTTCCGTCCAGCCATAGGCCGTGGCTAGGGTGTGTACTTCACGCAACGTCCGGCCGGCCCAATCGTCCAATTCGGCCCAAAAGAACGGTACGATGTCGAATGGCACCTCCCACCGCTGCCCGCAATTCACGCAGGCAAATTGGAGGCGAAGGTCGGCCAGAGGATCGAGCTCGGCCAAACGGGCTGCCGCTGCCGCGAGCACTTGCGCGGGCGCGGCATCGGGAACGATCCGTTGGTCATCGACCACGGCGTCGACAATGCACGCACGTATCAGGAGCCGCACGCCATCCTCGGGATTCACGCCAGCGCACGCCTGTAGATCGTGGCTGTCCGGCAATCGGAGGCGAAGCCTGTAGCTGTCGCCGGTAAGGCTGACATCGGATGCCAGCGATGGCGATGGGAGGCGAAGCGTCGCGGTGTCGAGTTCGATTTCCAATTCATCATGGCAGCCGACGCAGGACACCAGGCCGGTCATTCGACATCCGAAGCACGCTTCACGCAGCGCCAGCAGACGACGGTCGCGTTCGCCAATGCTGAGTGCAGCGAGTGATTGCGGCGATGCGGCCGGATCGGCCAGAGCCAGCAGCGTCAGGCCGCGCTGGACCAAACCTTGGCCGATACCACTTTCCCATGCTCGCAGCATGGCCGATGGGGATAGCGTCGCCACGATGCGCTCATCACGTCGGCGGCGTTAAGGTCGGTTCAGACGGTTCCGTCACCGAAAGATCGCGCTCCCAGCCCTCGTTTTCGAGTTTGATATGCTGAATCGCGACCGCGTTGGCGTTGGCGTCGAGATCGGGCCAAGCCTGATATTCCGATACCCAGCAGCGATACACCTTGTAGGAGATGACAATCTGGCCGGCTTCATTGAGGAGCTCGAGGATGATGTCCTTGCGGAAGTCAGCCAACGACACCTCGGCCCCGGCCGTATTGCCGAGCTGCCAAACCTTTTCTGCCCAGACTTCGAATTCGGTGTCGTGCGTCACGCCGCGCTCGAGCGTGATCGCGTCATATTCCGTTCGGCCCGGCGATTTGCGGCTCGTTGACGGATCGCCGCCTTCGCGATGCTTCACCACTTCCGTGGTGCGCTTCAGCATGCTCACTTTGCTGATGCCGGCGACATATTTGCCGTCCCATTTGACCCGAAACTTGAAATTCTTATATGGATCGAACCGCGTCGGATTGACGGTGAACTCGGCCATTGCTGCGCTCCTCAGGTCGCGAGTTGTCCGGCGATCTGCTGAATCGTGATGACGACAAATTCGGCAGGCTTCAGCGGCGCGAATCCGACAACGATATTGACGATGCCAAGGTCGATCGAGCTCTGCGGATTGGTGGTGGCATCGCACAGTACGAAGTAGGCCTGCTGTGGCGTGCTGCCCTGGAAGGCACCCTGGCGGAACAGCGTCTGCATGAACGAGCCGACATTCAGCCGAATCGCCGCCCACAGCGGGGTATCGTTGGGCTCGAACACGACCCATTGCGTGCCGCGATAGAGACTTTCCTCAAGGTAGAGCGCCAGGCGCCGTACCGGAATGTACTTGTAGTCATCCGCCATCTGATCGGCGCCGAAAAGCGTGCGCGCGCCCCAGCACACCGGGCCATAGATCGGAAAATTGCGCAGGCAGTTGATCGCGATGGGATTGAGGACGCCATTCTCGGGATCGGTGAGCTGATATTCGAGCGATTGCACACCGGTAAGCGTCGCCTCCGTGCCAGCGGGCGCCTTCCACACGCCGCGTGATCCATCGATGCGCGCCCACAACCCGGCAATCGTACCGCTTGGCGAGACCTTGCGCAGGCGGTAGTTGTTGAGCGGATCGGGAATGTCCATCCGAGGAAAATAAAGCGCCGCGTTACGGCTGCGGAGGCCGGCATTGGCATCGAGCCAGGTCTGGATCGCCAACACGGTGTCGCGCGGGACGGTCTGCGGCACATCGAGGATGTACATCGCGCGCCGTGTCTGGCACAGGCTGGTCGCCGCCGTTGCCACCGCTGCCGCGTTTACGTCCGGCAGGTTCATGGTGGCGGGGATGCAAAGAATATTGAACAGGTCGACGTTCATCAGCGAATAAAGGCCGGTCTTGAGGTTGGGATCGCCGATCAGCGCGTTAGTCACGCCCGTCGCGTCGTTGACTAAATCCCATTTATCGTCGGCGCCGACCGCGATGCCACCGCTCGGCGTCGCCTGAGCCTGAGCGGCGCCGCCACCCAAAGCGTATTGCTGGACATTGGCGGCGGCTGCGGCGAAACCGAGCTTGGTCGCGAGACCGCCGGAATCGCTAAGAACGAGATAGTCGGACGCATTCGCGGTCCCTGGCTTGGCCACCAGATAAGCGGTGGTGGCGGAGCTGCCGACGACCGTCACCGTCGCGTTCGGCAGTGCTGGTTGACCGGCAACCACCAAGCCGCGCAGCAACGATTGCAGCTGCGACGCCAAGGCGGGCAAACTGGTTGGCACCGTGCCGAGGGCCGCGGTGGTCCCGATCGCGGTCGCCCCAAGGGCGACATTCATGGTGTCGGTCGCGGCGAGACCAAGTGAACCAAAAGTGGCATTGGCATTGGTGATCGCCTTGCTGGCCGTGCCGGTTTGAGCCGGTCGCGGACCCGGGCTCGCTGCCTCGCTGAGCGTGATGAGCTGCGATGCGGCATTGACGACTGCGGCGGCGTCTTGCGGGCTCGAGGAATTGACGACCAGATTGACGTATTTCTCCGTGGCGACGACCGTCGGGATGCCGTTCACCACGTTGACTTCCGTGACCGTCAGATTGAACTGCGAGGTCGGATCGCTGGTGCCGTAATCGACATCGATCCGGATATAGTTTCCCCACGAGCCGGGATCGGCGGCCATGGCAGTCAAGGTAATGGAACCGCCGACCTGGTTCTCGAGCGCAATTCCCGCTGGAGTCGCGCCTTTTCCGGGGGTCGCCGACGTAACGCGGACGATATAGGCCTGCGTACCGCCATTGGCAAAAAACTGCTGAACGCCATAACTGGCCTCGCTCAGCGAGTCGAGCCCGCCGAATTGATTTTCGAAGTCGGCAAAGCTCAGTACCTCGGTCGGGTCGTTCAGCGGGCCCGAGGAAAAGCAGTCGACGAAGGCGCCGATGGAGGTGGCAACCCCGGTAATCGTCGCAACACCACTCGAAACTTCCTGGATATAGACTCCGGGGTAGCTCACCGCGACAGACATGTGCCGTCTCCTCGCCCCTTTTCGGTCGCCGTCGCGTGATCCTACACGCCGATGCGGAAGCGCAGCGGAGCGTGGGTGTACCGCTCTGGTTGCCGCGATTATCGGCGGCACCGAGCCGGCCATATATCCATCTTGGTGCGGAAAAGGACGGCGGTTCGGGTCTAGACCAGGCGACGCTGCCGGATCTAAATCCTAGGCACCCGCCGATTCCCTAGGCCGATGGCAGCGCGGCCGCTGCACGGAGACCGGCGCAGTGGAACCGGGCGACCCAGCACACCGCTGCTAGCGACCCTTGGCAGACATAACAATCCGCTTCGCGTTCCGAGAACGCTCGCCGCCCGCGCGACCGCTAGCTCAGAATCGGGAAGCGCGTGGCTCTGCTGGACGACATGGGCCGATTCGTGGGCCAGTAACTATCGGCCGACCGGCTTGGCGGGCGCATATTGCCCTGGTGCGAAGGCAATGTCGCTTCCGATCGTGTAAGACCAAGCAACGATCGACTGCGTAGACTGTGCCACCTAATCGTCGGTGTGGACTCGCACATTGGTGAAGTCATAGCCGAACCGCGGCTCCATATAAGCCCGCGTCGCGTGGTCGAGCGGATTGACCGGGCGTGGCCATCCTAGCCTCCACCTGCATTGCGTCGGCACCAGAGCCAAAGACATGAACCCGACCAGCAACCGGTGTGCGTGCCGGCACCGGACGCCGCGTCGATGCAGCCGCGGTACTCGCTCCTTTCGCATCGTTCGGCCTCATCGCCAGCGGCAAGGAACGCGACTCGATGGGGAACTCAAGCCTGCGGCTTGGAATCGACCAGGGCGTCCACCAGTGCTTGGGGAGAGACGCCACGCAGCACGGTGCGCCGGGACGGCGCCTGGTGGACAAAGGCGTTGCGTCCGTCGCTCGAGATCGCCACGATCTTGGCCGCCGGTATCTGCGCCAGATATTTACGCCCGATAGCATCGCTCTCGCCCAATCTCAGTCCGACGATAACGACATCCGGAGCGAGCAGCGCCAGCCTCA
Source organism: Alphaproteobacteria bacterium (assembly GCA_030041335.1). Taxonomy (GTDB): domain Bacteria; phylum Pseudomonadota; class Alphaproteobacteria; order ATCC43930; family CGMCC-115725; genus JAATGI01. Next base: position 2,754 of record JASHOB010000164.1, on the reverse strand, counting down.
CCGCAGCACGTCGGCTTGTGAACTGGGTCAAGATGCTGACCGGCGCATGGTCGCGCACGAGCGCGGTAATGATATCGCGCAGCAAAGGCGGCAAGGTAATGGTAACCAACCGCATCGCGACCCGAGAGGCCTTTGTTGGCAGCGGGACGAACCATTTGTTCTACGAACGATCGCTTGCCGCCATCCATCCCGGGAAGCAATTCGGATGGAGGGAGGGATGGAGTCGCCGGCTAGCGGCGAGAACGAGCAGGCGTGGGCGCCGGATCGAGGCGGCTTGGCCCGACCCCGTGGCCGCGAATCCAGGAGGCGGCCTGCGCTCGTGTTTGTAATCCCAATTTTCCCAGCAGATTGTGGACGTGCGATTTTGTCGTGGCGACGCCAATGTTGAGTTGCCGGGCGATCTCTTTGTTGCTCAGGCCTTCGCCGATGAGCCGCAGGATCTGCATTTCCCGCGCGGTGGGAACGGGTCGCGAGGGATCCCCGGTACCGGGATTGCCGGCACGCGCAACAATGCGCAGCCGCGCGAAGAGCCCGGCGGCGACGCGGCCGGAGCATGGTTGTTCGCCGCGGATAATGTCGGTAAGGAAGGGCACCAGATCGTGGAGGGCGGTATCGGCCGGAATGTACCCAGCCGCTCCTGCCTCCGCCCAGGAAATGATATTCTCTGGCTCGTCGGCAACCGCGAGCGCGACGATGCGCACCTCGGGGGCGATTGCGCGTACACGATCGATGATGTCGACACCGGCCTGCAGTGTCGCATTGAGCAGGACAATGTCGGGCTGCAGCAGCCGAATCTTTCCGATCGTCTCGGCGAGATCACCCGAATAGCCGCACACCGATAGCGAGCCTTCGCGTGCCAAGGCCAGGGCCAAACCTTCGCCGAGCAGGCGAATTTCGGACATGATGAGCACGCTGACGACCCGAATGGTCGAATTCGCCGGCGAAGCTCTGAGCTCACCCGGCACCCCAATCGCTGCCATGGCACCCCTTCCGGCTTGTTGGTCGCGGAGCGCGTGGCCTCACTCAGAATCCCACGTGCTCAGTCGTCCTCCACGACGACACGTCCACAACCCGACGCACGTCCGGTTTGGCATGTAACCGAACGCCTACGCTCGATACGGCGATATTCCCCGCTCAGACTATGATCGCGATCCAGCAATTCTGTTCGCACCGTCAACGCTATCACACCCGGATCGATGCCAATAGTTCGATTGAAAAGAATTAAATTTAAATGCTCCTGTTCACACGCGGTTTTGCGCCGACGCGCCGTCGCGGTTGCCGTCGACGCACGTCGGCATGGCATCGGTCCGGCTCGATGCCAGTCGATCGCCTTTTGCACCGACATTGTCGGGGCGAGCCCTCACGAGTGCGCGCGTTATCGCCGGGCATAACCGCCGCAGAGCGCGGCGGCCGCGTTCGGGGCCGAGGCCTGAGATTAGGGCCTCGAGGGGTTGCCCTGGCGCGCCAGTGGTGCGATCCTAACCCGGATCCCCCAGCACGGGGGAAGAGTGGTTGAAGGTCGCGGTTTAGCCGTGACCGGCGGCACTGGGCGCCTGCCACGGGCACCCGCGGTCTCTCGAACCAGCGGCGGGAGGTGCGCGCCAATGACTATTCGCAATCCGATCGAATGGAGTTGGGACCAGCTCAGACTGGCGGCTTCGACCATCGAAAACGCCACTCATTCGTTGGGGCATATCGAAGAGCGGTTGCATTCGCCATTGCCGGAAATCCGGACGATCTCTATTGGCGACTTGCGCGATGCTCTCGACAAAGGCATCGACGACTTCGCAGCCTATCGGGTGGACGTGGTCTTTCTCTGCATCGTCTATCCGCTCGTCGGACTGATCTTGGCCCGTGCGGCTTTCGGCGGGGGCCTGTTGCCGATGATCTTCCCCATCGCTTCGGGTTTTGCACTTGTCGGGCCGTTCGCAGGAATCGGCCTCTATGAAATGAGCCGCCGGCGAGAACGCGGTGAAACCGCCGGATGGGCCGACGCCCTCGAGATATTCCATGAGTCGTCGTTCGGCACGATCGCCTTTCTCGGGATGGTGCTGATCGCGATTTATTTTGCGTGGTTGATCACGGCACAGGCGATCTACGTGGTGACGCTCGGTCCAGCGCCGCCGGTTTCGCTCGGAGCTTTTGTCCACGACGTATTCCATACGACTGCGGGCTGGGCACTCGCTGTGTTCGGCATCGGTGCCGGATTTATCTATGCGTTGGTGGTGCTTGCGATCGGGGCAGTCTCGTTCCCGCTTGCGCTTGACCGCGACGCTGGACTGGATACCGCGGTGCGCGCATCCATCCGCGCGTTCAAGCTCAATCCCGTTCCGATGATCTTATGGGGCGTGATCGTGGCATCGGGGCTGGTCGTCGGCTCGATTCCGTTGTTCGTTGGCCTGATCGTGGTCTTGCCGGTGCTCGGCCACGCCACTTGGCATCTTTATCGCAAGCTGATGCCGCAATAGTCCGCGCCGTGGTCTCGGGCGAAGCGAGGTCCGCGATGGGCTGACGTTCAACCCGGAGCGATGAGCGCACCTGCGTGGCGGCAAAGGCATCGGGCATTGCGGTGGTGGGGGCAAGCGAGACCGAGCCGCCCGGTGAGAAATACCAGGCCTGGATGACGAGGGAACTCGACGCGGTGGACCAAGCTCTGCGATAAAGCGGGCATGGACATTATAACGTTTCGTGAAGTGGCGCTGAGCCTGAACGGCCACCCGGTTCTTGCCGGGGTCAGCCTGGCGGTCGCGGCGG
>JASHOB010000163.1 GCA_030041335.1 Alphaproteobacteria bacterium | reverse complement strand
TGTGATAATGCCTAACGGCGCGAGACCGCCGAGCAGTGCCACGAGCACGCCCGTAAAGCCAAGACCGCCGGCAACGCTCGGATAAAGCGTGCCTTCGAGGCCGGCGACTTGGACCCAACCGGCGATACCGGCCGCCGCGCCAGCGAGGAGCATCGTCCCCATCACCGCGCGCCCCTCGACGACCCCCATCCGCGCCGCGAGGAATGGCCGGGTGGCGAAAACGTCGTAGGCCAAGCCCCGGACGCTTCGCACCCAGTAAGCCAGCAGAAGCGCAGCCACCGGCACGATAACAATGCCCCAATGCAATCGTGTCTCTGGGAGCAGCTTAGGAATCATCGCCGTTGCGACGAGGTGGGCGCTGCGCGGCGTCGCAACGGGCTCGGACGTGCTCATGACGGTGCGCAGCAACCAGGTCGTGAGATAGGTGGCGAGATAGTTCATCAGGAGCGTCGATAAGATCTCGTTGACACGGTAGCGGGCGCGCAACAGCGCCGGCAAAAAGGCCCACGCCGCACCGCCGATGGCGCCGGCGACACAACCGACTGGCAGCAGCAGATAAGTTGGTGCGTTGCCGATCGCCAGCAGGACGGCCGTCGCGACGACGGCGCCGATCGTGAGCTGCCCCTCGGAGCCAACAGGAAAAACGCCCGCACGCAGCGCCGGCGCCACGCCCAGCGCGACTAGGGCAAGCGGAACTGCGCCGACCAATGTCTCGCCTGCGGAATAGGTGTCGCCGAATGCGCCTTCGATTAGGCCTGCCGCAGCCGCCGTGGGATTGGCGCCGGCAAGCATTACGAGCAAGACCGCAATCAGCAGGATCGCCGCGGCGCCGACAGCGAATGGGATCAGCGTCGCCCAGCGCGTTTGCGCTCCGATCACTGGTACACGCCGGGCGGCGGTTCCCAGCCAGTCAGTATGTGCCGGCCGATTTCGGCATGCTTCCATTCGACCGGATCGTGCAGCGACAAGGTCCGCGCATTCCGCCAATATCGGTCGAAGCCGCGCTTGTGCCCAGTCGCACGAGTTCCCATCAACGCGTAAACCTCCGAGGCGGCGCGCAAGCCGGCGCGCGAAGCAACCGCCTTGGCGGCGTAGATTGGAATCGCCAGCGCCGTACGATCGATATCGCCGCGCTCGAAGGCGTCGAGCAGATCGCCGGTGCTCAAGGTCAGGGCATAGGCGGCAGCCAGCTCCGCTGAAAGCTCGCCCGCGAGACGGCGCACATAGGGATCGTCGGCGGCATTGTCGACGTCGCCGGACGGCCACGGCCGGCTCTCGGCGTTTACGAAGGGCACCGCGGCGCTAACCGCGCCGATGCCAATGCCGACCATACATGCGGCAAAGCCGGCGAGATAACGCAACGACGCGAACGGCAGCGGCGCCTTGCCCGGAAGGCTCGCACGCCACGTCGGGTCGGTCTGCACCTTCGAGAACGTGATGGTGCCGGAATCGGTCGCGCGCTGCCCAAGCGCATCCCAATCTCGATGAATGATGACCCCGGGAGTGGTCGGCGGCACGAGATTGAGCTGCGCGCCCATCAATGGATTTTCGGCCACGCCGTCGGCGTTCGGATTGAATCCCCATACCGCGATAAGATCGGCCTCTGCCGCGCCTGTGGTATAGATCTTCTTGCCGTCAATGATGAAGCCACCGTCGGAAGACGGCAGACAAACTGTTGTCCATGGATCATCAGCCTTGCGGGTCGGTTCGGACACGGCAAGCCCAAGGATCGTCTGCCCTTTGAGCAGCCGCTCCGCCAGAACTGGCTTCAGGTCCGGTGGGGCGTAAACCAGGATCTCGCGCGACAGCTCGTCATGGACTTTGAAGATCTGCGCCACCGAGGAATCGACCGCAGCGAGCCTGACCTGGATCTCCAGCGGGAAGCGCTGCGAGAACCCAAGCCCACCCAAACCGCGCGGCACGGCGGTCGCAAGGATGCCCGAACGCTTCAGCGCGGCGATGGCCGCGGTGGGGTAGCGTCCGATCCGATCGTGCTCAGCAGCGGCAGGCGCGATGTCCGTTTCGATCGCGTCGAGGAGTCTCGACAAGGCCGCGTTTTCATCGGCCGATAGTCCGCTGGGCGGCAGTGCTTTGCCAAGCAGCGCCGGAATGGTACTGGTCATCGCCAGGCACCGCCCGACGTGACCAATGGACGAAAACTCACCGGGTCCATCACGCGGTGTACGTCATGGGCGTGGCTCGGACAACGGCAGCACACCATGCCGGCCTGCAAGCCGAGCACCAGTTCGGTGAAACTCTGCGTCTTGGTTTCGATCAGACCGAGTTCGGTCAGTCCAAGATCGGGCACGCCCGCCAGACCGATGAAGGCCATGATCATGAACGGCGAATGGATTTTGCAACCCAGCCCAGCCACGGCGCGGTTAGCTGCGATTGACTGCTCGCGCACTGTTTCCCAGGGTTGGTCGCTCATGATGCCCGCAATCGGCAACGGCACGGTTGCCAGTGTCCTGCCATCGGCCACGGCAACGTAGCCGCCGCCAATCCTTTCGATCTCCCGGGTCGCGAACAACAGTTCCTGATCGCTGGTGCCGACCAGCACTAAATTCTGGTTCTCGCAATTCGTCGTCGCCGCGAGCGCTCCGCGTTTCAGTCCGAAGCCGCGGACAAAACCGATACCGATAGTATGCGTGGCGTGATGGCGATCCACGATCGCGACCTTGAGCACGTCCCGATCCATATCGCAACGCACGGTGCCGTCAATCACGCGGAGCTGGGCATGGAAGGCGCGCTTGAAGTAGCCGTCGTACATCTCCATCGCCTGTACCCAGGCATGATCGCCCGATGCTTTGACGGCGAACGAGTCGGCCGAAAGGCCAGGATGGAGGTGGATGGTATTGCGCGTCACCGGCGGCATTGCATCGGCATTTTCGAACAGCGCCTTGCCGTGGCGGGCGACCACCCTACCGTCGACCATGACCATCGCCGGACGCGCCTCGGCGAGGTCCGGCACCAGCTGCAAATCGGCAAGCCGGCTTGGCGTAATTGAGCCGATGTACTGATCGAGCCGGTAATAGAGCGCAGGAGTCAACGAGGCCATTCGCCAGGCCATGACCGGGTCGACGCCGGCGCGGATCGCCTGGCGGACATGGTGGTCGATGTGACCCTGGTCGTGCAGGTCCTCCACGTGTTTGTCGTCCGCACAAAAGCATATGTGGAACAATCCCTCGCCCAACGCGTCCAGATCGGCGAACACAGTCGGGCAATTGTCGTTCATGCTGCCCGCCATTACCGTCAGCGTCGCGCCGAGACGCAACCGGTCGAGCACTTCCTCGGTGGTGACGGCGTTGTGATCGTCGCTGACGCCGCCGGCGAGGTACGACCATAGCGGCTCGTTGCCGAGCCGCGCGGTGTGGCCGGTGATGCGCTTACCGGCCCTGATCGCTGCGACCTGTTTGCGTGCCGACCACTCATCGAGATCGAAGGGGTTGGATTCGCCGAGCGTAGCCGCGTTGGAGCGCTGGACGCGCTCGACGATGTCTTGGTCGGCCAGTTTCGCGCCGCCCCGTTCAAGTTCCGGCTTTCGCGGCACGCGGTGCGACACCTGCCGGAAAATCCGCAGCGGCGTGCCGGTCTTGCCGACAATGTCGAGGCCGTCGGCGCCGAGCACGTTCGCGATGCAATTGGCGTCGGCCAGCACCGTGGTGGTCCCCCGCGGCACCGATAGACGCGCCAACTCGCCCGGCGTCAGCATGGTGTATTCGATATGGAGGTGAACGTCGATGAAGGTCGGGGCGACAAACATTCCCTTCGCGTCGATTATCTCGTTCGCATTGAAGCGGCCGGCCGGTGTGACGGCGGCGATGTGACGCCCGGCGATGACGACATCGCGTTCGAGGATTTCGCCGGTATGGAGCGCCAATACCTTGCCGTTGCGTATGATCAGATCGGGCGCCGCCGTGCCGCCGGCGACAGCGCGCAAATGCATCAGTTCGGCAACGGTCGGCGCCAGTTCCGCGCCCGTCCCGCCGCTTCTTTCCGTGTCAGTCATCTCGTCGTCCGTCATCGTGACGCTTGGGCCTTTCTTTGGCCGGCGGCTCTGCCGCGGGCCATCGCTGCTCCTAACCGTGCGGGATCCGGCGCACCGAGGGAAATATCGAAGTCGTCCACCAATTGCCCACCGCTCAGCACCAGGAGCCGGTCGCTGATCGCGATCACTTCGTCGAGATCAGCCGAAATTACGACGATCGCCGCGCCGCCGTCGGCCGCGGCCAAGAGCCGATTATGGATGTCCGCGGCGGCCGCCAGGTCAAGCCCTTGGGTCGGACTATGCGCGACGATCGCTTTGGGCGTTCGCTGGAGTTCGCGGCCAAGAATCAGCTTTTGCTGATTGCCGCCCGACAAGCCAGCCGCCGGTAACTTGGGTAGCGGCGGCCGCACCCCGAAATCATTGCAAACTGCCCTGCCGTAGCGAATCTCGGCGGCACCCTGCCGCAACCCCAGCCGGCTGAAGCCAGGTGTACGAAGTTGCAATAGACTGGCGTTGGCGGCGACCGGCATATCCGGAACCAATCCGAGCACACGGTCGTCCCCGATGTATGCAAGGCCCAGTCCACAAGCTAGCGCGGGGGCGGCGGTAATATCGACGCCGTCGAGCACAACCGTGCCACGATCCGGCCGGCATAGGCCTGTCAGCAACTCGGCGAGTACCGTCTGACTCGTATCGGCGACGCCCGCGATCCCGATGATCTCGCCCCTGCGCACGCTAAGGTCGACATCACGTAGCACGGCAACGTCGTTTACGGTCACCGACAAGCCCTTTGACTCGAGGCGAATCCGATCGTCACGCGGCCGGAGACGACGTGCCACGGTGCGGTCACGCTCGCCGACCATGAGATGTGCCAAATCGTCGGTGGTCATCGCCACGCTCGGACCGTGATGAACCAAACGACCGCCGCGAAGGACTGTGACCATATCGCTGTCGTCCATTACCTCGGCGATACGATGCGTGACCAAACCGATCGCTGCGCCGTCGCGCGCGAGATCCCGCAGACACCGAATGAGCTGCGAGACCTCGCGCGGCCCCAACAGCGAGGTTGGCTCGTCTAGCAATAGAATTCGTGCCCCCTGTGCCAACGTGATCAACAGTTCGCCCAGTTGACGCTCGGCGACGCTCAACCTTCCGATCGCCACGTCCAATGGCACCGCAAGGCCGGATCGCGACGCCACCTCTTCCAGTTCTCGGCGGATGGCCGAAACATTTATGAAATTGCACGGTTGGGTGAGCGCGCGGTTCTCGATCAGCGTCAGCGCGCCGACCAGTGAGAGTGCTTGGGGAACAAAGCCGATGCCATGCGCGATCGCGTCCTGTTGGCGGTGGGCGGGGACCGCTTTACCGTCGACCAGAATCTCGCCGCGATCGGCCGGAATCACGCCCGCCAGTATCTTCGCCAATGTCGATTTACCGGCACCGTTCTCGCCGACGATGGCATGGATCTGGCCGGGCGCAAGATCAATGTCGGCGTCGATCAGCGCCCGGACCGGACCGTAGGCCTTTGAAACGCCACGCGCCGCGAGTACCGTCAACGCGCCATCCTATTTGCCGTAGAAGTCGGGTAACGTCTTCTTGCCGGATGCCAAGGCCGCCACCAGTTGACCGACTTCCTTCTCGAGATGCGGCGGGACGATCTTACCGACATGGTTGACCCTGCTCAGCACCAACCCCTTGTTGGCCAAGCCTGAGACAAAGAACCTCTTGCCGAAATCCCCAGCGTTTACCGCGTCGACATAAGCGCGGAAGGTCGGATACATATCGAGCTCGACGCTGGCAATATTGACCTTCTTGGCCAGGCCGCCGGCGCTGCCCGTGACGCCCAGCGTATAGATATGCGCCTGGTTGGCGGCGGCTGCGACCCCGTTGCCGATGCCGTCGCCCGAGGTCCACACGACTTCCGCACCTTGACCGATGAGACCGCGCGTCGCCTCCACCGCCTTCTGTACGTCGTCGAAGGAGCCGGTGAAGACTTCCAACACCTGTGCCTTGGGGTTGGTTTCGGCGAGGCCTGCCTTGAAGCCCTTATGCGATGCCAGAATGAACGGCAATTGCGGTCCGCCGATCAATCCAACCTTGGTGATGCCGACCAGCTTGCCCGCGACCCAGCCGGACAAATAGCCCTGCTGCGCGAAATCGTAGGTCCAGCCGTCGACATTGGCGAGGAGCTTGCCCGCGAGGTCCGGCCCGCCCGATGCCGAGAAATGATTCTTGGGAAAATCCTTGGCGACGTTCAGGATCGGCTCCGACAGTTCGATCCCGTGTCCGATAATCAGATCATAATGCTGCGAAGCATATTGGCGGATGATCGGTTCCGACGACGCCGGATCCCTCATTTTTTCGCGCACTTGGTAGGCGATCAGGCCCTGGCCTTTCAATTTCTGCACGGCCTCGAACGCAACTTGATTGAACGATCCATCATTAATCAACCCCGGCGTCAGCAAGGCGACCTTGAGTCGGGCCGCAGACCACACCGGGCTTGAAACGCCAAGTGCCGTTGCGCTCGCGGTACCGAACAGTCCCGCGAGTAGGGTGCGTCGTGAAAGAAGCATACTCGTCCCCCTTTCAGTGAGTGGCGACAGGGTCATAGGTCAATTCGATCGACCAGGGATCGAGGCTCGGTCCTTCGAACTTCCCGGACAACCGGTGCCGCTGAGCAAGAACTGCGCCAGAGCCGACCTCCACGCATGGATCGAGCACCGCATGCGCAACCCCAATTTTCTCGGCTGGGATGCAGACGATCCGGTAGCCGCCGAACCGCAACGGCGCCAAACGGCCGTGGAGTGTGCCGCGTCGGGCCGCTGCGACGATGGCGGCGCTCGCCAGAAAGCCGCCCGGTTGCAGCGGGGCAGCGCAGCGCATCGCGGCTGGACAGAGGATGGGCCTGATATCGCCACCCGCGGCCACCGAGACAACTTCGCGGCTTTGCGCCATTCCAGCAGGTGCGCCGCCAGACAAGGTAAAGACATCGCCGTTTCGGGTCAGTCTGACCTGTTCGATGTAGGTCGGTTCCGTCTTGGTCCCCGAAAGCGTGAAATGTTTGGGCCAGGCCTTCGCCAGGCGAGCGATGTCGAGCCTGTCGTCTGCGCGTCCCGTTGAAGAAAGCGCTATTCCAACAGCGAGCGAAAACAGCGCGGTTTTCACCATGCCGCCACCGCCATTTCGAGACGGCGTTTGGTCTCCGCCGCGGCAAAGCTCGCCGTGATCGAGGTCCTGGCGAGGCCACGGATTTCGTCATCCGACCAGGCGAATGCTTCGGCGCAGCGCGCGTATTCGTTCTCGAGGCGAAGGCCTAGCAGGGCCGGATCGTCCGTGTTGATGGAAACCGGGACACCAGCGCGGCGTAGTTTCTCAATTGGGTGATCCGGTAATGTCGGATAAAGACCCAACGTCACGTTGGAACTGGGACAAATGCCAAGCGGAATCTGGCGCTTCGCTAACTCGTCGACAAGCTTCGGGTCCTCAATCGCCCTGATACCATGATCAATACGATCGGCACCTAACAGCTGGATCGCATCCCATACGCCGCTCGCATCGCTCGATTCTCCGGCATGCACCGTGCGTTTCAATCCGGCCGCACCTGCGCGGCGAAATGCCTCGGCGAAGCGGGGACCGGTGCGGCCTGCCGCCGTTTCATTACCATCGATTGAGAGGGCGACGACGCGGGGATGGCGTAGCGCGCTCAAAAGTGAGACGAGTTCGACGCTTTCGTCCGCAGTCTGAGTGCGTAAGAGGCTGATACAAAGACCGACCGCTGGCAGCCCGTCACTCTCGGCCTCGGCAAAACCCTGGTCGAGGGCCGCGATCATTTCTGGAATGTTGCGGCGCCACTGACCCCAATGCGTCGGATTGACGATGACGTCGGCATAGCCGACCCCGCTTTTCGCCATACGGTTGCTGAAGGCGTAAGCGGCGGCAGCGAGCTGATTGCGGGTACGAACCAATCCGCAAATCCAATCCAGGAATTGAAGAAATTCCGTCAGACCACCGGCGACCTTCAGAAGTTGATCGCGCGGTCGCGGCAAGGCCACGCCATTCTCGCTGGCGAGCCGAACGATATCGTCGACCTCAAAACATCCCTCCAAATGTATGTGCACCTCCGCCTTCGGAAGCGTGACAAAGTCACGACCCAATGCTGCCTCCCAATACCGTTATGCAGAAATGGCGCGGGTCCAGGTGAGCACGCCGACGCGACGAGCCGGCGGCGGTAACTTGCTCTTATCGCCGAAAGAGGACGCGTATTTTTCGCGTGCCGAGAGTACTTCGTTCAAGATTTGGCTCATCGCATGTCCTTTCTCGTGCGTCGTCTTCGGACCGAGCAATCGGTTCTGGGCCACAAACGCGAGTTTATGAGCCGACGGTATTCCCAAAAAAAGAATTTTGTCTATCTATTTTATAGACTGCTTCCTACTCAGTGCGATTCATGATGTCGAGCAGACACCGGAGATCCTGGTGCGAACGGCGCGCACATTGGGGGTGTCTTCAGAAAGAGCAGGGAGCGCGCGCGTCCTTTTGCAGACCGGTTTCTTGAAATGATCGGGTCGGTTGATTTCGCCACGAGCTATCGTGCCGGGTTGTCCGGCGGCGTGCAGCAGCGGGTTGGCATTGCCCGCGCTTGCCAACAACCCAAGCGAATTGCTGATGAAAGAGCCCTTCGGCGCGCTCGACGCACAAGCCCGCGCTATGATGCAAGAAAATCTGCTGCACTTGTGGGACGAGTGGGGCACGACGGTCCTGGTCGCGACATCTCGACAAGCCTTGAATCCATCGCGATCAATCGACAATGTCTCGACCTCATAACGCCTGGACCTCATGCGGAATTCGAACGGAAAGTCTGCGCGTCTTCGCGGAGCAAAACAATGCCGCGCGTCGTGTTCCTCGCGGACGATCCGGCACGCGACAAGCCGGTGCTTAAGCCCTGCACCAGCAATTTCGGCAGCCGATTTATCGGCATCAGCGGGTCTCTCGATGCTATCCCGGTGCTCGTCGACGGTGTCGGCGACCATGTCCATCGCGAGGCGTTGGACAAGACTGTCACGGTGGTTCATATCGCAGCGGTCAATGTCGTCGACCCATCTGGTGCATCATCGCGACTATGCTGCCGCCCTTCGAACCGACGGCAACGGCTAAGCGGCTCCTCGCCCCAGTAAAAGATGCCTCGGTATCGCGCTAATGAGGCACCAAGAATGGCCGCGCTGGCTAAATAGCGGTGTGCTTAATGAGGCAACTCAGGTGGGATCACCAGTTTGGCAAGGGATCAGCTGCGGCGCGTGTCCGCGCTGAGAAGACACCTCCACCGAAGTAAGTGTCCGAGTTTGGTAGTTGAACACCGAATGCTGACCGGCGCTTTCGGTTCCAAGCACCGACATTCCGTGGTTGCGATGACATTTTCCCGCTGGATAGAGCACGGCGCTTTTCGAGACAGGAGCAGCGCTCGTTCTCATGACCGAGAAACTATGATCTGGAAAACGCAGGCTCTGTATGCCACGTTGAGCGTGACGCAACGGGAGATGTGGCATGAGCCAGCTCGAGGTCGCCGACAACAAGGTTGCTGCGGACGCGAGGAGAGTTTCCTCAGCCTACGTGCCGCCACTCCAGCGCACCGAAGGGCAGCCGCCGCCCATCGC
>JASHOB010000162.1 GCA_030041335.1 Alphaproteobacteria bacterium | reverse complement strand
GCCCCGGCCGGCGCCCAGGATTTGAGATTCCGCGACGGTAGAGGTTCAACCTCGACGACGCATCTCACATTGTCGAGACCGCCCGCCTTTTCAGCTCTGCTGCCAAGAGACCCGTCAGTCCCAACAGTCGAAGAGCTTTGTGCGGGACGTTTATCGCTACGTTGGGGGAGATCTCTCGTTCTTCTCCTCCTCCGGTGCAACGAGGGGACGGGAATAGCCATTGGCGGCATAGTCACCGCCCATGTATCGTTCGCTGATCGGATTGTCGCTCCGCTTTTGCGCCAGACGGGAGGCAAACCGGTCGGAACTGTCCGCCGGCTCCCAGCCGAGTTTCGCTCGCGCGTCGTTGCTCCACCACGAGAGCGATGCATTCTTGGAAGCTCCCCAGACCACCTCACATCCGACATCACGAGCCATCAGCGCGCGCTCCACCAGCCGCGTCAAATCGGCATAGGAAAGCCAGATTCCCAGGCTGCGTGCGTCCCACGGCTCGGGAGCACAGCTGCCGATGCGCAACAAGACGCTTTCGACCCCATGTTTCTTCCAGTAAAGCTGGGCCAATAGTTCGCCATAGGCCTTGGACAAACCATAATAGGAGTCCGGCATGAGCGGCGCCAAATCGTCGATACGCTCGCTCCGCTCGTGAAAGCCGACCACATGGTTCGACGATGCAAGGACCACGCGTGCCCGTTCCCGGCATGCCGCTTCATATATGTGGTAAACGCCAATAATGTTTGGCCGAAGCACTTCATCGAATGGCCGGTCCCGTGAGATGCCGCCGAAATGCAGAATGGCGCCGCATCCGTCCGCCAATGGCGCTATTGCCGGCGCATCGGCCAAATCGGTTTGTGTGAAGCTGGTGTTGGGTGGGAGCGCCCCGGGAAAGGCAACAATATCGGTGAGCCGGAGCGTCCAGCCCCGTGCTGCGAGTGCGGCGGCGAGATGCCGCCCCAAGGCGCCGGCGGCGCCGGTCAAGAGTACGGGCTTTACTGGTCGATCCGCCATGCGAGCGGACAATGTTGTGATCGAGATTGCGCTCGTTATCCACTGATTTCGATAGCTGGCCCCAGGCCGAGGGATAGAGGCGCTTCAGACGACGCGTCCATTAATCAAGAGTTTCCCCCATGAGCCATCATGCGTCCGTGCCGCTCGCATTGGCCTCGGTCCCGGGAGGGACCCAGGGTCGCCGCTCTTGGGATCTTCTGGAGCGACCGGGCCCAATGTTGCGCGATCGGGCGGTTGCCACCAAATAACTCTGTGACGGACAAGAGGAGGGTGGAATGGTTGGCTCGACAAAGCCGCGCGCCATCGGCTTCAACCATATTGCGTTGGAAGTTGGCGATATCGAGGAAGCGCTGGCGTTCTACGGCCGCATCTTCGACTTTGAGTTGCGCGGAAAGAGCAAGACGATGGCCTTCATCGATCTTGGTGACCAATTCATTGCGCTTCAGGCGGGTCGCAAACAGCCCGCCGATGACGGCCGTCACCTCGGCCTCGTCGTCGATAACAAGGAAGCGGTGCGCGCCGCCCTCAAGGCGGCGGGTGTGAAGCCGATCCCCGGTCCGTTTCTCGATTTCCGCGACCCCTGGGGCAATCGCATCGAGATCGTGGGCTATGACAATATCCAGTTCACCAAGGCTCCAAACGTTCTGCGCGGCATGGGCCTGACGCATTTGACCAAGAACGAGAGCGCGAAAAAGGAGCTGGCGGAAAAAGGGATGGCGGTCGACTGAAGCCGCGTTGACCGCTCTCGATCGTTGGCACGAGATGGCATTGCATCGTCAAGCCTGGCGCTGTCGATAGTGGCTTGAGCGCAAACCGGCCGCCGCACGGAACTCGGGCCGGAACTTCTGAGCGGTTCAGGGTTTGCCGATCGTGACATCGGATTGATTGGTCGCGTGTGAGGCGCCCACGGCACCGCGTCGACGCCGCCGATCGGCAGCCGTTTGGGCTCGTTGCCTGATTTTTCCGATCAACGATCATAAGGCAACGTCGCTGCACCTGTTCCTCTTCGCCGTCGAAATCGGCTAACCTCGTCAAACGCTGCCGATTGCGGCACGGAAAAGGAAACTGCCGGACGGCGCGATGCTCAGCCAAGAAGTTGTTATCGTTCTTGGTATTCTCGGGGCCGCGATCGCGTTGTTTGGGTTGGGCCGACCGCGGGCCGACATTGTCGCGGTGCTCGTGGTTTTGGCTTTGACGTTGAGCGGCGTGCTGGCGCCCCAGGAAGCGCTGGCCGGCTTCGGCAATCCCGTCGTGGTGCTGATTGCGGCCGTATCAATCGTCGCCGAGGGACTCGTCGAAACCGGAGTCGCCTACCGTCTTGGCGAGACGGTGATGACGATTGGCGGCAGCAACGAAGCACGGCTCATCACGCTGGTTATGGTGCTGGCGGCCGGCGTCGGCGCATTCATGAGCTCATCCGCCATTGTCGCGATGTTCATCCCTGTCGTCATCGCCATCACGAATAATACAGGGCTCAATCCGAAGAGAATGTTGCTGCCGCTTGCCGTGGCAGCCCTTATCAGCGGCATGATGACGTTGATCGCTTCGTCCACGAACCTGGTCGTTGACGAGGTCTTGCGGGAGCGGGGTATTGCACCACTCTCGTTCTTCAGTTGGACACCGTTCGGCATTGCCGTACTCGCGGTCAGCGTCGTCTTCATCCTGATGTTCGGGCGCGGCTTGCTTAGCCGGCGGCTCACGGGCGAGGAATCGGGCGCTCCGCAATCGAGTGCGATGGATCTGTTACAAAGCTATGGGCTTGCCGATAAATGGTACCGGCTGCAAATTGGTCGGGGCTCGGCGCTGATTGACCGAACCGTCGCGCGGACCCGGTTGCCTGACCGTTATGGTGTCGTCCTCGTCGGCATCGAGAAGCATCAGCACGCGAAACCGATATACCTTCCGGCGTCGCCCGGCGTGGTGTTCGAGCCGAACGACGCGATCTTCGTGGTCGGCGCCGAGCCACAGGCCAGCCGGCTGATCGCTTCCGAGGACTTGGCTGTGTTGCCTGCGCTGACGGAGCAGCATCGTCGCGAGGCGCTGCATCAGGTGGGGGTCGCCGAAATCATGCTGACGCCCGAATCCCACATGATCGGCAGTACCTTGCGCGATCTCGACTTTCGCTCACGCCACGGCGTCAACGTGCTGTCAATTCGGCATCGGGGCCAACCACTCACGGTGAATCTGGACGATCAGGAACTGGATTACGGCGATACGCTCCTGGTGTCGGGGGAGTGGGCAGCAATCCGCCGACTGCGCGACGACCGTCAGAACTTCGTCGTGCTCACCTTGCCAAAGGAATACGGCGAACTCATTCCCGCGCCTCGACAGGCGCCGGTCGCCGTCGCCATCCTCGTCGCCATGATCTTGCTGATGGCTTTGAGGGTCGTGCCGAATACGGCGGCCGCCTTGCTTGCCGCACTGGCGTTGCTCGCGACAAAATGCGTCAGGCTTGATGCCATCTACCGCAACGTAAACTGGAAAACCGTGGTCGTCGTCGCGGGGACGTTGCCGCTAGGCACGGCGCTCGCCAAGACCGGCGCGACGGAATTGATGGTGAGGGAGCTAGGCGCCGCCCTCGGTCCTCTTGGACCCGTGGCCATGTTGGCCCTCTTATTTCTGGTGACGGCGGGGGTCGGGATGTTCATCTCCAATACGGCGACCGCCGTGCTGATGGCTCCCGTCGCCATCGATACGGCTCAGCTCCTCCACCGCTCGCCGCACGCCTTCGCCATGATCGTGGCGATCGCCAGCTGCGCCGGCTATCCGACACCCGTCTCGTCGGCGGTGAATATGCTGGTAATGGAGCCGGGCGGCTACCGCTTCGGCGATTACTTCAAGCTGGGCATGCCGTTGCTGTTTTTGACCATGCTTGTAACAATTGGGTTGTGCGCCGCGTTCTATCCGTCTTAGCCGGTGCTGGCGGCGATGCGACTGGGGGAAGCCAATGAGGACGGTGCGTGCCGCACGGGATCAGCCCGCGCTCCGAGGCACTTACAGTGACGGTCATCCCTTGGATGACGTTCACTATCTCGAATGCAAAATAATCCTGAAGCCAGACCGCTTCACCTCGGTGCAGAGCTTTCGTGAGTTTGGCGCGCTCGTCAGTCATACGGCGGCAAAATCTTCCGTTGGCTTTTCGAGCCGTGGCGTCATCGGCAGGAGACCGCGGATCAGGGAAGTGGTGTTTTTGGACACTGCCGATTTCAGGCTCTACAACCACGCCTTCATTCTGCGGCGGCGCATCGCCTACGAGGACGGCTTTCCGGCCGGCGAACCGGAAGTCGTCTTCAAGTTTCGGCATCCCGATCTGCAAAAGGCCGCAGAAATGGATGTCCGGCCGAGCATCAGGGGTGCCTACAAGGTCAAGTTCAAGTCGGAAGCCTTGCCGTTGCGTGACAAGATTGGCGGATTTCGCCGATTGTTCTCGCACAATGTGGAGTTCGGGTGGTCAGAGGTGCCAAAAGCCGATCGAATGTCGACGAGAGCCTTAGGACGCATTTTCCCGGCGTTGAGGATCGTCAAGCGCAGGGCCGACGATAGCATCGAGCTCGTTAACCAGACGATCGTCGAGGAGGTGCTGCAGGACCTGGGAGAGCTCGACTTCGGCAGGGGGGTACGGGCAATGAGCAATGTTGCGCTGTGGCGCCAGCGGGGCGACCACATGCCCTTGGTCGGAGAGTTCGCATTCCAGTGCAAGTTCAAACGGCGCTTTGATTTTCACGACGAGGCGATGAGGCGCTGCGAACGGTTCTTCATCGCGCTTCAATTGAGGGCCAAGGAATCGGTCCTGGTCGGCACTACCAAGACAGGGATTGTCTACCACCTCAACGGCAATCCACCACAAGCCCATGAATAAGGCGGCCCTGATCGGCCGACACGTTGAAGGCGCCGATCCGCCCCTGAGTGATGTCGAGGACGGGTAATCAGGAGGAGCGCTTCTGGCCCACCAGGGTAAACGCACTCACGCCCGCGCCGAAGGCCGCGATTCCGGCGAGGGCAAAGGCGATGCTGGAATTGGCAATGAGTACGTCGCCCTCCGAGGCGAGCACACTTCCGATGAGGGCGATCGCGATCAGACCGCCTAGCTGAGAAACCGCGCTGTTGAGGCCCGAGGCTGCCCCCGTGTGGCGGCTGTCGACCGCGCCCAGAACCGCGTTGGTCAGAGGCGCCGCGGCACAGGCCATACCAAGCGCCATCAACGCAATCGGAGGAAAGAAGGTTGTCCAGTAATCTTGACCAGGGATGCTCCATGCCAACAACTGGAAGCCCACTGCGACCATGATCGGACCGATCGTCAGGGGCGTGCGGGCGCCCCATCGCGTGGCGAGCTTGCCCACCGTCGGCGATACCGCCGCCAGCAGCAGCGGAAACGGCAAAATAGCGAAGCCCGCGGCAACGGCCGAATATCCGGCCGTTCCGATCAGCAAATAGGGAACCAACAGAAAAAGGAGGGCGAGCGCGCCGTAGAG
>JASHOB010000019.1 GCA_030041335.1 Alphaproteobacteria bacterium | reverse complement strand
ATTATGGATCATCGCTGCCCGCATCGCTGCGCCAGCCTGTTTTACGGCCGCAACGAGGAGAACGGCATTCGCTGCATCTATCACGGCTGGAAATACGATGTTGACGGCAATTGCCTCGACCAGCCGAACTTGCCGCCGCACCAGGTGTTCAAGGACAAGGTCAAGGCCAAGGCCTACAAGGCGGCCGAGCGCAACGGGCTGATTTGGGTCTATATGGGCAGCAAGCAACCGGTGCCGGCGCTGCCGGCGCTCGAGGCCAATCTCCTGCCCGAGGCCGAGGTTCGGATCGATTTCGTGCAGCGGCAATCCAATTGGCTGGCCGGCGTCGAAGGTGAGCTCGATACGTCGCATATCGGCTTCCTGCATTTCGGCTCGGTGACGATGGGCGACATGGCGGCGAGCCTGCAGCGCTTCGCGCTTGCCAACCGTGCCCCTGAATATGTCTCGCAGGAGACCGAATACGGCGCCGTCTACGCCGCTTATCGGCCTGCCGATGAAGGCAATATCTATTGGCGTTTCGGCCAGTTCGCCTTTCCGTGCTGGACCATGCCGCCCATCAATGCCTTCGAGGACAATATCCTCAATCGGGCCTATGTGCCGATGGACGACACTCACACCATGATCGTCGATCTCGTCTGGAAAGGTGCATACAAGCGCTTGCAAGCGGCGACGCAGGTCCCCGGCGGTCGCACGCGTGAATATCGTTTCCTGCCCAACACCACCGATTGGCTCGGGCGTTTCCGCCTCGCCGGCAACAACGGCAACGACCATCTCATCGACCGGGAGGTGCAGCGCACGCAGAGTTTCTCCGGTATCGAAGGCATTCAGCCGCAGGACCAGGCGGTGCAGGAAAGCATGGGCGACATTGTCGACCGCTCGTTCGAGAATCTGGCAGCGAGCGACATCATGATCGCACGAGTGCGCCGGCTGTTGCTGCGCGCAGCGCGCGGCACGGCCGAGGGGAAGGTGCCCCCAGGCGCCGCCGACCCGCTGTGCCTCGCCAGCGTGCGCGGCGGGCATTTCGTGGCGAAGGAGGGCATCGCCTGGCTGCAGGCGCTCGCGGACCAGCGCGCGGCCGCGCCGGCAATGCCGCTCATGGCGGCGGAATAGGCTATTCCAAGACTTCGTCGAGGGTGACGCCGAAGATCGCGCGACGCTCGATCCAGCCCTTGACGCCCTGCGCCTCGATCCGACACCAGGCGCCGCGGCAGGCAAGAAGCCGGCCGACCACGCCCGGTTCGGCGCGCGCCACCGGCTTCGCCGTCTCGTTCGGATCGGCATGGAGCGTGCGCTCGATGCCGGTGACGATGACGGTGCGATTGCCAATCAGCATGCGTTCGTGCACCCAGCCGACGCTGCCTTGCCAATCGCGGATCTTGCGCCAGACGTCGAAGCTGTCGAGGACTTCGACCGGCATGCCCTTGCGCGTCAGCACCCAGCGGATCGGATATTGATCGCCCGGCCCGGCGCGCAGGTTGACCTTGTCCCAACGCAGCGATTCGAAACGAGGCGCAGCTGGCGCGCTTTTGTCGTCGGCCCATGCCGTCGTGATCGCCGTCGCCAAGGCCGCCACGGCCAGAAAGGTCGCTCCCCACCGCACGGGCCGATGCTCTAGCGTCGCGTCGAAGCTCGGTCAAGGACCGCCGCTCGAATCGCCAGCGGACTTGCCATCGGGCCCGTTCTAGGCGATGACCGTCTGCCTGTCGGCCTAGAGGAAGGAACCTTTGTGCGACGACCATTGGTGATCGTGACGCGCAAGCTCCCCGACGCCATCGAGACGCGGATGATGGAGCTGTTCGACACCAGGCTCAGCACCGACGATGTGCCCCTTGACCAGGCGGCGCTCAAGGCCGCCGCCGCCGAGGCCGAGGTGCTGGTGCCGACGGTGACCGACCGGATCGATGCCGACGTCATTGCCGCCGCCGGACCACGGCTCAAGCTCATCGCCAATTTCGGCACCGGCGTCGATCATATCGACTTGGCGGCGGCAAGAGCGAAAGGCGTCACGGTAACCAACACGCCGGGCGTCCTCACCGAGGACACGGCCGACATGACCATGGCGCTGATCCTGGCGACCGCCCGTCGCCTGTGCGAGGGCGAGCGCATGGTGCGGCAGCATCAATGGAGCGGTTGGGCGCCGACCTTGATGCTGGGCCATCGACTGTGGGGCAAGCGGCTCGGCATCGTCGGCATGGGCCGTATCGGCCAGGCGCTGGCTCGGCGCGCCAGGGGGTTCGGTCTCGCGATCCACTACCACAATCGCCGCCGCGTGCCGGACGAGGTGGCGCAGGAATTGGAGGCGACCTATTGGGAGAGCCTGGATCAGATGCTGGCGCGTATGGACATCGTCTCGGTCAATTGTCCGCATACGCCGGCGACCTACCATCTCCTATCGGCGCGCCGCCTTAGGCTCTTGCGGCCGTCGGCCTTTATCGTGAACACCGCACGCGGCGGCGTCATCGATGAAGAGACGTTGGCGCAAATGTTGCGTAACCGCGACATCGCGGGCGCGGGCCTTGACGTCTACGAACAAGAGCCCGATATGAACCCGTCGTTGTTGACTCTGGATAATGTGGTTTTGCTGCCGCATATGAGCTCCGCCACCATCGAGGGACGCATCGACATGGGAGAAAAAGTCATCATCAACATCAAGACCTTTGCCGACGGCCATCGTCCGCCGGACCGTGTCCTCGAGAGCATGCTCTAATCCGATGGCCGAGACCAAATACTTCAAGTTTGCGGGTCGCATGGTGATCGTCGGCTTCGGCTCGATCGGCCAGGGCGTGCTGCCGCTGTTCCTGCGCCATATCGACATGGCGCCGTCGCAAATCACCATCGTTACCGCCGAGGAGCGCGGTCACGACGAGGCGCGCGCGCTGGGGATCACATTTCTGGTGGCGCCGCTGACGCGCGACAATTATCGAAGCGTGCTCACGCCGCTCATTGGCAACGGCGACGTTCTGGTCAACGTCTCGGTCGATGTCTCGAGTCTGGCGCTGATCGAATTCTGCTTCGCCCAAGGCGCGCTTTACATCGATACCTGCATCGAGCCGTGGCCCGGCGGCTATACCGATCCGTCCTTGTCGCCATCGGCGCGCTCCAATTACGCGCTGCGCGAAAGCGCGCTCGAGCTGCGCAAGAAATTTCCCGTCGCGCCGACCGCGATTCTAACCCATGGCGCCAACCCGGGCCTGGTATCGCACTTCGTCAAGCAAGCACTGCTCAACGTGGCCCGCGACACCGGCGTCGCCGCCGATGTTCCGGTCGATCGCGCCGGTTGGGCGGCGCTGGCGTCGCGGCTTGGCATCAAGGTCATTCACATCGCCGAACGAGATACGCAGGTTTCGACCCAGGCGAAGCGGGTGGGCGAGTTCGTCAACACCTGGTCCATCGACGGCTTCTTCAGCGAAGGGTCGCAGCCGGCTGAATTGGGATGGGGCAGCCACGAAAAGCATTTTCCCGCCGACGGCGCACGGCATGATTTCGGCGGCCGCGCCGCCATCTATCTCAACCGGCCCGGCGCCAGCACGCGTGTCCGCAGCTGGACGCCACTCGAGGGTTCGTATCTCGGGTATCTCATCACCCACGGGGAATCAATTTCGATTGCCGATTACTTTACGGTCGGGGCGGGCGACGACGTCTCCTATCGCCCGACCGTGCATTACGCCTATCACCCTTGCGACGGGGCGGTGCTGTCGCTGCATGAGCTCGCGGGCAAGAACTGGAACCTGCAAGACGAGAAGCGCTTGATCATGGACGATATCGCCTCGGGCGGTATCGACGAACTCGGCGTGCTGCTCATGGGCAACCCCAAGGGTGTCTATTGGTATGGGTCGCGCTTGACGGTGGACGAGGCGCGCCGGCTCGTGCCGTACAACAACGCCACCAGTCTGCAGGTAACGGCGCCGGTGCTCGCCGGCGTGGTCTGGGCCCTGCGAAATCCGCGCCGCGGCATCATCGAGCCGGACGAGATTGATTTCCGCCCGGTGCTCGACATCTGCCTTCCTTATCTCGGCGAGATGGCGGGCGTGTGGGGCGACTGGACGCCGCTCCACGATCGCGGCCGTCTCTTTGCCGAGGACCTCGATCGCTCGGATCCCTGGCAATTCAAAAACATCAGGGTGGTTTAGCCCTCGAGCCGCATCAATCGGGCAGCCACCACACCGCGCCATCGGCGAGGCGCAGCCTGATGGCGCGCAGCCTTTTGCCGCGACACGGGCCGAGGACGCAAAAACCGCTTGCGATGCGGAACTGCGCACCATGCGTGGTGCAGTGGAAATGGGCGCCTTCGCTGTCAAGGAACCGGTCGGGCAGGAAATTCAACGGCGTACCCTGATGAGGACAGGCATTGTGGTAGCCGTAAAGCGTGTCGCCGCGCCGATAGACGAAAATGTCGCGCCGGTCGACGCCGCTGCCGAAAACGAAGCCGCGTGCGGTTCGGTCCGGTATCTCCTCGACGCGACAAAGCAGGGTCGCGCCCTTGTTGTTTGTGTCGGCCATCGGCGCAGCTAATGGCGAACGGGATTGCACCGCGACCAAGACCGGCTAAATTCATGCGTCATAAATTGCTCCGTCAGAATTGGAGAGTGCGGCATGCCCGCCGATGGTGACTTTCAATCCTATTGCCTAAGCCCGACCAAGCCCAGGTACCGGCCCCCGCCAGGTGCGGTCGACGCCCATTGTCATGTCTTCGGTCCGGCCGCCAAATTCCCGTTCGCGCCTGAGCGAAAATACACGCCCTACGACGCGCCCAAGGAGCAACTCTTTGTCTTGCGCGATTTTCTCGGCTTCTCGCGCAACGTGATCGTTCAGGCAAGTTGTCACGGCACCGACAATGCCGCGACGATTGATGCGCTTCTTGCAGCCAATGGCAGCGCGCGCGGGATCGCCGTGGTCAAGCCGACCATTGACGACGCGGAATTGCGCGACATGAATGAAGCGGGCGTCCGCGGCGTACGCTTCAATTTCCTGCCGCGCCTCGTCGATGCCGTCGATCCGCGGGTGCATCTCGCGCTGGCGCGCCGTGTGGCGGCGTTGGGCTGGCATGTCGTGGTCTATTTCGAGGCACCGAGCCTTGCTAAGATGGTGCCATTCCTCGAGGCCTTGCCGACCATCGCAGTGCTCGACCATATGTCGCTGCCGGACGCGCAAAAGGGAGTCGAACATGCCGATTTTCAGGCCTATATGAAGGTGTTGGCCGATCACCCCAACCTGTGGGTGAAGGTGACCGGGCCCGAGCGCATCTCAAGGCTAGGCCCGCCCTATGACGATTTCGTGCCGCTGGCGAAGACACTGGTGGAAAGGTTCACGGACCGCGTGTTGTGGGGCACCGACTGGCCGCATCCGAACATGACGACGCACATGCCGGATGACGGTGTCCTGGTCGACATGATTCCGCGTATCGCGCCCGGGGCCTCGCAACAGCAGGCTCTCTTGGTGGGCAATCCGATGCGACTCTATTGGGAGAATCGATTTTGACCGAGGGCAAGGCAGCACCAAAG
The DNA here is from genome assembly GCA_030041335.1 of Alphaproteobacteria bacterium. Taxonomy (GTDB): domain Bacteria; phylum Pseudomonadota; class Alphaproteobacteria; order ATCC43930; family CGMCC-115725; genus JAATGI01. The sequence continues at coordinate 75,849 of JASHOB010000019.1, read as the reverse complement.
CAGGAAGCCTACGAGGATATCCCGGGCACTTACGTATTTGACGCCAAAAGGTCTCGTCAGGGTTATCACCTCAACATGTTCTGCATGTCGATGATGAGCGATGCCAATCGCCGGGCGTTCAAGGCGGATGAGGCGAAATATCTCGACCAGTTTCCGATGACGCCGGATCAAAAGAAGGCGGTGCTCGAACGAAATTGGGACAAGATGTTGGAACTGGGCGGCAATATCTATTACACCTCGAAACTCGCGGCGACGGATGGACTGACGTTCCAGAACATCGCGGCGATCATGACCGGTTCGACTCAGGAGGATTATGCCAAGATGATGCTGGCAGGCGGCCGGAAACCGACGGGCAACCGCAGCAAGAGCGAATGGAAGAACAAGAAAAATGGCTAGAATCATCGCCGGCGTGACGACGTCGCATGTGCCGGCCATCGGCGCCGCAATCGATCGCCACCACACCCAGGACGCCTACTGGAAACCGCTGTTCGACGGCTACGAGCCGTCGAAGAAATGGATGCGGGAGACCAAGCCCGATGTCGTGATCCTGGTCTATAACGACCACGCTTCGGCGTTTTCACTCGAAGTGATTCCGACGTTCGCCCTGGGCTGCGCCGATCGGTTTCCGATCGCCGATGAAGGGTGGGGACCGCGGCCGGTTCCCGAAGTCATCGGTCATCCCGATCTCGCGTGGCATATCGCGCAATCGACCATTCTCGACGAGTTCGACATCACGATCGTCAACAAGATGGCCGTCGATCATGGGCTGACGGTGCCGCTGTCGCTGTTGTGCGGCGAGCCTCGGGAATGGCCGTTCAAGGTCATCCCGCTATGCGTCAATGTGATTCAATACCCGCCGCCGACGGGCCATCGCTGCTACATGCTTGGCAAGGCGCTGCGCAAGGCAATCGAAAGCTTCGATGAGGATCTGCGCGTGGTGGTGTTCGGCACCGGTGGTATGTCCCATCAATTGCAGAGCGCGCGCGCCGGTTTCATCAATCAGGATTTCGACAAGCGGTTTCTCGATGCGATGGCGTCGCATCCCGAGGAGCTGGTCAGGATCGGCCCGTTGGAATATCTCCGCGAGGCCGGCTCGGAAGGCATCGAACTGGTGATGTGGCTCGTCATGCGCGGCGCGCTCGACGACGACGCCAAAGAAGTCTATCGCTTCTACCGCGTGCCGGCGTCGAACACGGCGTGCGGTCACATGATTCTTGAGAATCCGAGAGCCTAGCTCGCGGCATTAGGAGGCGGCATGAAAATCGCGCTGGCGGGGCAGGGGGCGTTCGGAATCCGGCATCTCGAGGCCCTGGCCAGGATTCCGGATGTCGAGGTGATCTCGCTCACTGGCGGCCGACCCGCCGGCACCGAGGAAGTCGCCAAGAAATGGAAGATTCCGCATTGGACCACAAACCTGGCCGAGAGCCTGAAGCAGCCGGGCCTTGACGCGGTGATCCTGGCGAGCCCGACGCAGATCCATGCCCAGCAAGCGGAAATGTGCATGCGCGCGGGCAAGCATGTGCTGATAGAAATTCCGATGGCCGACAGCCTCGCGGATTCCGAACGCATCGTCCGGGTGCAAAAGGAGACTGGCTTGGTGGCGATGGCGGGCCATGTGCGCCGCTTCAACCCGAGCCACCAGTGGATACATAAACGGATCAAATCGGGAGAGCTCAAGATCCAGCAAATGGACGTGCAGACTTATTTTTTTCGCCGCACCAATATGAATGCACAGGGCCAGCCGCGGAGCTGGACCGACCATCTGCTGTGGCACCACGCCTGCCACACCGTCGATCTGTTCCAGTACCAGACCGGGGAGTTGCCGACGGTCGCGCATGCGGTGCAGGGACCGGTCCACCCCGAATTGAAGATCGCCATGGACATGAGCATTCAGCTCAAAGTGGCTTCGGGTGCAATCCTGACGCTGTCGCTGTCCTTTAACAATAATGGCCCGCTCGGCTCGTTCTTCCGCTACATTTGCGATAACGGCACCTACAAGGCGGTCTATGACGATCTGGTCGATGGCTACGACAAGCCGATCGACGTATCGAAGGTGGATGTCTCAACCAACGGCATCGAACTCGAGGATCGCGAATTCTTTGCCGCGATCAAGGACAGGCGCGAGCCCAACTCCAGCGTCAGGCAGGTACTTGATTCCATGCGCACGCTGGACAAGCTCGAGCGGGATCTTGCCCGCGGCTAAGGCGCGGTGCCGCCCGGATATAGTTTCTCGGGTGAGATTAGCGGGTCGGCAATGACGACAAGCCCACCCTCGCGCACGGCGCGGAAGAAGCAGCTTCGCCGTCCGGTATGACAGGCGACACCGGTCTGATCGACTAAGAGCAGCACCGCATCGCCGTCGCAATCGAGCCGCAACTCGACCAGCCGTTGCGTTTGCCCCGACGTCTCGCCCTTGCGCCACAGTCTCTGACGCGCGCGCGACCAATAGGTGACGCGGCCCGACTCAAGGGTCGCGGCGAGCGCGTCGCGATTCATCCAGGCGAGCGTCAGAACCTCGCCGGAATTATATTGTTGCGCGATCGCCGGGATCAGTCCGCCTGCATCGAATCTCACTTCCGCCAGCAAGGCGGCCAAACCGTCGACCATGATTGGCTCCAGTCCCACCCGCGGTCATCATAGGGCCATTGCCCAAGCCGCTCAAATTACCGCGGCCGTTGCTGCGTCAGGTCGGGGCGCCCATCACCCTTTGCCGCCGGCGGCGGATAGAAGCCGGCATCGGCCGAGGCTGGCGCGGCCGTCAAAGGGCAGGACCCGCTCTTTCAACCGGTCCCGGAAGCGGGCTTTAAAAGGACAAGACCGCGGGCTCGCGACGAGGGAGCCGGCTTCTTGCGCAACGGCAATCGATCCGGCGACCGAGGATTGGCCGGCCCCAGGGAAGCTGAGGCCGATTCATGCCGCAGCTAGGATTGGCAGCCGCCACCTGCCCGATCGATTGTCTTCCGCCCACAATTTCATTGGCGGAGGTTGCGGCTCGGCCGGGTAAATCGCATGATCGGCGGTCTCGACGATGAGGGGCCGGCCGCGTGGTCGCGAACGTCGCGGTGACCGCAGGCGCGTCGCGTCGTGGCGAATCGCTTCAGGGCTTTGCAACATGCCGGCGGCGGTCGGATTGATTGAGGCGCAAGAAGGGAGAAAGGCCATGATGTCTGAAGCCGACCGGCAAAAGGCCGCGTCCGATTTGCTCGCCGCCGAGGAAGCGCGCAAGCCCATGGTGCAGCTTCACAAGACCTGGTCCGACATCACGCTCGAGGATGCTTATGCCATCCAGGACATTCTCATCAGACGCAAAGTCGCGAAAGGCGCCAAGATCATCGGCTATAAGATCGGCCTGACCTCGAAGGCGATGCAGGCCTCCTCGCAAATCGACGAGCCCGACTACGGCCACCTCCTCGATAGCATGATGATTCCCGACGGCGCCAAGATTCGTCACGACGACTTTTGTGTGCCACGGGTCGAGATCGAGCTGGTGTTCGTTTTGAACAAGGAATTGAAAGGTCCCGGGGTCGGGTTGATGGAGGTGATGCGCGCCACCGAGTATGTCGTGCCCGCGATGGAGATTGTTGACGCCCGCGTCCAGAATCCGCGCAAGATATTCGACACGGTCGCCGATAACGGCGCCGCAGCCGGACTGGTGATCGGCGGCCGGCCGCTGAAGCCCTTCGATGTCGATCTGCGCTGGGTCGGCGGTGCGCTCTACCGCAATGCCGATATTGAAGAAACCGGCTTGGCGCTCGGGGTCATGGGTCATCCGGCGATGGGCATCGCCTGGCTGGCCAACCGCTTCGGTCATCACGGCATTTCGCTGCCTCCCGGACAGATCATGCTGGCGGGGTCGTTCATCCGTCCGATCTGGGCGCACAAAGGCGACACCGTGCATGCCGATTTTGGCCCGCTCGGCGGACTCGCGGTGCAATTCGTCTAGGAGTGAATGCAATGGAACTGCAACACAACGAGTTCAAGGCCGCACTCGCCGCCGGCAAGCTGCAGATTGGAATCTGGAGCAGCCTGTGCAGCAATATCGGCGCGGAGATTTTATCTGATAGCGGCTTCGACTGGATTCTGCTCGACACGGAACATTCGCCCAACGAAGTGCCGGACTTGCTGCGGCAGCTGCAGGCGGTCCAGCGCGGCGGCGCGGCGCCGATCGTGCGTCCGGCGTGGAACGACATGGTGCTCATCAAGCGGGTGCTGGATCTCGGGCCGCAGACCGTGCTGGTGCCCTATGTCCAAACCCGTGACGAGGCCGTCGCCGCGGTCGCCGCGACACGCTATCCGCCCAAGGGCGTGCGCGGCGTTGCAGGGGGCGCCCGTGCGAGCCGCTATGGCCGCGTAACCGATTATCTCAAAAAGGCCGACGCGGAGATTTGCCTCTTGGTGCAGGTCGAGACGCGCGCATCGCTGGAACGGCTCGAGGAGATCGCTTCGGTCGAAGGCGTCGACGGCGTGTTTATCGGACCGTCCGACCTTTCAGCCTCCTTTGGCGTGATCGGTCAGCCCGGCCATCCCGCCGTTCAGGAGGCGATCCGCAATGCCGCCGCATTGATCCGCAAGTGCGGCAAGGCACCCGGCATCCTCACCACCAACGAGGACGAGGCGCGACGCTACATCGAATGGGGCTATCTCTTTGTCGCCGTCGGAGTTGATACCGGCTTGTTGCTGCGCAGCGCGGATGCCTTGGCAAGGCGGTTCAAGGGCTGAACCATTTCATCCAGCCGAGGCCATCCACGGTGCGGCCGCGCGGCTGATATTCTGCGCCGGCGAAACCGGACCAACCGAGCCGGTCGATCTCGTCGAGGATCCAGTGATAATCGAGTTCGCCGTGATCCGGCTCCGCCCGGTCCGGCACCGAAGCAAACTGGACATGGCCGATCTTCGGCATGAGTCGTTGGAAGCGGCGCACCACGTCGCCTTCCATGATCTGGAGGTGATAGACGTCGAACATCAATTTGAGCGAGGGTGAAGCGACGGCGTCGATAATCATGACGGCCTCGGCGGTGCGCGACAGGAGATAGGTCGGGCGGTCGACCCGGTTGATCGGCTCGATCAGCAGCGTCACGCCAAGCGGTGCCGCCCGTGTCACGGCCCGTGCCAGATTGCGACGCATCGTTGCCAACCCTTCCGCCTCGCTAAAGCCGTTGATGGCGCCGGCCATGACATGGATATGGCGCACGCCGAGTGCCGCGCCATAGTCGAGGGCCTGCGCCATGAGGGCATCGAAGTTCCGTTCCTCGCCCGGTACGCCGGCCAAACCCATCCCGCCCTTTTCGGCATTGCCGCCGGCCGTGTTGATGCCGATCAATGGTATTCCGGCATCGGCAATGCGCCGCCGCAATTCGGCGACGGGAAATTCATAGGGCGCCCAGCATTCGACCGCCTCGAATCCGGCACGTGCCGCGGCCGCGAAGCGGTCAAGGAAATCGTGCTCGCGAAACAGGATACCGATATTGGCAGAGAGGCGCGGCATCTATTTGATCACCACCGTATTGGCCGGGGTCGCGATACCGTAGTCGAGATTGATCGGCGCTGCCACCAGCAAGAACTCCCAGGCGCCATCCCTGGCGCAATCATCCGCCAGCGGCTTCAAGACGAACTGTTCACCGAGCGGCAAGCCCAGCAACGGCAGCGCGCGGTGATGCAGCGCGTCGGCATCGGTCAGATTCCACGGCCAGGGCTCGGCCGCCGGCGTGTCGGTGCCAATCGCCGCGACCCGACTGTTCCAGAGCCATTCGACCAAGGCACGGCTTGGCTCGATGCCCACCGACTTGAGCTTATCCATGGGCGCCATGGCCTTTTTTTCGGCATCGGTCGACGCCTCGTAGGCCTCCATCCATCCGGTCCGCACCAGCAGCACCGAGCCGGGTTGCAGCGTCACTCCTTGTGCCGAGAGCGCGCCTTGCAAATCGGCAAGCGTGACGGTGTCGCGAGTCAGCGGTTGAATCGGGCGACCTTGTTCGGCGCGATATTTGACGGCGTCGACGAGTATGCCGCGCCCGACAAACTTGTCGGCCCAGCTGCTGATCATCAGCCGCCCCTTGCGCGTTCTGATCTCCTCGGCGCTGACCCCGCCATAGAATTTGCGGTACTTGACATGGCCGACATGGGCGAGCCCGTCCCACTGGCTGCCTTCCTGGGTGTTGTAGGCATTGAGCAGATCGTCATGCGCGGTCGGGCTTAGATTGACGATGTCGTGGACAAAAGGCGGGCGCCCAAACAAGGGCGGTTTGGCATAGCCGATGCGCGCGTCGAGGCGAAACACTTTGCCCTGTTTCACCAGCCTCGCCGCCGCGACGATGTTTTCGGGGGTCAGCAAATTGAGGCAGCCCAGCTCGTCATTATCGCCAAACACGCCCCAAGCCGATTCGGGCGGCGCGCCCTCTGTCACCGGCAACTGATCGAACGTCGGCAGCTTCGTGAAATCGATATGTGACATCTCCTGGCCCCTTCTGACATTGCCCGCGACCAGCTGCCTGGCCGCCTCCATAGCATCGATCGGGTCGCCACAGAATGCCGTCCCAATCCGATCATCGCCCATCACCATGTCAGCCTCACGGTCAGATCGGCACGCTCGAGCGGCGATCAGTCCGCTTATTTCGGCGGCTGGTTCCGGTCAATCCAGCGGTCAAACGCGTCGAGGAACTTGCCGAGAAACTCCTTCGTCGACGGGACGGTCAATTCGCCCCGGTCATCAACCAGATTTGCGGCGCCGCCGATGTAAGCCTCGGGTTGAGTCATGGTCGGCATGTTGAGAAAGACCAGCGATTGACGCAGATGATGGTTTGCACCGAAGCCGCCAATGGCGCCCGGCGAAACGCTGATTATCGCAGCCGGCTTGCCGTCCCAGGCACTATGACCATAGGGGCGCGAGGCAATATCGATTACGTTCTTGAGGAAGCCCGGCACCGAACGGTTATATTCCGGCGTGATGAACAGGATCGCATCCGCCTTTTTGATGCGTTCTTTGAGCGCCACCCATTCGGCCGGCGGGTTGGTATCGAGGTCTTGGTTGTATGGCGCAAGATGGCCGATCTCGACGATCGACAATTTCAACGCCGGCGGCGCGATTTTCCCCAGCGCCAGGGCCACCTTCCGGGTAAAGGATTCCGTGCGCAGACTACCGACGAAAACCGCGACGTCCTTGGGATTGGCCATAGGGAACACCCTCCAGATCGTCAATCATAAGGTATCAATAGTGGAGCCGAATTATCTCAGCAACGAGAACGCGTGACCGCGATGGTTGACCCGATCCCCTATTCCGACGCCAAGCTGCGCGGCATCCTGGCCGGCGCCCGTACCATCGCGCTGGTCGGCGCCTCGGCCAACTGGAACCGGCCGAGCCATCTGGTGATGAAATATCTCCAGCTCAAAGGCTACCGCGTCATTCCCGTCAATCCCGGCCTTGCCGGACAGGCGCTCAACGGCGAAGAGGTCTTCGCCACGCTCAAGGATATTCCGGAGCCGGTCGATGTTGTCGACGTTTTTCGCAATCCCGCCCAAGTTCCGCCGATCGTCGCGGACGCCATCGCCATCCGGGCCAAGGTCGTGTGGATGCAGCTCGGGATTCGCCACGCCGCCGCCGCGGCGCGCGCGGAAGCGGCGGGCCTCGAAGTGGTGCAGGACCGGTGCATGAAAATTGAATACGGCCGGCTGGGCGGCGAGCTGTCGTGGAGTGGTGTCGATAGCGGCATCATTTCCAGCACCCCGGTCGAGGCGCCGAGACTGGTGCCGCGGCGCGGACGGGGACGCACCATGTCGGGCGGCAACCTTGCCTATGGGTTCGAGACCAGGGCGATCCACGCCGGCGCGTCACCCGATCCGGCTACGCGCTCGCGAACCACGCCGATCTACCAGACCGCTTCCTATGTCTTCGACGATGCCGCCCACGCCGCGTCGCTCTTCAATCTGCACGATTTCGGCTATCTCTATTCGCGCATCGGCAATCCGACCGTGTCGGTCCTGGAAGAGCGGCTCGCCAATCTCGAAGGCGGACGCGCCGCCATTGCCGCCGCCTCGGGCCAAGCCGCGCAGTTTCTCGCCTTCTTCACGCTCTTGGAGCCTGGCGACGAGTTCATCGCCTCGCGCAGCCTCTACGGCGGCTCGTTGACGCAGTTCGGCCTGTCATTCAAGCGGCTCGGCTGGACCTGTCACTTTGTCGATCCCGCCGAGCCCGACAATTTCCGCAAGGCGCTGACGCCCAAATGCAAGGCGATCTTCGTCGAAAGCCTCGCCAATCCGGGCGGCGTGGTCGTCGACCTCGAGGCGGTCGCAAAAATCGCCCGCGAGGCGGGCCTCCCCTTGATCGTCGACAACACGCTCGCCACCCCTTATCTGTGCCGACCGATCGAATGGGGCGCCGACCTGGTGACCCATTCCACCACCAAATTTCTCGACGGCCACGGCAATTCGCTGGGCGGCGCCGTCGTCGAAAGCGGTCGCTTCGATTGGAGCACTGGCAACAAATTCCCATCCTTGACGGAGCCGGAACCGGCCTATCACGGCTTTCGCTTCTACGAGAATTTCGGCGACTTCGCCTTCACGATGAAGGCGCGCGCGGTCGCGCTGCGCGATTTCGGGCCGGCATTGGCGCCGCTCAACGCCTTTCTCACCATCACGGGTATCGAAACCCTGCCGTTGCGAATGGAACGGCATGTTGCCAACGCCCAGGCGGTCGCCGAATTCCTCGCGCACGATCCGCGCGTCGCGTGGGTGTCCTATGCCGGCCTGAAATCGAGCCCGTTCCACGCGCTCGCGCAAAAGTACATGCCGAAAGGCGCCGGTGCCGTCTTCACCTTCGGCGTCGGAGGCGGCTATGCGGCGGGGGTGAAACTGGTCGAAGCCGTGCGCCTGTTCTCGCACCTGGCCAATATCGGCGACACCCGCAGCCTGATCCTGCATCCGGCGTCGACGACCCATCGCCAATTGTCGGACGAGCAGCGCGAAGCCGCGGGCGCCGGACCCGAAGTCATCCGCGTATCGATCGGACTCGAAACGGCCGCCGACATCATCCGCGATCTCGATCAGGCATTGAGCGCTTAGCTACTCGACGATTTTTCGCGCCCGCAGATCGGCGATCGTCTTGGCGTCATAACCGAGCCCGTGCAGTACCTCGTCGGTGTGCTGGCCCTTTCCCGGCGGCACGGAATCGAGGCGCCACGGCGTGCGCGACATCACGATCGGTTGCGACAGATATTCGGCCGTGCCTTTTTTCGGATGTTCGAGCGCCTTGGCCATTTGCAAATGCTTGACCTGCGGATCGGCGAACACTTCCGCAATATTGTAGATCGGTCCCGCCGGCACGCCGGCCCTATTGAGTAATTCGACCCACTCGGCCGAACTTTTGGTCTTGGTGACTTCCTCGATCGCGGCGTTGAGCCGGTCGCGATTCTTGAAGCGCGTGCGACTGTCGGCGAATTGCGGATCGGTAAACAGGCTCGGCATGCCAATCGCGTCGCAAAAACGGCGATAGATTTCCTGACCGGCGGTCGCGATGTTGATGTGTCCGTCCTGGGTTGCGAACACGCCGGTCGGCGCACCGGAGGGATGGTTATTGCCGGCCTGGCCCGGCACCTGGCGATCCATCAGCCAGCGCGCCGCTTGGAAATCGAGCATGAAAATCTGTGCCGCCAGCAGCGACGACTGTACCCACTGACCCTGGCCCGAGCGCGTGCGCTCCAGGAGCGCCAGCAAAATACCCTGCGCGGCGAAAATGCCGGCGCACAGATCGGCGATCGCGATGCCGGCGCGTACCGGGCCTTGACCCGGCAGACCGGTCACCGACATCAGACCCCCCATCCCTTGTGCAATCTGATCGAAACCGGGACGGTCGCGATAGGGCCCGTCCTCGCCGAAGCCGGAAATGCTCGCGTAGATGAGGCGCGGATTTATGGCGCGCAGCGTCTCATAGTCGATACCGAGCCGGCGCTTCACATCGGGCCGATAATTCTCGACGATCACATCGGCCTCTCGTGCCAACTGTTTCAGGATCGCCACCCCTTCCTCGCGTTTGAGGTCGAGCGCGATCGCGCGCTTGTTACGGTGCAGATTCTGGAAATCCGACGAATCGCGCATGCCGCCTTGGAGACCATCATCGCCGGTGGCCTCGACCTTGACGACGTCGGCGCCCCAATCGGCAAGCTGGCGGACGCAGGTCGGTCCCGACCGCGCCCGGGTGAGATCGACGACCTTGTAAGGCGAGAGGGGAAGATCGGTTCTGGACATGCTGGTTCCGTCTCCGCCGGTCATATTCGGGCAGCGGAAACGGCGTTCCCCGCTGCCCACGAACTTTTTCGCTGGCCCGCCTGCGGCGCGGGCCAGGACGGAAGCGAGGGATTACCCGCGCGGCAACTGTTTCCAATCGGCGTCGGCCGCGATCGTCTCGGCGAAGGCGCGGACCGCACCCCACTCGATGGCGGCATTGAATTCGGGACCCTTCTCGCCCGCAACACTCTTTTTGGCGGCAATCATCAAGGCCCGACGTGCGCGGACGATCGGAATGTCGCTCGACGCGAGAAACTCCTTGCTGCGGTCGGCAATGGCGCCCTGCGCCACGGCGACGGCATAGTCCTCATGGCGCAGCACCTTGAAGCCCGACCAGCGGCCGCCCTGCACCATTTCCCGGTCTTGGCCGTAGCGCTTTTCCGCGCCCCCCAGCAGAGCGGTCATGTCGGTGATCCTGGTCTGATTTGGCCAGTTGCTGTCGGTCAGCGGCCGGACGAGATTGTAGCGCACGTCCCACTGGATCGAGTTTTCGTCATCGACCGGGACGGAGATGGTCAGTAGCTGCATGCCTTCGCGGCCGCCGCCTTGCGGGATGTACGAATACCAGGGCAGCACGAACTCGCGGACGCGGACGTAATGCTGGCCGTCGGGCATGTTGCGCACCGCCGCCTCGCGGAAGCCGTAAGGTTGCTCTTCGAACTCGAAGCGCGGCGCCAGGTCGAGCGTGGCATTGTCGATGTTGCTCTTTCCGAATTCCTTTGGGTCCTTGGTTGCCCAATCCTGATGCAGGATGCCGACATGGGCGCTATCGAGCTGACCCTCGAGGCCGTTCAGCCAATTGGAATTGATCTTGCCGAGGCCAAAGCGGATATGGCTCTGCGGCAGCTCGGTCCAGTTGTATTTTGGGAACGGCGCCGGTTCGCCTTTGCCGAGCCACACCCACAGAATGCCCGCCACCTCTTTGGTCGGATAATGCGCGACCTTGACCCGGGACGCGAAGGCTTCGCGCCGCTCGGGCGGCTCTGCCGGGACATCCACCACCTTGCCGGAGACATCGATCTTCCAGCCGTGGAAGATGCAGGTCAGGGCGCAATCGGCGTTGTGCGCCAAAACCAGGGAGACGCCGCGATGCGGGCAGCCCTCGTCGAAAAACCCGACACGCCCGTCATGAGCGCGAAACACGACGAAATTCTCGCCCAGGATGCGGACACGCTCGGGGTCGCCGCCTGCTGCTAGCCCGGCTGCCGGCATCACCGGCACCCAGAACTGACGCATGAACGTGCCCATCGGCGTGCCCGGTCCGACGCGGCACAAAAGTTCGTTCTCTTCCTTCAGCATGACCTGCTCCCGATCTCCGATCTCGCCCGATCGGCTACGATAAGCCTATGATTGGCCTGAAGGGAATGGGGTTGAGCGCATGGCTTGGCCCCGAAGAATGTGGGAGAAGGGCATGATCCTGGTAACGGGCGGTTTGGGATTTATTGGCAGTCACACCGTGGCGAGCCTCTTGTCCGCCGGCAACGACGTGGTGGCGACTCGATTCCGGGTCGGGCGGATTCCGTCTTTTCTGGCGGGCAAGAAGTTTGCCGTCGAGACCGTCGATGTGACGGGACCGCATGCGGTCATCGAGGCGGCGCTCAAGCACAAGATCACCAGCATCGTCCATCTGGTGGTGACGCCGCTCGGCCAATTGTCGCCGGCGGAGGATTACCGGATGAATATGTCCGGGCTTATCAATGTGTTGGAAGCGGGACGCATCGCCGGCGTCAAACGCATCTCCATCGCCAGCTCGTCCTCGATCTATGGCGGCGTGTCCGAGGGCCCCTTCCGCGAGGATCTCGACCTGCGGATGCGCGGCGCCCACCCGACGGAGGCGTTCAAGAAGGCCTTTGAGGTTCTTGGCCGGCATTATGGCGACCGCACCGGCATTGAGATCGCGTGCCTGCGCATCGGCAACGTCTGGGGGCCGCTCTATCATTCAATGAACAATCTGCCGAGCCGGCTCGCCCATGCCGCGGTGAAAGGCCAGCCGGCGCCGCTGCCGCGACCGCGGGGCGTCGCCGATTTCGCGGCCGATGCGCTCGATGCCATCTACGTCAAGGATTGTGCCGAAGGCATCCGCCTCGTCCACACCGCCGCCAAGCTCGAGCACAGCGTCCACAACATTGGCTCCGGTCGCGCGACCACCGGCGCCGAATTCGCCGCCGCCACTCAAAAGGCGGTTCCCGGCACGGTGGTGACGCTCAAAGACGGACACGGCCCCGACCATCGCGGCGCCAATCCGGCACTCGATCTGAGCCGCGTCACTGCTTTGGGCTATCGGCCGGCGTTCACGGTCGACGACGCGATGGCCGACTACGTCGCTTGGCTGCGCGCCGGCAATGCATTCTGAAGGCGATGCGTAATTTGACCGCGACAAGGCGCGGACTTGTATACTAGAAGCCACCGACAGACCAGAACGGGGAGCGCAGGCACATGTACAACGGCAAGAAGGTTCTCGACATTCACGGCCATTACTCGGCGCCGGTGAACGGCAGCGCGGCAGTTGGCCTGTTGCTTGCCAGCAATACGCCACTGAACGACGATCCGCGCAAAGACCTGCCGCGCTTCGGCATGAACGAGCAAGCCTGGGCGGCCGCGCTGAAGCGCCATGTCGATATGATGGACGATCACAATATCGACGCGCAGCTCATCGGCCCGCGCCCGTTCCTGATGTTGGGTTGGATGCAGAAGCACCTGCTCGACAGCTGGTGCCGCTTCATCAACCGCATGATCGCGCGGCAGGTCAGCGCCCATCCGACGCGGTTCAGCGGCGCTGCGGTGCTGCCGCAGAACCCCAAGGCCGACGATCTCAGCCATTGCCTGCCCGAGCTGGAATACTGCCATCGCGAGTTGGGCTTCACCGGATGCTATCTCACGCCGGACCCGGCCGGCGACCGCAGTTCGCCGGGCATGGATGACAAGTACTGGGATCCGGTCTACGCCTACTGCGAGAAACATGGTCTGCCGATCATCGTCCACGGCACCAATTGCACCGATCCGCGCCTCAAGACGATCCCTCAGAACTACCAGATCGGTTTCGTCTGGGAGCAGTACCTCGCGACCCAGCTGCTGTCGCACGGCGATGTGTTCAAGCGCTTTCCCGGGCTCAAGGTCGTGGTCTGTCATTGCGGCGGCGCGCTCGACCGGTTTATCAAGACCGACCATCACCTGGCGCAGAAGGACCTGAGCAAAAACCTGTTCTTCGACACCTGCGCGCTTGATATCGATTATCTCGAGGCGGCGATCAAACAACGCACCCCCAGCCGCATCTTGTTCGGCACCGAGACGCCCGGTTCAGGCGGCGCCATTCGACCCGAAACCGGCAAGCAGAGCGACGATCTGGTGCCGATTATCGGGGCGATGAAATTCCTCTCGGAGGAACAGAAGCTCGACATCTTCCACAACAATTGCCGACATGTCGCGCCAGGCTTCGCCAAGCTCGGCGGGTAACCGTCCACGGTAGCGCTTCCCGATCCCCACGAGCACCAGCGGCGGGCGGCCGACAGCGCCGCCTCCGTCTGGGTGGCGGCCTCGGCGGGCGCAGGCAAGACCAAGGTCCTAACCGATCGCGTACTGGCGCTGCTCCTTAAGGGCAATGCGCCCGAACGGATCCTTTGCCTCACCTTCACCAAGGCGGCGGCCGCCGAAATGGCCATCCGTTTGAGCCAGCGCCTCGGCGAATGGGCGATCGCCGACGACGTTCGGCTCACCCAGGAACTCGAGGAACTCACGGGTTCGAAACCGAAACCGGCGCTGTTGAGCGCGGCGCGGCGCCTGTTCGCCCGGCTCCTCGATACGCCGGGTGGCATGCGCATCGATACAATCCACGCATTCTGCCAATCGGTGCTGCGGCGCTTTCCGATCGAGGCTGGCATTGCACCGCATTTCACGGTGCTCGACGAGCGCAGCGCGGCCGAAGTGTTGCAACAGGCGCAGGCAGAGGTTCTTGCCAAGCCCGAATTGGCGGCAGCCTTGGGCGAAATCGCCGCACATAGCGGCGAAGGCGGCTTTGACCAGCTGATCGGCGAAATCGTACACCAGCGAGCGAAGCTCGAGCTCCTTTCAGCGGATGGCGTTGAACGGCTGCTCGCGCGGCTGCGGGATCTGATCGGCGTCGCCGCCGGCGATACGCCCGAAAATATCGTCGCCCAGGCGAGCCGCGATTTCGATGACGGCATGGTGCTGGCGGCAGCGCGTTCTCTCATGGACAGCGTCAAGCCGAGCGACCGGAAGCGCGGCGAAGCCATTGTTGGCTGGCTCGAAGCACCGGCCGAACGTGCCGCCCGATTTGACGCCTACGCGGCCTGCTATCTGACCCGGCAAGACGAGCCGCGCAAGATCATCTACACCAAAGACTTTCTGCGTGACGAACCGCAAGAGGCGGTGACCCTTGATGCGGAAGGCGCGCGGGTGATGGCGGCAGTGACGCGCTGCCGCGCGGCCACGGTTTATGCGGCGACGGCGGCGTTGATGCGCGTGGCGGACGCCTTGCTGCACAGCTATCGCCGCTTGAAGCAGCAACGCGCACAGCTGGATTACGACGATCTGATTTTGATCACGCGCGACCTGCTGCGGCGGCACGGTGTCGCGCCCTGGGTTTTGTTCAAGCTCGATGGCGGCCTCGATCACATCCTGATCGACGAGGCGCAGGACACTAATCCCGAACAATGGCAGGTCATCGCCGAGCTTGCGGAGGAGTTTTTCACCGGTGAGGGCGCTCGCACGCTCGATCGCACCATCTTTGCCGTCGGCGATGTGAAACAATCGATTTTCAGCTTCCAGGGCGCAGATCGTGCCGAATTCGATCGCATGCGCGGGCATTTTGCGACGAAGGTAAGATCCGCGCAGAAGACGTTGCAACAAATCGATCTCGATATTTCCTTCCGCTCGGCGCCGGCGGTGCTGCAAGCGGTCGACGCGATTTTCGCGCGTGAAGCCGCTGCCGCGGGTGTGGTGCCGCAGGGCACGCGCCTCGATCATCGGCCCCATCGCATCGGCATGGCAGGTCTTGTCGAATTGTGGCCGCCCGTCGATCCCGAAGAAGAGGGCGCCGAGTCGGCATGGGACTTGGCTCTGGATCGTCGCCGGGTGAGTGCGCCGTCGACGCGGCTCGCCCGCGCGCTGGCAATCCGCATCAAGGCCTGGTTGGACGGTGGCGAAGTGCTCGAGGCGCGCGGCCGCTCCGTGTCGGCGGGCGACATTCTGGTGCTGGTGCGACGGCGCAACGCATTCGTGCCGGAATTGATCCGTGCGCTGAAGGAACTGGGGGTGCCGGTTGCGGGCGCCGACCGCATGCGCTTAAGCGAGCAACTCGCGGTCGAGGATCTGATCGCACTTGGCCGATTTCTGCTCTTGCCCGAGGACGAGTTGACTCTGGCGACGGTTTTGAAGTCGCCGATCTTCGATTGGGACGACGATCTCTTGTATGAACTGGCGCGGCCGCGCGCAGGGCGCTCGCTCTGGTTCGAGCTGCGGCGGCGGGCGAAGGAGCGGACCGAATTCGCACGCGCCGCCGGCGAATTGTCGGAGTTGCTGGCGCAGGCCGACTTCGTTCCGCCTTACGAGCTTTTTGCCCAGGTGCTCGGCGCGCGGGGCGGGCGGCGGGCCATGCTGCGGCGGCTTGGGCCCGATGCCGCCGATCCGCTCGACGAATTCCTCGCAGCGGCGCTTGCCTACCAGCGGATTCACGCTCCCTCGCTGCAAGGGTTTCTCGCCTGGCTCAGTGCTGGCGAGGCCGAGATCAAGCGCGATCTCGATCAGCGCGGCCGCGATGAAGTGCGGATCATGACCGTGCACGGTGCCAAAGGACTGCAAGCGCCAATCGTGATTCTGCCCGACACGCTGCAAGCGCCGGGGCAACTATCCAAAACTCTGTGGACGGCTGAAGGGCTGCCGCTCTGGAGCGGGCGGGACGGCCGCGCGCCCGCGCTCGAGTTGGCTAAGGGGCTGGCGGAGCAGCGGCGCGATGAGGAATATCGCCGCCTGCTCTATGTCGCGCTGACCCGCGCCGAAGACAGACTCTATGTTTGCGGCTACAACACGAAGCGACCGGCACCGCCCGGAAATTGGCATGATCTGGTCAAAGCCGGTCTCGAGGCTTGTCCCGGGACCCAGTCATTCGCGTTCCGCGCCGAAGGCGCCGAGGGGTGGGCAGGCGTGGGGCTGCGGCTCGAATCGGCGCAGCGAGCCGCGGCCGCCGAGACAAAACCGAGTGAACGGCAATCGCCGCCCGAAATCCCGGAACCGCCATGGCTAAGGCAAATGCCGATGCCCGAACCGGCGCCGCCGCGGCCGTTGGCGCCGTCCCGCCCGGCTGTGCCGGAGCCGCCGGCACCATCGCCCTTGGCCGCCGCCGGGGGCGACCGCTTCCGCCGCGGCCGCCTGGTCCATCGCCTGTTGCAAACCTTGCCGGAGCTCGCCCCCGCGGCGCGGGCGGCGGCCGGACGCCGCTACCTGGGCTTCAGCGTCCACGGCCTGCCGGCTGCGGAACAGGAATCGATCCTGGTCGAGACGCTGGCGGTGCTGGAACGGCCGGATTTTGCCGCCGTATTCGGGCCCCGGTCCCGCGCCGAGGTACCGATAGTCGCGGTGATGGATGACCATGCCATTACCGGTCAAATCGACCGCATCGTCGTGCTCGAGGATCGGCTGCTGATCGTCGATTACAAGACCTTGCGGCCAGCGCCTGCCGATCCCGCATCCGTTCCCCCCGCTTATCTGCGGCAACTGGCGGTCTACCGTGCCGCGCTCCAAAGGGTCTATCCCCGACACGCAATCGAGGCCGCGATTCTCTGGACCGACGGCCCGATATTGATGCCGATCCCGCCGGCGCTCCTCCACTTGTCAAGGGTGGCGGGCGCATCCCTCCATGGCTTTGGCGCGGGCGCCATCGCTTGACGCTTCTTCAAACACTCCCCTAATGTCTGGCACCTGACAAAAGGGAGCCACCATGAGCGCCAACACGACCAAAATCAGCGACGAGTCCTTTAGCGAGGACGTCCTTAAGGCACCGGGGCCGGTACTCGTGGACTTCTGGGCGGAATGGTGCGGCCCTTGCAAGATGATCGCGCCGTTCCTCGATGACATCGCCGGTGAAATGAAGGGCAAGGTCACGGTGGCTAAGCTCAATATCGACGAGAACCCGCAAACCCCCATGAAATACGGCGTCCGCGGCATCCCGACGCTGATCATGTTCAAGAATGGCCAGGTGGCAGGCATCAAGATCGGCGCCCTGCCCAAGAGCAAGCTGATGGAGTGGGTTCAGTCGGTCATGTAGAAAGGGCCCGAGCCCGAAGGCCTGCCTCATCCTTGGTGAAACTGAAGCGCGTCGCGAGCGGAGGTCGAGAGCTCGACGCAAGAAATGGCGCGTCTTCCTGCCATGGCAGGTGGCTCACCACGGTTCGAGAAGCGGTTGTATCGCGGTCGGGCGCCATGCGCTCGCGACAAGGTCAGTCTAGAACGCGAGGCAGATTTTGCCGAAATGCTCGCCCTGGCTCAGCCTGCGCAGCGCGTCGGCGACCTCGGCGAAACCGAAGACGCGATCGTCGATCGCGGGTTTGAGCCGATGCTGGTCGATGGCACGGACCATGTCCTCGAACATCTCGCGGCTGCCGCAAGTTGCAGCCTCCAGCCGCATTGCCTGGGTCACGACCCGACCCAGCTCCAGTTTCGCGGTGCCGCCCCCAACCACGCCGATGAGCGCAACGGTGCCGCTGGCCCGTGTCGCCCTGATCGCTTGATCGAGCGTCGCAGCGCCGCCGACATCAATCACCAGATCGGCACCACGGCCGACACGCTCGCGCACCAGACGCGCCCATTCGGGATGCGCACGGTAATTGACGGCGATATCGGCGCCCATCGCCCGGGCGCGCGCGAGCTTGTCGTCGCTCGACGACGTGATAACGACCGTGGCGCCGGCGAGCTTCGCGAATTGCAGTGCGAACAGCGAAACGCCACCGGTGCCTTGGGTCACGACGACGTCGCCGGGCTTGGTGCCGTTGCCGATGACCGCGTTCCAAGCGGTGACCGCGGCACAGGGCAGGCTAGCGGCCTCTAGGGCGGTCCAATCGCGCGGCGCCTTTACCAGACCGGTTTCGGGAAACACGGCAAAATCGCGCATCACGCCGTCGATATCGCCGCCCAAGGTGCTGCCGCGATAGGCCTCGCGGAGCGGTCCGCTGATCCAGCCCTGCAGAAAAATGGGACAGACTAGGTCGCCAACCTGGCACCGCGTCACGCCGGCGCCGGTCGCGATCACCCGTCCGGCACCGTCCGACAAGGGGATGAAGGGGAGGCTCCCCATGCGGCCATAGCCATGCTCAGCCATAACCAGGTCGCGATAGTTGAGCGATGCGGCCTCGAAGCGGACTAATGCTTCTCCGGCTCCGGGCGGGCCCGGATCGGGTCGCGTCCCCGGGACAATATGGTCGATCCCCCAGGCCTCGCGCATTTCCATGACTTGCATCGGGTGAACCTCGCGAGCCGTTCTCTTCGCGTCAATGGGGTTGCTGGTCCCCGGCGACACTCCTTACATTATGGGGCAGGAGGTGCGCCATGTGGATGCTGCGCAAGAAGCGGGAGATGCCGACGCCGGACCAGGCTCTGCCGGGACGCTCGAGTCAAATGCCGGTTGGCAATCGGCATTTCGTCAACCACCACATTCTCAAGCCGCCTTTCCCGGCCGGGCTGGAAACGGCGATTTTCGGCATGGGCTGCTTCTGGGGTGCGGAGCGTCTCTTTTGGGAGACCCCGGGCGTCTACACGACGGCGGCGGGCTACGCCGGCGGCTTCACGCCCAACCCGACCTATGAGGAAGTCTGCTCCGGTATGACCGGTCACGCCGAGGTCGTGCTGGTGGTGTTCGATCCGAAGGTCGTGAGCTACGACGCGCTGTTGAAGATTTTTTGGGAGAGCCACGACCCGACGCAAGGCATGCGCCAGGGCAATGATGTCGGCACCCAGTACCGCTCCGCGATCTACACCACGACGCCCGCGCAAAACGCCAAAGCCGAGGCTTCTCTCAAGGCCTACGGCAAGGCGCTCGCCGATGACGGCTTCCGCGAGGGCATCACCACGGAAATTGCAGAGGCGCCGCCATTCTACTATGCCGAGGACTATCACCAGCAGTATCTGGGCAAGAACCCCGACGGCTATTGCGGTCTTGCCGGCACCGGCGTGACCTGTGCGCTACCGCACGGAGCGGCGGCGGCGTAGGTAAAGGGATCGCCTCACCCGAGGGGGAGCGTGGCGGCTCTCCCCTCTCTCGTCACTTGAGATCGCCCCTCGGCAAGGACAGGCGCTTTTGGCCTGGTGGGCGCGCGGGCGGCTGACGCCGCCACCGGCACGATCCGGCGGCCCTACCGTCCCCTGAATTGCGGCTTGCGCTTCTCGAGGAAGGCGTTGCGTCCTTCCTTGTAGTCATCGCTGTCGAAGCACGCCGCCACCATTGCGTCGAGGCGTTTTGTGTCGATCGCGCCATCGGCGCGTCCCAGCTCCGCGGCGGCGGCCCGGATCGCGGCGATGGTGAGGGGCGCGTTTTCGGCGATCATGTCGCAATAGGACCGGGTGTAGGCGTCGAGTTCGGCATCGGGCCGAACGCGATTGATGAGGCCCATGCCGAGCGCTTCGGCCGCGTTAAATTGGCGCGCGGTTAGGAAAATCTCCTTGGCGTAGGCCGGGCCGACCAGGTCGACCAATTTCTTCACGCCGCTCCAGCCGTAGCCCAGACCGAGTTTCGCCGCGGGAATCGAAAAACGTGCGCTTTCGCCGGCAAGGCGCATATCGCACATGTTCGCGAAGGCAAGGCCGCCGCCGAGGCAATAGCCTTGGATCATCGCGATCGTCGGCTTCTTGCAATGCTCAACCGCGCCGAAAGCGCGGGCGGATGTCTCGTTGTAACCGGCGGCATCCCGGTTGGTGGCCCGGCGTTTCTCGAACTCGGATATGTCGGCCCCCGAAATAAAGGCCTTGGCTTCGATCGTGCCCTTGAGAACGATGACGCGAATATCGGGATGCTGTTCGAATTGCTCGATGACGACTGGAATGCCTTCCCACATGTCGACCGACAGCGCATTGCGGCGGGCCGGATTGTTGAAGATCAGCCAGCCGATTGCGCCGTCTTTTTCGGCAATCAATCTTTCCGTCGGCGATTTAATCATCAGAACCACTCCTGGATTTAAGAAACGATGCCTTCCTGACGGAACGCGGCGATTTCTTCGGCCGTGTAACCGACTTCGGCCAAGATCGCGTCGGTATGCTCGCCATGTTCCGGCGTGGCCGCGCGCAACTGCCACGGCGTGCGGCTCAAGCTTACCGCCTGCCCCAGGACTTCCATCGGTCCGCGCCGTTTCGACACCACGCGACGCGCCATCCCCAAATGCTTGACCTGCGGATCGGCGAATACCTCGTCCATCTTGTAGATGGGCCCGGACGGCACACCCGCCCGGTTCAGCAGCTCGATCCAATCCGCCGATGTCTTCGTCAGCGTGATTTCTTCGATCAAAGCGTTGAGCCTATCGCGATTTTTCAGGCGATTGGAGGCCGTGCTGAACTGCGGATCGGTGGCGAGGCCGGGCGCTCCTAAGGCTTGGCACAAGCGCAAGTAAATCGCCTGGCCGGCGCTCGCGATGTTGATGGCGCCGTCTTTGGTCTTGAACACGCCGGTCGGAATCCCGGTCGGGTGATTGTTGCCGGCCTGCGGCGGCACTTCCTTGCCGATCAACCAGCGTGCCGCCTGAAAATCCAGCATCGCCGTCTGCGCCGCCAGCAGCGACGACTGCACCCATTGGCCTTCGCCCGATTCCTCGCGTTCCAAGAGCGCGATCAGTACGCCCATCGCCGCGAAGATGCCGGCGGTCAGATCAGCGATCGGAATGCCGGCACGCACCGGACCCTGTCCGGGCAGCCCGGTGATCCACATCAACCCGCCCATGCCCTGCGCGATCTGGTCGAAGCCCGGTCGGTCGCGATAGGGGCCGGTTTCGCCGAAACCGGAAATGCTGGCATAGATCAGCCGTGGATTGACCGCCTTCATAGTTTCGTAATCGATCCCTAACCGATATTTCACATCGGGTCGATAATTCTCCACCAGCACGTCCGCGCCGGCGGCCAGACGCTTCAGAATTTCGATTCCCCGGGGCGCTTTCAGATTGAGGGCGATGCTGCGTTTGTTGCGGTGCAAATTCTGAAAATCGGGCGATTCGCGCCCGCCACCCAGGCCATCGTCACCGCCGACGGACTCGACCTTGACGACATCGGCTCCCCAATCCGCCAGTTGCCGGGCGCAGGTCGGCCCGGCACGCACGCGGGTCAGGTCGACGACTTTGAAGCGCGAAAGCGGAAGCTTGCTCATGATGCTCTCGGGATGATGACGACGCTTAAAGCATACACGACCAGGGGCCCGGGGGCGCAACATTCTGCACTCGACCCGTCTCGGTCGCAGCGTTTAGGATCCCACCCAGGGGAAGGAAACGCGTTTAATGACGATGCAGCAAATTCTGACGGGCCATGGCGCGTGGCCTTATCTCCTGACCTTTGCCTGGACGTTTATCGAGGGCGAATCCTTTGTCTTGTTCGCCGGCTTCGCGGCCGCGCAGGGTTTGTTGAACCCGGTCCTGCTGCTTCTGGCCGCATGGCTCGGCAGCTTCGGCGGCGATCAGTGCTATTTCTGGATCGGCCGTACCGTCGGCCTGCAAATGCTGGCGCGACGCCCGCGTTGGCGCGCCCGTGTCGACCGGGCGTTGGCGATCCTTCGGCGCTACGATGTCGGCTTCATCCTGACTTTCCGCTTCATCTATGGTGTACGCAATTTCTCTTCCTTCGCCATCGGCATCAGCGGCGTCGGCTGGCTGCGTTTCCTGATTCTGAACCTGATCGCCGCTTTCATCTGGGCGGTCGCCTTCGTCAGTGCCGGTTATCTGTCCGGCCGCGCGATGCATCGCGCGCTGGGCGAATATGCACAACAATTCAGTGTGGCCATGCTCGCGGGATTGGCCGTGCTTCTCGTCACCGCCTATCTCTACCAACGGCTGCGCCGGCGCCGCGCGGAAAAAGCGGCGTCGGTCGCGCCGCCGGATGTGCCTAAACTCGATGCATGATGCGCGATTCGCATCAAATCTTGATCGACGAGGCGCATTGGTTTAAGCCTAACTCACTGCGATTGAGACGAGCGGAGAGGGACGCATGCGTAGTGCTACGGCGGCGCTTGCGCTGTTGATATTTTGTGGCGGGTCGCTTGCCGACGCGAGGTCGTCGGATTGTTTTCGTCGGTCGGAGGCGGTCGCCGATCAGGCGTTGCGCTACAGCGCCGAAGTCATGGTGATGAGCGATACTTGTCGCAACCCGACCTATGATCGATTTGCCTTGCGCAATCGTGTTCAACTGATCGAGTTTCAAGAAGCAATGAAAGCGCATTTTCGTCGTTCTGGCCGCAACGCCCAGGCGAAGCTCGATGCCTTCATGACACATCTCGCCAACGATGCGGCGTTGCGCACCGGGGTACAAAATATCGGCCAAGTTTGTGCGGTTGCCGTCCAGTTTCTCGCCACCGCCGACACAATGTCGGGTGAGGGTTTCCGTCAGTATGCCGAAAGCCAGGTCAAGCAACACGATGGCGAGTATCGCTACTGCAAGGAATAGCTTCGCGCGAAGGTGACCGGCATCGTTGATGCCGACGCGGCGGCGTCGCTCGTTTCCGTCGTTCTCATCGATCTCACGCTCGCCGGCGACAACGCGATCGTTGTCGGGCTTGCCGTATCCGGCCTGCCCGTGGCGCTTCGCCGCCGCGCGATGTGGCTCGGCATCGGGGCGGCGACGCTGCTGCGAACCGGCCTGTCGGCGATCGCCTTGCAACTCCTCGCCGTGGTCGGGCTGACACTCGCGGGTGGCCTGCTGCTGCTTTGGGTGGTGTGGAAGCTCTATCGCGAATGGCGCACCCGCGCGCAAGCGATGCCGGTTGCCGGCGCGTCAGGCGTGACGCTGCCAAAGGCGGTATTTCGTTTGGTGGTCGCCGATATCTCGATGTCGCTCGATAACGTGCTCGCGGTCGCCGGCGCCGCGCGCCAGCATTTCTGGGTTCTGGTCGCGGGCCTGGTCTTGTCGGTGGCGCTGATGGGGCTGGCATCGAGCGTGCTGATCCGGCTGATGGCACGGTTCCGCTGGATCGCGATGGTCGGTCTCGTCATCATCGCGGCGGTGGCCGGGCGCATGATTTTTGAGGGAAGCGCCGAGGTATGGACGCACCTCGTGTCACGACCGGCCGATCAGCGCCAGCCATTCCTCTTCGGACAGGGTTTTGACCCCGAGCGCCTCAGCCTTGCCGGCTTTTGAGCCGGCATCGGCGCCGATCACCACAAAATCGGTTTTCTTGGAGACGCTGGCCGCAACGTTGGCGCCCAGCGCTTCGGCGCGTGCTTTGGCTTCGCCCCGCGACATGGCGGCGAGCGAGCCGGTGAACACGACGGTCTTGCCGGCAATCGCCGAGGCGATCGGCGCCGCCGCCGCATAATCCTCTACCGTGATCTCACCGGCCAGGTCATCGAGGATCTTCTGGTTATGAGCCTCCGCGAAAAAGCCGACAATGTCCGTCGCCGTGTCCTCGCCGATGCCGTTGATGTTGTTCAGTTCCGCCCACGCCTCGCCGTCATGGTCCCGCGCCGCGGTCATGGCATCGCGCCACGGCTTGAGGCCGCGGTAGTGGCGCGCCAGCAGCCGTGCCGTGACTTGACCGACCTGCGGAATGCCGAGGGCAAAAATGAAGCGGTCGAGGGCGATGTGGCGCCGCGCCGCGATGGCACGCCGCAGATTCTCCGCGCTCAGCCCGCCCCAACCCTCGCGTTGCGCAATCGCGTTGAAGTCCAGCCGAAATATATCTGCGGGCGAGCGGATCAGCTTCTCCTCCCAGAATGCGGTGATGTGCTTGTCGCCCAGACCCTCGATGTCGAACGCGTCGCGCTGGACAAAGTGTTTTAGGCGCTCGACCGCTTGGGCGGCGCAGATGAGACCGCCGGTGCAGCGGGTCGCAGCCTCGCCTCGCTCGCGTACCGCGATGCTGTGACAGATCGGACACCGGTCGGGAAAACGATAAGGTTTGCTGTCTTTGGGCCGTCGCTCGCGAACCACCGCAACGATTTGCGGGATCACGTCGCCGGCGCGCTGCACCACCACGGTGTCGCCGACGCGCACGTCGAGCCGGTTGATTTCGTCCTCGTTGTGGAGCGTCGCGCGCTTGACCACGACGCCGCCGATGGTGATCGGTTCGAGATCGGCGACCGGCGTCAATTTGCCGGTGCGGCCGACCTGAATGATGATGTCGTTCAGCACGGTCTGGCCTTGCTCGGCGGGGAACTTGTGAGCGATCGCCCAGCGCGGCGCACGGGCGGCAAATCCGAGGCGCTCCTGGAGCTTCAGGTCGTTGACCTTGTAGACCACGCCATCGATGTCGTAGGCCAGCTTGGCGCGCTCCGCTGCGATCCAGCGGTGGAACGCCAACAGCTCGTCGACACCATGGCACAATTTCGATAAGGGATTGACGGCAAAACCCCAGGCGCGAAATTTCTCCAGCGCCTGCCAATGGGTCGTGGCAAATTCCGCGCTGATCTCGCCCCAGGCGTAGGCGAAGAAATGCAGCGGGCGCGATGCGGTGATCGCGGGATCGAGCTGGCGCACCGAGCCCGCGGCCGAGTTGCGCGGATTGGCAAAGACCGGCTCGCCGGCGTTTTCGCGCGCGGCGTTGAGTGCGAAGAATCCCTCCCGGTCCATGTATATTTCGCCACGCACCTCGAGCGTGTCGGGCCAGCCGCCGCCTTGGAGCGTTTTGGGAATCTCGCGAAGCGTCGCGACGTTGGCGGTGATGTCCTCGCCGGTCTCGCCGTCGCCGCGCGTCGCACCCTGCACGAATTTTCCCCTTTGATAGCGCAGGCTGGTCGACAGGCCGTCGATCTTGGGCTCGGCCGCCAGCGCGATTCCGTCAAGGTCGATGCGCAAAAAATTCTTCATGCGTTGGAAGAAGGCGCGAACACCGTCTTCGTCGAACGCGTTGTCGAGTGAAAGCATCGGCTTGGCGTGAACGACCTTTGCGAAGGTTTGAGACGGCGCCGCACCGACGCGCCGGTTGGGACTGTCAGGCCGGATCAGCTGCGGAAAGCGAGCCTCGATCTCGTTGTTGCGCAGGCGCAGCGCATCGTACGCGGCGTCGGAAATCTTCGGCGCGTCTTGTTGGTGATAGAGCTTGTCGTGATAGGCGACGGCCTCGGCGAGGCGCTTGAGCTCGGCTTTGGCCTCTGCCTCTGTCAACGCCGCGACCGTCGGCGGCTCGGCTGCCACTTTGGTTGCGGATTTGGCGCGATTCATGTGCGCAGCGACGTCATCAGCGATGCCGCGGCCGCACGCGCCGCGGCCGTCACCGCAGAGCCCGACAACATCCGCGCGATCTCTTCGCGACGCTCGTCTTCGCTGAGCCGCTGTGCCGTGGTGACAGTGGCGTTGCCGCGGCGCGATTTTTCGACCCGCCAATGATCCTGGCCCAGGGCTGCCACCTGCGGCGAATGCGTCACCACCAGGATCTGGCGATGCGCGGCGAGACGGCGTAGCCGGTCGCCGACCGACGCCGCCGTAGCGCCGCCAATGCCGCTGTCGACCTCATCGAACACCAGGGTGGAGGCCGGCATGGCCCGCGACAGCACGAGGTTGATCGCCAACATGAAGCGCGCAAGCTCGCCGCCAGAGAGGATCTTGGCAAGCGGTCCGAGCGGCGCGCCCCGATTGGTTGCCACCTCGAAGCGTACGCGTTCGGCGCCGTGCTCGCCCCAATCATTTTCCTCGAGCGCCGTTAGCATGGTGGCAAAACGCGCCGCTTCGAGCTTCAGCGGCGGCAGTTCGCGCATCACCGCCTTATCGAGAGCCTGAGCCGCGGCGCGACGTCCGCTCGAGACCGCATCGGCGGCGGCACGAAAGGCGGAACGCGCCATGACCTCCGCGCGCTGCAATTTAGCCACCTTCTCACCGCCATCCTCGATCAGCGCCAGCTTGGCGCTGACATCGGCGCCGAGATCGGCGAGGGCGTCAACCGCAACCCCGTGCTTGCGGGCGAGGCCGCGCAATGCAAACAGCCGCGCCTCGACCGCTTCGAGGCTATCGACGTCGCGGCCGAGGTCGCGCGCCGCGATTGCGACCTGCGCCGCTGCCTCCGCCGCTTCGATCGCGGCGCGCTCCAGCGCCTCGAGCGCCGGGTTGAGCCGCGTTCCCGCCTTGTCGCGGATTTTTTCCAGAAGGCGCGCGGCGCCGTGGAGCGCGGCTTCGCCGCCGTCGCCCGATAGGATACGCAACGCGGCATCAAGCGCCTCGGCGATGCGTTCGCGATTGCTCATTAGCTGCCGCCGCTCAGCCAGCTCGGTTTCCTCTCCGGGCTTGGGATCGAGCGCCGCGATCTCGTCCCGGACATGCCGCAGCCACGCTTCATCGGCGCGCGCCTTCGCTTGCGCCGTCTCGGCCGCTTCGCGTTGGGCGACGGCGGCACGCAATTGACGCCACGCCTCGCTCAGCGCCGCCAACGACTCCCTGTGGTGGCCGAAGGCATCGAGCGTATCGCGGTGGGTCCCGGGATCGAGCAAGCCATGACGGTCGAATTGGCCGTGGACCTCGACCAGCGTTTGGCCGATGCGGCTCATGAGGCCGATGCTGGTCAGCTGATCGTCGATAAAGGCGCGGCTGCGGCCGTCGGCGCCGATGACACGACGCAGCACCACGCGCTCGCTGCCGGCGTCAAACCCCGCTTCGTCGAGCATGCGGCGTGCCGGATGATCGGCGTCAAGCGCGAATTCGGCTGTCGCTGCTGCCTGCGCGGCGCCGGCGCGCACCATGCCACTTTCGGCACGCAGACCAAGCGCCAAGCCCAAAGCATCAAGCAGAATCGATTTGCCGGCGCCGGTTTCGCCCGACAACACACAAAGGCCCGGTCCGAAATCGAGATCAAGCCGGTCGATCAATACCAGGTCGCGTATGGCGAGGCTGAGCAACATGCCCGGAATGATAAAGCGGGCCTGCGTCCTAAGCCAGAAGCCCGGGAATCAGAAAATGTCGGCCACGTCGCCGAACCAACCGGAACTCGCGGTGGCCGTGGATGTGCCGGTCACCAGGGAATAGGCGCGCTGATACCATTTGCTGCCGGGATAATTGTAGCCCAAGACCGCGGCGGTCTTCTGCGCTTCCTGGTGCAGGCCCAGGGCCGTATAGCATTCCGTCAGACGCTCCAACGCTTCGGGGACGTGCGTCGTGGTCTGAAAGAGATCAACCACCCGGCGGTAGCGGTTGATCGCCGCCAGATAGTAGCGCTGCTTTTCGTAGTAGCGGCCGATCTCCATTTCCTTCCCGGCGAGATGATCGGTTGCCAGCTGCATTTTGAGCGCCGCGTCACGGCCATAGCGCGAATCGGGAAAGCGTCTTACCACTTCGCCCAGTGCCACCAACGCCTGTTGGGTCACCGCCTGATCGCGACCGACATCGGCGATTTGCACATAGTAGTCGAGCGCCTTCAGATAATAAGCGTAGGCGACGTCGCGGTTGCCGGGGTGGAGCTGGATGAAACGGTCCGCCGCAACGATCGATTGGTCGTACTTGCTGTCCTGGTAGAGGGCGTAAGCCGCCATCAGCTGCGCCTTGGTCGCCCAGACCGAATAGGGGTGCTGACGATCGACTTCCTCGAATTGCTGGGCCGCCTTTTCCCAGTCCTCCGCCGCCAGCGAATTCATCGCATTGTTGTAGAGCCTGTCCACCGGCAGCTCGACATAGGTGTCCTTCTTCTGACTGCAACCGCTCAGCACGAGCGCAGCGGCGATGGCCATCGCGCCACAAAAGACAGAGTGCTTCATCGATCGATCCGCGCTCATACCGGTTCTCGAGCCGTTGTTATAGCAGAAAGTCGGTGGCCCGGAAAATCGCCGGGATCAGGCGCTGGCGCGCAACTGATCCTGCCATTCGGCACCACAATCATCGATGCTTTGCATCGGCACCAGGCGGAACGCCGAGCGCTCGGCGAACAACGCCTCGAGCAATTGCCGATTAACGGCGTGGCCCGAGCGGAACCCGGTAAAAGTGCCAATGATCGGTGCGCCGGCGAGATAGAGGTCGCCGACAGCGTCGAGCACCTTGTGTCGCACGAATTCGTCGGGAAACCGCAAGCCATCGCGGTTCAGCACCCGGCCGTCGCCGATGACGATGGCATTATCCATGCCGCCGCCCCGCGCCAAGCCGGCGGCGCGCAACGCATCGATCTCTTCAAGAAAGCCAAAAGTACGGGCCGGCGCGATCTCTCTTCTGAAACTCTCGGGATCGAACTGCCAGCGCATGGTCTGGCGTCGGATCGCTCTAGCGGCGAAGTCGATGGTCAGGTTGATGGTCAGACTATCGCCCGGCAGCAGCGCCGCCGATTTTTCGCCGTCGCCGACTCGCACCGGCTTCAGCACTTCGATGGCGCGGCGCGGCGCATGCTGCGTCACGATTCCGGCGCACTCCAGGAGGAAAATGAAAGGAGCGGCGCTGCCGTCCATCACCGGCGCTTCCGGTCCATCCAATTCGATGACGACATTGTCGATCTCGAGACCGGCGAGCGCGGCCATCACATGCTCGATGGTGGCCACCGACAGCCCGTCGCCGTCATCCACCGTCGTGCACAGTGCGGATTCGCGCACATAGCGCCAGTCGGCGGGCAACGCCGCGCCGTTCCGGTCGCTACGGCGAAACACAATACCGGCATCGGCCGCAGCGGGATGAAAGGTCAGTGTCACCGGCTGCCCGCTGTGAAGCGCGGTACCACGGCAACAGATCGAATTTTTCAGAGTCTTTTGCGGGACGAACCCGGTGAGCAACATTGGTCCCCCGGACCCTCTCTTGATCTTGTGCGAACGCACGCTAGAAAGTTTCGGGGATCGGAACAAATCAAACTTTGTAACAAATTGTGTCCGATTTTATCTATGGAGAACAATAGGTTAGAAAAAAATTTGACGGCTCGGGAAAGGGCGTTTCCCGAGCCGTCGGCGCCTCGAATCAGATGCCCCGCGTCAGCCTAGTTGGCTTGACGACGCAGGAACGCCGGGATGTCCAAGAGTTCCTCCTCCTTGGCCGGGAGAATGCGGTCGGCCTGGTCGACCGAACCGAGACGCGGCGGCGCGCCCCGTTGTGGGGCCGGGGTTTGCTGGTTCCAGGCCGAGAGCTCGGGCTCGGCCGGGCCGCGCGGGCGCCCGACGCTCTTGACGCGCTCGAACAGGCTTTGCGGCCGCTGGGTCCGCGGCCGCTGCGGCTGACGGATGGGGTTTGCCGTTGCCGCCGCGGACGCCGGATCGGGCGTGACGGCTGGCTGGGTGATATAAGCGGGCCGGCCGCCCGGCACTTCGGAGGGAGGTGGTGCCACGAACGCCTCGCGTTTGGCGGCTTCGCGTTCGATCGAGGCGGAGCGGGCCGCCTCGGGTTCTGGCATTGGCGCCACCGCGGCGGCGGCGGGCGTCGGTTCCTCTGCGGGTGCCGGAGGCCGCGACCCCGGCTCATTCTCGGTGACCAGCTGGATCACCGGCCGGCGCGACGTCACCGCGATCGCGTCGATGCCGGTCGCCACCACCGAGATGCGCATCTTGCCCGTCAGCGTCTCGTCAAGGGTCGAGCCGACGATGATGTTGGCGTCGGGGTCGACTTCCTCGCGGATGCGGTTAGCGGCCTCATCGAACTCGAACAGCGTCATGTCGAGCCCGCCCGTGACGTTGATGAGAATGCCCCGGGCACCCTTCATCGAGACGTCGTCCAAGAGCGGATTGGAGATCGCGGCTTCGGCCGCATCGACGGCACGGCGGTCGCCTTCGGCTTCGCCGGTGCCCATCATCGCCTTGCCCATTTCACTCATCACCGCGCGGACGTCGGCAAAGTCGAGATTGATGAGGCCGGGCATGACCATCAGATCGGTGACGCCGCGAACGCCGGAGTACAAGACGTCGTCCGCCATCTTGAAGGCGTCGACGAAGGTGGTGCGCTCGTTGGCGACGCGGAACAGATTCTGATTGGGAATGATGATCAACGTGTCGACGAAACCTTGGAGTTCCTGAATGCCCTGTTCGGCGATCTTCATCCGCTTCGAGCCTTCGAACTGGAACGGTTTGGTGACGACGCCCACGGTCAGGATGCCGGCCTCGCGGGTGGCGCGGGCGATCACGGGGGCGGCGCCCGTGCCGGTGCCGCCGCCCATGCCGGCGGTGATAAACACCATGTTGGCGCCCTCGATTGCGGTCATGATTTCGTCGAGCGCTTCCTCGGCGGCGCTGCGGCCGACTTCGGGGCGGGAGCCGGCGCCGAGCCCGCGCGTGGTCTGAACCCCGAGCTGAATCCGGCGTTCCGCCAGCGATTGCTGCATCGCTTGGGCATCGGTGTTGCAGACGACGAAATCACACCCCACCAAATTCGATCGGATCATGTTGTTGACGGCGTTGCCGCCGGCGCCGCCGACGCCAATCACGGTGATACGGGGTTTCAATTCATTGTCTTCTTGGGGAACGGTGAGACTGATGGTCATGCTACCCTCCGATGCAATTCAAATGTTCTCCCTGAGCCACCGCCACAGACCAAATCCGCGCCAATCCAGCAGTCCGATGGAACTGCGAATCGGATGCGGCGTTTCGGCCCGTTCGGAAAAAGCGAAATGGACGAGCCCCGCCGAGGTGGCAAAGGCGGGACCGCTTGTCGCCGGCGCCAGGCCCGCGACCCGCAACGGCGTGCCGAGGCGCACCTGCTTGTCGAGGATGATGGCGGCGAGTTCGCGCACGCCGGCCAACTGGCAAGCGCCTCCGGTCAGGACCACCCGCCGGCCCGACAATTTGTCGAAGCCGCTCTGGTCGAGCCGGTCCCGGACCATATCGAAAGTCTCTTCGAGCCGCGGCGCGATAATCCCCACCAGATAGGATTTGGGCACGTGGTTCGATTGTGTGTCCTCCTCCTCGCCGATTTGCGGCACCGCGATCATCTCGCGCTCATCGGTCGAGGAGGTGATGCAGCAGCCGTGCAGCGTCTTCATGCGTTCCGCATGAGTGAGTGGCGTGGACAGGCCGCGCACAATGTCGTTGGTGACGTGATTGCCGCCGATCGGAACACTGTCGGCAAAAACGAGGTTGCTGTCGTAGAACACGCTGATCGTGGTCGTGCCGCCGCCCATGTCGATCAGCGTCACGCCGATTTTGGTTTCGTCCTCGACCAGGGCGGCCAGCCCGGCGGCATAGGGGCTGGCAACGAAGGCCTCGACATCGAGATGACACCGGCCGAGACAGGTGTTGATGTTGCGCAAGACGCCGGAATCGGCCGCCACCGCATGCATGTTGACGGCCAGTTTCACCCCCGACATGCCGCGCGGATCGCGGATGCCGCGGCTGCCGTCGATGGAAAAACCGACGGGGATCGCGTGGATCACCTCGCGGCCAGGCGCTTCCTTGGTGTGGTAACCGAGATTGAGAACCCGCTTCAGGTCGCTGTCGTCGACCTGGCGGCCATTGAGATTGATCTCGCTCTGGACGATGCGCGAGGCATGGAAGCCGCCGGAAAGATTGACGACAACGCTCTGCAGCAGCTCGCCCGCCATCTCTTCGGCGGCGTGAATCGCGGTGATGACCGACTGCGACGTCGCTTCGAGGTCGACGATGACGCCGTTGCGCACGCCCCGCGACAATTGATGGCCGATGCCGATGACTTTTGGCCCGTCGGCGTCGCGACGCGCGATGAAGCAGCACACTTTCGAGGTGCCGATATCGACGATGCCGACCATCGAGCGGCGTGCAAGCGTCATACCGGATTCTCCCGATGCCCGAGCTTGGGTGGTTTGGGCGCCAAGTCCGACGGCAAGCGCAGATAGACGCGATCCGGCAAGCGCAGATCGACGAGCTCGACGCGGCGCTCGAGCACCCGGTGGTTTTTTTCGATGGTCGCGAGACGGTGCCACGCACCCGCGGCATCCTGCTCCGGCAACGCCACAAAGACGCCATTCTTGAATTCGACGTTCCAGCGCCGCCCGCCGATGCGCACGGCGGCGGCGACCTGTTCGGCGAGTTTCGGTTCGCTGATCATCATTTTGATGATCGCTGCGGCGTTGGCCGGCGCGTCGTCGCCGACCAGCACCGGCAGTCGCCCGTAGGCGCTGAGGTTGCGCTCGGCGATCGGCCGGCCATCGCGATCGATCAGGACAAGGCTGCCGCGGCGTTGCCAAAACGCGAGCGGGTGCTGCTCGCTCATTGTGATGAAGAGCGTGTCGGGCAGGCGGCGATAGACCGAGGCGGAGCGCACCCACGGCACCTGCTCGAGCCGCAACTTGGCGGCCGCCGGATCGACGGCGAAGATCGGCGTGCCGCGTCGCACCCCCAGTGCCTTCAACACGTCCTGGGCGCTGGCGCGTTCGCGCCCCTCGACCTCGACGGCATTGACGCGGAAGCCGATTTCGCCGCTGAGCACGAGCAAACGCTGCTCGAGCGCCGGCACTGTCGTCGGTATGCCATGCCGCGCGATTGCGGCGCCGGCGGTTGCGATCAACACCAGGACGAGGGCGAAAGAGAGACGGTGCATCACGAGTCGCATGACGCGTTCTCCACCATCCAACCGACCAGCGTGGTGAAATCGATGCCGGCGTGACGCGCGATGTCCGGCACGAGCGAGGTCGGCGTCATGCCCGGCTGCGTGTTGAGCTCCAAGAGCACCATGCGCCCCGGCTCACCGCCGGTATCGTCGTAGCGCAGATCGGAGCGGCTGACGCCCCGGCAATGAAGCGCGCGATGGGCGGAAAGGCCGATACTGAGCGCCTCGTCATAGGCAGCCGGATGGATCGGGGCCGGCATCAGATGATCGCTGCCGCCGGGCGCATATTTTGCGTCGTAATCGTACATCTCGGCGTTTCTGGGCCGGATCTCCAGAACCCCGAGAGCGCGCTCACCCATCACCGCGACCGTGATCTCGCGGCCGGGAACATAGGCTTCGACCAGCGCCGCGTCGCCAAATTGCCAGTGCCGGGCTTCTTCCATCCAGCGGTTGTCGCCGGGGCGCACGATGCGCACGCCGACGCTCGAGCCTTCATCGAGCGGCTTGACCACAAAGGGCCGCGGCAGCACGTCGCCGCCGGCCAGCTCGCTGCGCGGCACGACCCGGCTTTCGGCGAGGGGCAAGCCAGCGGCGGCAAACACCGCCTTGGCCGAGGGCTTGTGCATGGCGAGCGCGGAGGCGATGACGCCCGAATGGGTGTAGGGGATGCGCAGGAGTTCGAGCACGCCTTGGATGGTGCCGTCCTCGCCGCCCTTGCCGTGGAGCGCGTTGAAGATCGCATCGGGCCGGGGGGTGAGGGCGGCGGCGAGCGCCGCCAGGTCGCGCGTTACGTCGATCTCGATTACCTCATGACCGAGCGCGCGCAGCGCCTTCGCGCATTCGCGGCCGCTCACCAGCGAGACCGCGCGCTCCACCGACCAGCCGCCTTTGAGGACCGCCACCCGGCTCATGTCACACCTTCAAGCGTCGCGAGCGCCTTGCCGATGCGGCGGATTTCCCAGTCGAGCGTGATGCCGAACTGGGCATGAACCCGGCGCCGCACCTCCTCGCCGAGCCCCTCGAGGTCGGCCGCGGTAGCGTTGCCGGCATTGATGAGAAAATTGGCATGTTTCTCCGACACTTGGGCGCCACCGCGCGACAAGCCGCGGCAGCCCGCGCCGGCGATCAGCTCCCAGGCTTGATGGCCGCTCGGATTGATGAAGGTGGAGCCGCCGGTGCGGGCACGGATCGGCTGCGACGCGGCCCGTGCCGCCGCAATCTCGGCCATGCGCTTGCCGATCACGCTTGGGTCGCCGGCCCGGCCGCGCAGGCGCGCGCCCACGAAAATCCAGTTCTCCGGCAGGCTGCAGTGGCGATAGGAGAAACCGAGTTGGGCCGGCGTCAGCCGCTGCAGCGTTCCCGCGGGATCGATCGCCTGCGCCTCGACCACCACATCCTTGAACTCGCCGCCATAGGCACCGCCATTCATGCGCAGGCCGCCGCCAATGGTACCGGGAATTCCATAGAGAAATTCGAGGCCGCTGATCGCGGCCTCCTGCGCGCTGAGCGCGACATTGCGATCGAGCGCGCCGGCGCCGGCGACAATATCCGCGCCCTCGACCGCGATATCGCCGAAGCCACGCCCCAATCGCACCACGATCCCGGCGATGCCGCCGTCCCGGATCAGGAGATTGGAGGCGACCCCGACCACCGTCACCGCAACGTCGCCGGGCTTGGCGGCGATGAAAGCAGCGAGATCTTGCGGATCGGCCGGACGGAACAGCACTTCAGCCGGGCCGCCGACGCGGAACCAGGTCAGCGGCGCCAGTGGCGCATTCTCGGTGACGCGGCCTCGCACCGGCGGCAAGCGTTCGATCAGGCGTGCCGTCTCTCTACCTGCCGCGATCATGCCGCCGCCCCCGAGGCATCGCGACGCGCCGCCGCTACGGCATCGAGCTCGGCCGGCAGCGACTGCGCCCAGTTGGTGATCGACCCGGCGCCGAGACAGACGACAAAATCGCCCGGTTCGGCCAGATCGGAGATCGTGGTTGCCAGATCCTCGGGCGCGTTGAGAGGATCGGCATGGCGGTGGCCGTGCGCGCGCAGGCCCGCGACCAGGGCGTCGCGGTTGACGCCTGCGATCGGCGTCTCGCCGGCGGGATAGATGTCGGCGACCAGAACGACATCGGCATCGTTGAAGCAGGTGCAGAACTGCTCAAACAGGTTGGCGACACGGGTGTAGCGATGCGGCTGCACCACGGCGATGACGCGACCGGCGGTGGTGCTGCGCGCCGCCGTCAGCACCGCGGCGATCTCGACGGGATGGTGGGCGTAATCGTCGATCACGGTCACGCCCATTCCCTCGCCGACCTTGGTGAAGCGCCGTTTGACGCCGGCGAAGCGCGCCAAGGCTTTGAGCACCACCGCATCACCGAGATGCAATTCCTCGGCGACGGCGATGGCGGCCAGCGAATTCTGGACATTGTGCACGCCAAACATCGGGAGATAGACGCCTGTCAGCGTTCGGCTGGTGCCGCGGCCGCGCTCGGCGATGACCACATCATAGCGGGCGCCATCGCGACCGAGATCGACATTGACGGCGCGAATGTCGGCCTGCGGCGACAGGCCATAAGTCACGATTCGCCGCTCCGACAATTTCGCGATCATCGTCTGCACCACCGGATGGTCGATGCACAGGGCGACAAAACCGTAGAACGGGATGTTGGCAATGAAGCTCTCGAAGCCACGCAGCAGCGCTTCGAAATCGCCGTAATGATCGAGATGCTCGGGATCGATGTTGGTGACGACCGCGATCGAGGCATGCAACTTGGTGAAGGTGCCGTCGCT
This sequence comes from Alphaproteobacteria bacterium, assembly GCA_030041335.1. Classification (GTDB taxonomy): domain Bacteria; phylum Pseudomonadota; class Alphaproteobacteria; order ATCC43930; family CGMCC-115725; genus JAATGI01. Next base: position 40,197 of record JASHOB010000019.1, on the reverse strand, counting down.
TTCGTCGGCCTCGACCACCATCCAGTCGCCCTCGCCCAAACGCGCATTGGTGCCATAGGCGTTGATGATGCCGCCATTGATGACGGTCGGGTCGAAGCCGGCTTCGTCGAGCAAGGCGCCGATCAGCGACGTGGTGGTGGTCTTGCCATGGGTGCCGGCGATGGCAATCGACCATTTGAGGCGCATCAGCTCGCCAAGCATCTCGGCGCGGCGTACCACCGGGATCATTCGCGCGCGCGCCGCCACGATTTCGGGGTTGTCGGGCTTCACCGCCGAAGACACCACGACGGCCTGCGCGGCGACCAGATTCTCGGCAGCGTGGCCGATGTCGACGCGGATGCCGAGGCTCCTCAAGCGCCGCACATTGGCGCTCTCGGCAATGTCGCTGCCCTGCACGCGATAGCCCATATTGTGCAAGATCTCGGCGATGCCGCTCATGCCGATGCCGCCGATGCCGACGAAGTGAATGGTGCCGATGTCGAGGGGCAAAGCTTTCATGCCGCCCTCCGCTCGACCGGTGCGTGATTGCCGTTGGCGCCGCCAGCCAGGCGATCGACGAGATTGCCGAGCTCCTGTGCCGCCTCAGGCCGTCCCAGCGCCGCGGCGGCGACGGCGGCCGCGGTCAGGCGCGGCGCATCGGCGATCAAGCCGGCGAGGCGGGCCGCCAGCGCTGCGGCCATGAATTCGCGCTCCGTCATCACCCAGGCGGCGCCTTCGGCGGCGAGCGCACGCGCATTGAGGGTCTGATGATCCTCCGCGGCGGCGGCGAATGGCACCAAGATGGCGGGACGGCCGACGGTCGCAATCTCGGCGACGCTCGAGGCGCCGGCGCGCGAGATAACGAGATGTGCGCTTGCCAGCCGGGCCGGCACGTCGTCGAAAAAGCTGGCGCTCTCCGCTTTGATCCCGGCATCGAGATAGGTCTGCCGCACCGCCTCCAAATCTTCGGGCCGCGCCTGTTGCGCCACCTCGAGACGGTGGCGCAGCGCCGGGTCGAGCAGCGCCAGCCCTTGGGGCACGACCGCGCTCATGATGCGGGCGCCCTGGCTCCCGCCCAGCACCAGAATCCGGAACGGGGTGTCATGGTTCAGCGCCGGATAGCCGACCCCGCGCATCAGGGCGATGGCAGGCCGTACCGGATTGCCGGTGACCACGACCTTGGCAAGATGGCTCTTGGCGATGCCGCCCGTGTGCGCAAAGGAGGTGGCGATCCGCCGCACCCGCGGCGCCAGGAGGCGATTGGCCCGTCCCAACAAGGCGTTCTGCTCATGGATCAGCGTCGGCACCTCAAGCCGCGACGCCGCGATCATGGTCGGGACCGAGGGATAGCCGCCAAACCCGACGGCGCAAGCAGGGCCGAGGCGCTTCAGGAGACGTTGTGCGCCCAGCGTTCCCAGCGCCATTTCGGCGACCGCGACGATCTTGCCTTTCAAGCCCGCTTCGATCCGGCCGGCGCGGATGCGATGCAGTTCGACGCCGATTCTGTCGCCGAAGGCCTGGCCGCGCCGATCGGTAATGAGGGCGACGCGGTAGCCGAGCGTCACCAGCTCTCGCGCCAACGCCTGTGCGGGGAACAGATGTCCACCGGTGCCGCCGGCGGCGAGCGCGATCAGCTTCCGTCCGCTCAAGTGTCGACCCCGTAGCGCCGACGCGTCAAAGCCAGCGTCATGCCCATGGTCAGGCCGAGCGCCACCAGCGACGAACCGCCATAGGATATGAAGGGCAGGGTCATCCCCTTGGTCGGCATCAGCTCCAGGGAAGAGGCCATGTTGATCACCGCCTGAAGCCCGAATTGCACGAACAAGCCGGTGGCGGCGAGCACGACAAAAAGATTGTTCTCCTGCAGTAGCCGCGAAAAGCCGCGCAACACGATGAAGCCGAACAGCGCCACGATGAGGAGGCAGACCAGCAATCCCAATTCCTCGCCGGCGACGGCGAACACGAAATCGGCATGGGCGTCGGGCAGGAATTGTTTCATCGTGCCTTCGCCCGGACCGCGCCCCCACAGGCCGCCGTTCATGAACGCATCCATGGCACGATCGATCTGGTAGGAATTGGACGTGGTCGGGTCGAGAAAGCGGTCGACGCGGCTGGCGACATGGGGCAGGGCGAAATAGGCGCCCACCAGGCCGCCGCCCGCCGCCGCCACGAAGGCGACGATCCAGAACAGGTTGAGGCCGGCGAGAAAGAATTGGATAAAGAACACCGCGATCACGACCACCGCCATGCCGAGATCGGGCTGTTTGATCAGCAGCGCGACGATGCCGAACAATGCCAGAATCGCGATCCAATGGCCGGGAAATTTCGGTGTCAGCTTGTGCTGCGCGAAGAGCCAGGCCGCGAGCACGGCGAAGCAGGGCTTGACGAATTCCGACGGCTGCAGCGAGATGAAGGGCAAGCTGAGCCAGCGCCGCGCCCCCTTGATCTCGGTGCCGCCGACCAGCGTATAGGCGAGCCCGACCATAAAGACCACGAACACGATCAGCGCCAGGCGGCGGAGGTCGCGCGGACTCAAGAGCGACACGCCAAACATCACCGCCAGCGCGACCGGCAGTTCGACCATGTAGTGGTGCACGAAATATTGCGCGCTCGACGCATGGATACGGATCGCGACCGCCGGCGACGACGCCATGATCATCAAGGCGCCAAGGCCGATCAGGACGAAGAGCGCCACCAAGGTCCAACGATCGACCGTCCACCACCACTGCGCCATCGCGCTTTGGTCGGTGCGCGCGAATTTCACGACCGTCCCCCCGGCAACGCCTGCACCAGGGCGCGAAACGCCTCGCCGCGCGCCTCGAAATCGCTGAACTGGTCGAATGACGCACACGCGGGCGACAAGAGCACGACGGCGTCGCCGCCGGCTTCCTTGGCGGCGGCAAAGGCGCCGGCGACGGCGCGATCGAGCGTGCCGGCAATCTCATGCGGCACCGTACGGCCGAGCGTTGCGGCGAATCCCGGTGCCGCCTCGCCAATCAGGAAGGCGCGGCAGATGCGCGGAAAGAAGCCCGTGAGCGCGGCAATGCCGCCGGCCTTCGGCACTCCGCCGGCGATCCAATAGAGCCGCTCTTCGTCGTAAGCGGCGAGCGCCGTGGCGGCGGCCTCGGCGTTGGTCGCTTTGGAATCGTTGATAAAGCGGATACCGTCGACCGTCGCCACCGGCTCCTGACGATGCGGCAAGCCCGGAAAACCGGCGATGCCGGCGACGATGTCGGCGCGGGCGACGCCCAAAGCCCGCGTCGCCGCGTAGGCGGCGACCGCATTCTGCCAATTGTGCCGGCCTCGAAGCCGCGGCACCTCACGTAGATCCATCACTTTATCGGCGCTTCGCCCTGTATCATCGATCAACTGTCCGTCTTCAACGAACACGCCTCCCGTGACACGGCTGATAACCGAGATTCGGGTCAATCGCCAAGCACTCTCGCGCGACACCGCTGCGGCCTCGGCACGAGACGGCTCGTCATCGATGCCGATGACCGCCGTCGGCGCGCCGCGCACGGCTGCGAAGATGCGGCGCTTGGCGGCGATATAGCCCGCCATGCCGCCATGGCGGTCGAGATGATCGGGCGTCAAGTTGAGCCACACGGCGACGTCGAAGTGGGTCTCGCGGATCAGCTCGAGCTGATAGGAGGAAAGCTCCAGCACGTAAAAGCCGTCGGCCCCGAGCGGAGCCAGGGCCAGGGCCGCCGTGCCGAGATTTCCGCCGACCTGCACCTTGCGGCCGGCCGTCATCAGGATGTGGCCGATCAGCGCCGTGGTGGTCGATTTTCCGTTGGTGCCGGTGACGCCGACATAGCATGCCGCGGGCATCGCCCGTGCCAACAGCTCGATATCGCCGATGATCGGCGTGCCGGCGGCCTTGGCCGCGACGGCGACGGGGTTGGGCTCCGGCCAGGTATGAGGAATGCCGGGCGACAGCACCAATGTCTTGATCGCGGCGAACCGGGTCCGGGTCAGATCGACCACGCGGATGCCGCCGGCGCGCGCGGCGTCGCGGCGGCTCGGTGCGTCGTCCCAGGCGAGCACCTCGGCGCCGCCGGCCGCCAGCGACTGCGCCGCGACCAGGCCTGACCGCGCCAAACCCATCACCGCCACCGTTTCACCCTTGAAGCTCTCGACCGTAATCATCGCAGTTTCAACGTCGACAAGCCGCCGATCGCCAGGATCGAGGCGATAATCCAGAAGCGGATGACAATGGTCGGCTCCTGCCAGCCCTTTTTCTCAAAATGATGATGCAGCGGTGCCATCATGAAGACGCGGCGCCCCGTCAGCTTGAAGCTCGCCACCTGGACGATGACCGACACCGTCTCTAGAACGAACAGCCCGCCGACAATCACCAGCACCAGCTCATGCTTGGTGACGAGGCTGATGGCGCCGAGCGCGCCGCCGATCGCAAGCGAGCCGGTGTCGCCCATGAACACCATCGCGGGCGGCGCATTGAACCAAAGAAAACCCAGGCCGGCGCCGACCAGGGCGGCGCAGAAAATGCCGAGTTCGCCCGCGCCCGGGACGTGATGGATCTGCAGATAATTGGAAAAGATCAAATTGCCGACCAGATAGGCAATCAACGCAAAGACGCCGGCCGCGATCATCGAGGGCACAATCGCCAGACCATCGAGCCCGTCGGTCAGATTGACCGCGTTGGAAAAACCCGCGACCACGATCATGCCGAACGGGACGAAGAGCCAACCCAGATCGATCATGAAGTTCTTGAAGAATGGTACGGCGAGCATGCCGGCGAGCGGCTGCGGTGCCGCCAGCATCACCGCGACCGCCGCGACGCCGCCGATCAGCAGCTGCAGCAGGAGCTTCATGCGGCTCGATAAGCCGCGCGACGAGCGCTTGGTCAGCTTCTCGTAATCGTCGATGAAGCCAATGCCGCCGCACGCCATGGTCACCAGGAGAACGATCCAGACATAGACGTTGGCGAGGTCGACCCACAACAACGTTGACACGATCAGCGCCAGCAAGATCAGAAATCCGCCCATGGTCGGGGTGCCGCGTTTGCGGGTGAGATGATCCTCCGGTCCATCGCTGCGGATCGGCTGGCCGTCAATCTGAGTCGCTTTGAGCCAGGCGATGATCCGGGGCCCCGCCCAGAAGCTGATGACGAGGGCGGTCACCAACGCGCCGCCGGATCGGAACGTGAGATAGCGGAACAGGTTGAAGGGTGTGAAGAATTCGGAAAAGCGCGGCAATATCGCATAAAACATCGGCTCAACTCTTGACCACTAAAGCGGGCACCGCGGTAAGCCGCGTCACGATTTGATTCATGCCGATGCCGTGCGAGCCCTTGACCGAGACGACATCGCCGGCGCGCAGCAACGCCACCAAGCGTTCCGCCATCGCCGCCGCGGTGGCGTCGTGGCCGCCGCGCATCTTCTTTGGCAAGACGCGATCGAGCGCCATCATCCGATCGCCGACGGTGAAGACCAGGTCGATTGCCGCCCCGCGCAACGGCTCGAGCAATGCGGCGTGGAGCTCGGCGGCGCGATCACCCAGCTCGAGCATATCGCCGAGAACCGCGATGCGGCGTCCGGCCGGGCCGGGCTTGCTCGCGCCGAGCACCGCGATGGCCGCGCCCACCGAAGCCGGGCTGGCATTGTAACTTTCGTCAATGAGTTCGGCCTGCCCGTCCTTGACCCCGATGCGGTGGCGGCGACCACGACCGTCCATCGGTTTCATGCGCGCGAAGGCGGATGCCGCGGCGACCACGTCGCCGTCAAGCGCGTAGACCGCGCCCAGGACGCCGAGCGAGTTCATCACCCAATGCCGGCCCGGCATCGCGACGCAATAGTCGATGGTCTCGCCCTCGATCGCGACGGTGACGGCGCTGGCGGTCGCTTCGAGATCGCAATCGATGAGACGTATCGTAGCGTCGCGATCCGCGCCAAAACCCACGATGCGCTCCAGGCCGACCGCGCGCGCGATGGTCTCGAGCCGGTCGAACCATTCATTGTCGCGGTTCAATACGGCGATGCCGTGCGGCTCCATGCCGAAGAATATCTCCGCTTTGGCATCGGCGATCGCTGCGACCGAAGGAAAAAAACCGAGATGCACCGGCTCGATGGTGGTGACGAGGGCCACCTCCGGCCGCACCAGGCGCGACAGGGCCGCGATCTCGCCGGCATGGTTCATGCCGAGCTCAAACACGCCAAAACGCGCGTCTTTCGGCAGGCGCGCCAAGGATAGCGGCACGCCCCAGTGATTGTTCAGGCTGCCGGCCGAAGCATGGGTCGCACCGAGCGGCTCGAGGGCTTGACGCAACGCATCCTTGGTGCCGGTCTTTCCGACACTCCCGGTGATGGCTACGATCTGGGCGCCGCTGCGTTTTCGCGCCGCGGCGCCCAGATCGCCCAGCGCGGCCATGGTGTCATCGACAATGAGGAGAGGCAGCTCATTGTCACTACCGGGAGGGCGGCGATGCACCATGGCCGCGCTAGCTCCATGAGCGATTGCGTCGGCCAAGAAATCGTGACCATCAAAACGCGGACCGGCCAGGGCGACGAAGAGGTCGCCGCGCTCGATGCTGCGGCTGTCGATCGACACACCCGATGCCTGCCACGGTCGTGTGCTGTATCCGCGCGTCGCGCTTTCGGCTTCGGCAGAGGTCCAGAGAAGCGTCATGCCGCGCTTCCCAATGTGCCGAGTGCGGCGCGCACGACCGCGCTGTCGGAGAACGGCAGCGTCCTGGCGCCGATGATCTGCCCCGTCTCGTGTCCTTTGCCGGCCACCAACAGGGCATCGCCGGCCCGGAGCATCGCCAGGCCGCGCCGCACCGCCTCGGCACGGTCGCCGATTTCGATGCCGCCCGGGCAGGTCTCGAGAATCGCGCGGCGGATCTGGGCCGCGTTCTCGCTGCGCGGATTGTCGTCGGTGACGATGACGATGTCGGCCAGGCGCCTGGCAACGGCACCCATTTGCGGGCGTTTGCCGGCGTCGCGATCGCCGCCGGCACCGAACACCGCGACGATGCGGCCCGTGACATGGCCGCGCAGCGCGCTGAGCGCGTTTCCGAGCGCATCGGGAGTATGGGCGTAGTCAACCAGAACGGGCGCGCCCGAGGGATGCGTGCCGACCCGTTCCATCCTGCCCGGTGCGCCCGCGAGCGATGGGAAGAGCGCAAGCGTCGGTCCGAGCTCGGCTCCGGTGGCGAGCACGAGACCCAATGCCGCCAGCACGTTCATCGCCTGAAACTCGCCGATGAGCGGCAAAGCGACGTCGTGCGTTTGACCGAAAACGGCAAGCGACAATTCCTGACCCATAACATTCGGCCGTGCCGCAATGAGGCGCAGGTCGGCGCGCTGGTTGCGGCCGAAGCCGATCACCCGCTGGCCGCGCCGCGCGCACTGCGGCGCCAACCCGCTCGCGGTCTCGTCGTCGAGATTGAGGACCGCCGCGCCGTCCCTCGGCAAGAGATCGGTGAAAAGTCGCGTCTTGGCCGCACGATAGTCTGCCATGTCGCGGTGATAGTCGAGATGATCGCGCGACAGGTTGGTGAATGCAGCGGCCTTTGGTCGCAGCCCGTCGAGCCGAAACTGATCAAGCCCGTGGCTCGAGGCTTCGATGGCGACATGGTCGATGCCGCTCTGCGCCAGGGCGTTGAGCTCGGAATGGAGCGTCACCGGGTCGGGGGTGGTGAGCGAACCGGGGCGGGAGAAACCCGGGGCGACAATGCCGATCGTGCCCAGACTCGCCGCCGGCCGGCCGAGCCCTTGCCAGAGCTGGCGGGTAAAGACGGCGACCGAGGTCTTGCCGTTGGTGCCGGTGACGGCCGCGACCGTTTCCGGCTGGGGGCGATAAAAGCGGGCCGCGATGCACGCGATGCGGCGGCGCGGATTGGCGTCGCCGACGATGGTGACGGGCGGCTCGCGCCGGGTCAGGGCTTGGCAGCTTTCGGGGTCGGCGGTCAGGACGGCAACCGCGCCCTTTGCCACCGCGTCGGCGATGAAGCGACGGCCATCGGTGCGGGTGCCGGGCACGGCAGCAAACAGAAAGCCTGGCTCGACGCGCCGTGAATCCAAGCTCAGACCACGAATCTCAGGGTCGCCCGGCGGCGCAATCGTCGCGGTGCTGTCTTGCCCCTTCATCAGCTCACTCAGCCGCAAGTTTTCGTCCCTCGGGGACGGGAGTTTCGATCATCAAGGCACGACGGATATCGGGCGCATCTTCGTCGATCGGATGAATGCCCACCAGCGGCGCCATGCGCTCGATGATACGGCTGACGCCCGGCGCCGCCACCCAGCCCGCGGTGGCGTAGCCATAGGAAGCGTGCGTGCCATGCGGCTGGTCGATGCTGATAATGATGACGTATTTCGGATCGTTGATCGGGAATACGCCGACGAACGAAGAGAGCAGCTGCTTGCGCGCATAGCCCTTATTTTGCACCTCTTCGGCGGTGCCGGTCTTGCCGCCGACGAGGTAACCGGGCGCGGCCGCGAACTTGCCGGTGCCGCTGGTGACCACCAGCCGCAACAGCCGCCGCATCTCGTCCGAGATCGCGGGGGTGAGCACGCGCTCGCCCTGCGGCTCGCTCGCTCTCGCGATCAGGGTCGGGCGATAAAGCAGTCCGCCATTGACCACGGCGCTGACCGCCGTCGCCATCTGCAGCAGCGAGACTGAGATGCCGTGCCCGAACGCGACGGTCATCAGGTTGATCTCGTGCCACGGCGAGGGAATGTGCGGCGCCGCCACTTCGGGGAGCTCGAAATGCGGCGTATTCAAGAGCCCGAGCTTGCCGAGAAAATCCTCCTGACGGGGCACGCCGGCCGTCACCGCTTCTTTGGCCGAGCCGATATTGGACGAATACTGAAATACTTCCGCCACCGACAGCCAGCGCCGCTGCGGGTGATCGTCGTGAATGGTGAAGCGGCCAATCTTGATCGGGTTGGTGGCGTCGAACTTGGTGCTCAGGTTTGCGAGGCCACTCGACAGCAGCATCGCCGTGTTAAAGATCTTGAACACCGAGCCCATTTCATAGACGCCGAAAGTGGCATGATTGTAAAGCTGATCGGTGCTCGCTGCCGTGAGGTCGTTCGGGTCGAAATCGGGCAGCGAGGCCAGGGCGAGGACTTCACCGCTGCGCACATTCATGACGAGACCGAACCCGCGTTTGGCGCCGAAGGCCGTCATTTGATGCAGAATTTCGTTGCGCAAAATGAATTGAACGCGCGCGTCGGCCGAAAGCCGCACGGGCGTCGGATCGGTCTTGAGCCGCTTGTCGAGACCGGCTTCGATGCCGGCCATGCCTTTGCCGTCGCTGTCGACGAAGCCGACCACGTGGGCGAAGAGATTGCCCTTGGGGTAGACGCGGCGATCCTCATTGAGGAATTGCAGCGCGTGTTCGCCCAGCGCGTTGACCGCCATCTGCTGACGCGGAGTCAGATCATGCTTGATCCAGACGAAGCTGAGATTGGGCCGGTTGAAACTCTCGGCCAGCTTGGCGGCGGAGAGTTCCGGAAAAATTTGCGCGAGCTCGGCGGCGACCCTTTCCTTGTCGAGGATCTGTTTAGGATTGGCATAGAGCGAAGGCATCACCAGCGTCGTCGCCAACAGCACGCCATGGCGGTCGACGATGTCGGCGCGACCCGGCAGCGCATGCTCGCCAGCATGGTTGCGCGCGGTGGCCTTGTCCGGCGATCTCAGCTCCATCACGTCGATAAGCTGCGCACCAATCGTCAAAAAAGCGACGATGAATAGCGCGCCCGTCACCAGCAGCCTGGTGTGGCAGATCTCGAGCGCGGTGCGGCCCGGCCCGCTCATGGGCGCCGGGGCGCACAGCAGCGGCTTGAAGTGCCGGGGCCGGCACGGATTGTCGTCGGCCTTGCTGGTCTCGGTCATTGCCTTGCCTTGAGCGGGACTTCGGCGAGCTCCGAGCTCCCCGGCGCCGCGGGCGGGGTGCTGGGATGGGGGCCCGCGACATCATCGCGCAACGGCGGCTGATCGAGCGAGCCGAGGACGTAGGTACGGATCGGTTCGAGCTGCAGCACGTGCTGGCTCAGGGCGTCGAGCCGATCCGGCTGGGTCAACGTCGCCCATTCGACGTTGAGGGTGCGTATTTCCTCGCGGTCATCGGCGATCATTCGATTGACCGTGGCGAGCCGCTGATCGAGTCGCCCGACCTCGCTCTTGACCTGGAACATGGCGTAGCCGCTCAGCGCCACCAGCAGCACCCAGATCAATGTGCTGACGCGGATCATGCGGCGTTTCCCCAGACCGGCGCCGCCGTGCGCTCGGCGGCACGCAATCGGGCCGAGCGCGCGCGCGGATTGCGCGCGATCTCGTCCGCGCCGGGCCGCAGCGGGCGCCGAGTGAGGAGGCGAAAGCTCGGCAGCGGCTGCGGCACGGCGGGACGATGGCGCGACACAGCGAGAGGCAGGCTGCGCGCACCGAGAAAATTCTTGACGCAACGGTCTTCGAGCGAATGAAACGCGATCACCACGAGGCGGCCCCCGGGCACCAACAATCGCTCGGCCGCTGCCAGCCCCCGCTCCAGTTCGCCGAGTTCGTCGTTCACTTCCATGCGCAGCGCCTGGAAGGTGCGGGTGGCAGGGTCGAGCCCCGAGCCATGGTAAGGAACGGTTTTCCGCACGATGGCCGCCAACTCCGCGGTGCGGCGAAGCGGGCGCGCGGCGACGATGGCGCGCGCGACCCGGCGCGCATGCCGCTCTTCGCCATAGCGTTGAATGAGCTCGGCCAGGCGGCGCTCGGGCAGCGTGTTCACCAGTTCTTCGGCGCTCGTCCCGTCGCCTTCCATCCGCATATCCAAGGGACCGTCGAAGCGGAACGAAAACCCCCGCTCCGCCTGGTCGATCTGCATCGAGGAGACGCCGAGATCGAAGGCGATGCCGTCGACGGCGCCGATACCATGCCCCGCCAATAGCTGTTGCATCGCGCTGAAGCGATCTCTGACCAGGATCAGGCGTTGAGGGTAGCGTCGCGCCAGGTCGGCACCCGCGGCGATCGCTTGCGGATCACGGTCAACACCGACGACACGACACGAGGCGGCGGCCAAGAGCGCCGCGGTCAAGCCGCCGCCGCCGAACGTGCCGTCGAGATAGGTGGCGCCGTCGCGTGGCGCCAACAGCGTCACCGTGGCGGCCAAAAGGACGGTTTCGTGGCCGGTCATGACAACAGCCCCGGGCGGCGCGCCAGTGGCGGGACGGTCAGGTTCCGCTCCCGCATGCGCGCCTGCTGCTGGCTCAACTGATCGGCGTAGCGGCCGGGCTCCCAGATTTCGAACTTCGCCCCGGCGCCGACAAAGACGGCGTTTTCGCCGAGGCCGGCGCGCTCGATCAAGTTCTCCGGCAGAATGATGCGGCCTTCATTGTCAGGCACGAATTGGCTGACCTGGCTGAAAAGCCACTGAAGCGCATCGCGGTCTTCGTCGTATTCCGGCAGTTGTGCGACCCGTGCGGCATAATCCTCGAGCCAGTCCATGCCGCTGCCTTCGATTGCGGGATGCTTCGGATGAGGGTACAGCACCACGGTCTCGGAGCCCTTTCCTGCCAATATTTGGCGAAATGGTGCCGGCACCGACACGCGTCCCTTGCGGTCGATTTTATTGGTGAAGGTTGATACGAATAGTGCCACCGCTCGCTCTCGGCACCTGACCCTGCACCGGCTCGCCCGTCGCAACCCGTCGCTGCCGCGCCGGCATGTTCACCGCCTCGCGGCGCCTCGGCGATTGTGACTGTCTGGGATATCATGGGATTTAATGGGTCGTCAAACTGATTCAATGTAATACGGTTAACTTGTCCGAGAAACCCAGGTAATTGATCATCGATTGAAAGAACAAATCGTGAATTAATGGAGAAATCGCCAGATGGCCTGTAAGCCGGGTTCTGTCCCCGCCGAGTGGCGGGGGATGGCCATTCCTCTGGGGCGCTTGTTGCCAAGCGTCTCGCGCGACCGACCCGGATGGCGATGCGGAAACGCATCCGGCCTCGCCTCGCGGCAGGCCGGCCATCCCTACTTGGTCTTGCTCCCGGTGGGGTTTACCCTGCCGTCGCCGTTGCCGGCGGCGCGGTGCGCTCTTACCGCACCATTTCACCCTTGCCGCGCCGCCCGAAAGCGGCGTTGGGCGGTGTGTTTCTGTGGCACTGTCCCTGGGGTCGCCCCCGCCGGCCGTTAGCCGGCACCGTGTCTCCGTGGAGCCCGGACTTTCCTCACCCCGCTCATCCCTGCGAAGCGCGGCCATCCGGCCATCTGGCGCCGACATATAAAGATCAGCGCCGCCTCGATGTCAAACCGCGGCCGCGACCAAAGCGATGCGCTGGCGCGTTTCTTCATCGGCGACACCGTCGCAATTTTGCGGCCGGAAGTGGCGCTGAAAAGCGATCAGCACCTGCACCGTGCGCTGGTCCAGCGTCCCGGTGACCGCGAGGTCGTAGCCGAACGCGGCGAGGGCGACCTGAATCGCGGCGGCGCTCTCGGGCGCGGTTTGCGGCAGCATGGAAAAATCGGGCCAGAGGCCGACCCCGGCCCGCGCGAGACGCTCCCAGGGAAAGTGCTCGCCAGGATCCTGTTTGCGATGCGGCGCCACGTCGGCGTGGCCGAGCACGAAACGCGGGGGAACGCGCCAGCGCGTCACGATGTCACGACATAATTCCGCGACGGCGCGGATCTGTTCGGCGGGGAACGCCCGGTAGCCAAACTCATGTCCGGGGTTGACGATCTCGACGCCGATCGAATGGGCGTTGATGTCGCGCCGGTCCAACCATCCGGACTCGCCCGCATGCCAGGCGCGGCGCTCTTCCGGCACCAATTGCCAAATCTTGCCGTCTTCCTCGACCACATAATGGGCACTGACCCGTGCCGCCGGATCGCACAGCCGGTCGAGCGCCGCTGCGGCGCTTGGCATGCCGGTGTAATGCAGTATCAGCATGTCCGGCGGACCAAACCGCCGTCCGTCATGATTGGGTGATGGCCGTGGAAGCAGGGAAAGTACCATGATGCTGAGAAATCGCGAGCGGCCTTATGCAAGCCTGACGTATACTATGGTCGTTGGCAATCGCGGCGAACGATGGAGGACGAACCGATGCCAAACCGCGTGGTCCATTTTGAGATTATCTCGCCCGAGGCGGAGCGACTGCAGAGATTTTTTGCCGAAGTGTTCGATTGGGCGATCGATACCAGCAATCCAATGAATTACGGCATGGTCAATACCGGTGCCCGGGATTATGGCATTCAGGGCGGCATCGGCGCGCCCGGCGCCTTTGGCTCGAGTCACGTCACCTTCTATGTCGAGGTCGACGATGTCGACGCCGCCCTGGCGAAGGCGGTCGAAGCGGGCGGCACGGTGGCGATGCCCAAGACCAATATCGGCGGCGCCCCGGGCGCGGAAACCATTTTGGCACAATTCACCGATCCGCTCGGCAACCGCTTTGGGCTAAGCCAGCGTCATGCTCAGCCGGCCCCGGCGCGGGCAAGACCGGCGCGCAAGGCGGCGCCCAAGGCCAAGGCAAAACCCAAGGCAAAACCCAAGGCAAAACCCAAGGTGAAGGCCAAAGCGAAGCCGGCGAAGAAGGCCGCAAGGCGGCGCTAGCGGCGGTCGTGCCGGGCCTGGCGACCGCGGGCATGGTGGCGCCGGCACCAGCATCGCGTCCGGTTGCGCGGCTCTCGGGCGGCGTATCGTGCCGTGATGCTGACGCGGAAGCGGCGCGCGGCCGAAAGGGCGGATGAAACGGACGGCATCCCGGCCAGAACGCTCCCGTGCGTCCGGCCGCGGCAAAGTGCCGGGGCGATGTCGGGCGCAGGCGGCGCGAAGCGCCCTGTTCCGCTAGCTGTACGCCCCCCGCCAATTCCTGCCCGAGCGGCGAGATTTGTGCTTGCTGCGCGACACCACCAGCAGGAACACGCCGAGCACGCCGGCGGAGAGGAAGACGGGCAGCGCCAGAATGGTCGCCATGACCGGTTTCGAGAACAGCGGGAGATGGTCGTCCGCCCAGTTCTGCGCGGATTGATAGCCCGCGGGGCTCAGGCTCAGCCATAGCTGGTCACCCGAGAGCAACGCCAGGGCGCCGCTATCGTACCAGTTAAGCAGATCACGCACGAACGCGACCGTGGCTATCAGCAACAGCAACAAACCGATTGCCCGTGCAATGATCATCATGCGCTCCCGGGATCGAGTTTAGGGCGCCGCCGCGATCGAGATCAACGGTCGATCGCCGCCCTCATGCGCTATTCATCGCCCATCTTGAGCGCCGCGAGGAAAGCCGATTGCGGGATTTCGACCTGGCCGAATTGGCGCATCCTTTTCTTGCCCTCCTTCTGCTTTTCCAGGAGCTTCCGCTTGCGCGTAACGTCGCCGCCATAACATTTCGCCAGCACATCCTTGCGTAGCGCCTTCACCGTTTCGCGGGCGATGATCTTGCCGCCGATGGCCGCCTGGATCGCGACCTGGAACAATTGGCGAGGAATCAAATCTTTGAGGCGTTCGCAGAGTGCACGTCCGCGCTTCTCGGCCGCATGGCGGTGAACGATGATGGCCAGCGCATCGACGGGTTCGCCGTTGACGAGGATGTTGAGCAGCACGAGATCGCCTTCGCTGTAGCCGTCGAGCTGGTAGTCGAAACTGGCGTAACCCCGACTTACCGATTTGAGCCGATCGTAAAAATCGAATACCACCTCGTTCAGCGGCAGCCGATAGATCACCATGGCACGGTTACCGACATAGGTCAGGTCCTGCTGCACACCGCGGCGCTCCTCGCACAGTTTGAGGATGTCGCCGAGATGCGCGTCGGGTACCAGGATGGTGGCCTTGATCCACGGCTCCTCGATATGGTCGATGCGCACGGGGTCCGGCATGTCGACGGGGTTGTGCAGATTCATCACCTGGCCATTGGTGAGATGCACCCGGTAGACGACGCTCGGCGCCGTTGAGATCAGGTCAAGGTCGAACTCGCGCTCGAGCCGCTCCTGGACAATCTCGAGATGGAGCAGACCGAGGAATCCGCAGCGGAAGCCAAAGCCCAGCGCCGCCGAAGTCTCCGGTTCATAATCGAAGCTGGCGTCGTTGAGGCGCAGCTTGGCCAGCGAATCGCGCAAATGTTCGTATTGTGCCGCATCCGTCGGAAAGAGACCGCAGAACACGACGGGTTGCAGCGGTTTGAATCCTGGCAAGGGCTCGGCGGCGGGGCGTCGTTCCTCGGTGATCGTGTCCCCGACTTTGCAATCGGCGACGGTTTTGATACCGGCGGTGATGAAGCCGATTTCACCCGGCTGCAGCCCGCTTTGCATTTGTTGTTTCGGGGTAAAGACGCCGACCCGTTCCACCTGGTGGCTGGCGCCGGTCGCCATCAAGCGGATCTTTTGGCCGGGGCGGAGCACCCCATCGCGCACCCGCACCAAAATCACCACGCCGAGATAAGCGTCGTACCAGCTATCGACCAGCAAAGCCTTAAGCGGCGCCGCTTCGTCCCCCTTGGGCGGCGGCAGGCGCGTCACCAGTGCCTCGAGTACCGCCTCGATATTGTGCCCGGTCTTGGCCGAGATTTCGATCGCGTCCGAGGCGTCGAGCCCGATCACATCCTCGATTTGCTCCTTGACGCGCTGTGGCTCGGCGGCGGGCAGGTCGATCTTGTTCAAGACCGGCACGATCTCGTGCCCCGCCTCGATCGCTTGATAGACGTTGGCGAGGGTCTGGGCCTCGACACCCTGGCTGGCGTCGACGACGAGCAGCGAACCTTCGCAAGCCGCGAGCGAACGGCTGACCTCGTAGGCAAAGTCGACATGGCCCGGCGTGTCCATGAGGTTGAGTTCGTAGCTGTCGCCGTCTTTAGCCGGATAACTGAGACGCACGGTCTGGGCCTTGATGGTGATGCCGCGCTCGCGCTCGATATCCATGCTGTCGAGCACTTGTTCTTTCATTTCGCGCTCGCTCAGCCCGCCACAAAATTGAATCAGTCGGTCGGCCAGGGTCGATTTGCCGTGGTCGATATGCGCGATAATCGCGAAATTGCGAATGTGCTTAAGATCGGTCATGGGGGCGTTGCGCGGAACATAGGGTGCGTTGGCCCGAGGCGCAATCGCGGTTCCCGGCCGCCCGGCGTAGGATGGCACCGCCATGGATCGGGATGAGACCAGGATAGCGGCCGTTGCCGAGAGCGAGGTGAGCGGCTTTCTCCATCGCCCCGGGCGCGCCGACGGGCGGGGACTGGTGCTCACCCACGGCGCCGGCGGCAACTGCCGCGCGCCGCTGTTGAGTGCGACGGCGGCCGCCTTCGCCGCGGCCGGCGTCACGGTCTTGCGCTGCGATTTGGCCTTTCGCCGCAGACGTGCGACGGGTCCGCCCCAGCGCATGACCGCGGCTGCCGACCGCGCCAGCCTCGGCGCTGCCGTCGGCCATTTGCGTCGCCTGGTTGCGGGACCGGTTTATCTCGGCGGCCATTCCTATGGCGGGCGGCAGGCCTCGATCCTGGCGGCCGAGGCGCCCGCGATCGCCGCCGGCCTGTTGCTGCTGTCCTATCCGCTCCATCCGCCGGCCAGACCCGACCAGATGCGAACCGCGCACTTCCCCAACCTGGCGAGGTCGGCGATCTTTGTGCATGGCGATGCCGATCCATTCGGCGCGCTTGGCGAATTGCAAGAGGCCATCGCCACCATACCGGCACCGACCTGGCTGATCCCGATTGCCGGGGCGGGCCACGATCTGCGCCGGGGCCGGATCGAATTTGCGCCGATTGTCGCGGCGCTGGCGGCGGTGTGACCGATGCCGGTGCTGCGGCCGATGCGGCGGCGGTACTCCCCGGCTAGAATCTGACGCCGGGGAGTCCGCGCGTGCGTGCGGTTAGAACGGCAGGATGAAGTCCACCGCCAGCGTCTCTTGCGTGCTCTTGCTGCCGATACCTTCCTTGTTCATGTTAAAGGCGGCAGGGCCGGACAGCTGTCCGTCGAAGCGGAACTCCGGCCGGATCACGAAGCCTTTGAAGGGTCCCGTTATCGGCGGTTTGTAATTGAGGCCGATGGTGAACTCGCTATAGGTCGAGGGCACGCCCGGGCCGAAAGTCCTGCAGACATTGAGGCCCGATTCGCAATTGATGAAATCGAGATTGCTGCCGGGGTAGGCCAAGACGAAGAAGCCGTTGGCGTCGCGGAAGATTTCGGCGCGGCCCGCGAACGAAATCTGATCGGTCCATTGATAGATCAAATAGCCGGCGGCGCCGCCCGCGGTCGGCGAATAGGGACGCCCGGCCGGGCTGAGGAACGGCCCGCCGTCACGGACGATATTGAGCTCGCCGATGGCGGTCAGCTTCGGGTTGATCTTCCACGTCGCGACCAAGTCGCCGTATACGCGCTCGGTGCTGTTGCAGCTATAGAGCGCACCCGGCACGCCACAGGAATCCTCGGGGCCAATATTGGTGCTGGCGAGAACCGTCAGCGCATCGGAAATGTTGAAACCGATGCCGCCTTCGAACGCGATCGCACCATTATTGTCGCCGCCCGGATAACCGATCGAGGTGTTCACGCCGGTGATCACGCCGGTGTAGATGTCGATCAACGGGCTGACATGGGTCACCAGCATTGCGCCGGTATCCTTCAATGGCAGGCCGAAATTGAAAATGTAAGAGTGCGAATAAAAATAATTGGTGCGCGGGTCGATGGTTTCCGCGCCGAGCAGCGTCGGGAACTGCCCGATCTTGAGCTCGGCGCCGCCCGCTGTCACCACGGGCAGGTGAAAAGTGACGTCGGCCTCCACCACGTCATATTGGACGCGCGACGTCGTCCAGCGATCGGCCTCGCCAAGGAAATGTGTGTAACGCGCATCGGTGCCCTGCATGCCCCAGAAGCGGAAGCCCCAATCAAACCCGTCGGACGTATCGACCGGACGCTCAAAGATCAGCGAGCCTTGGTTGTACAGGACCTGGTTCGATTTGTCGTCGAACAGCCTGCCGAAATTGAGGCCGCTCGAGGGCCCGTCGGGATTGCCGGTGATGCCGGCTTGCAAATAGCCGGAAAGGTTGACGGCATCCCACCATGATTTCGGTGCGGCGGGCGCTGCCGCTGGAGCCGGCGCCGCCCCTGGTGCGGGGGCCGTCGCTGGTGCAGGCGCCGTCGCTGGTGCGGGCGCCGCGGTGGCGGCTGGCGGATTGGTTTGAGCACGTGCCGGCAACACGCCGACGGCATAGGCCGCCATGGCCGCGCCGACCAAAAACAGCAGCGACCGTGCGAAGACATGAGGCATATGAAAACTCCCCACATAAGAAAACGCGAATTGCGCGCTCATGCGTAAAGCATGGGCAGCACCTCGACAGTCACCGGGAGAAGCCGCAGTGGCCGCCGCTTGCCGCGAATTTTGCAATTCGCTTGCCAAGCCTATGGCATAATTGCCACAACAGCGGGAATAACGCGGGATAGCTCTATTGCAGTCCCGGCATGAGCAGGCGCGAACGGCAGCAAAGCTTTATGCGTCCAGCGGGATCGGGGGCATCCGCATCGGTGCCGATCTTTGGCGCCGATCGCGCGGACGAGCGCCGCGGATGAGGGGATAAAATTCTACTGCAGCGATTTCTTCTTCAACATGGAACCACGGTCGCGTGACTTCACGCGAACCCAGACCGTGCGCCCGTCGCGAACCAGCTCGATCGGGATTTCCGTACCGGCGCTGCCCGACTTCCACAATTTGCGATAAAAATCGGCAAGACTGCTGATTGCTTCGTCGCGTACCGCCCAGACGATATCGCCGACACGCACCCCGGCTTGCATTGCCGGGCCCTGCGGCAACACACCGGCGATGACGACCCGTCCTTCGGTCTCGCCGCTATAGGCGCCGATCCACGGCCGTGGTGGATGATTGGGCCGGCCGTACGTCAACAGCTCGTCGAGGATCGGGGTCAGGAGATCGATCGGCACGATCATGTTGATGTCGCGCGGCGAGCCGCCGGGCACTGATTGCTGGACATGAAGCGAGCCGACGCCGACCAGCTTGCCGGCATGATCGATCGCCGCGGCGCCGCCCCAGAACGGATGCAAGGGCGCCGTGAACAGGGCCTCGTCGAGAAGATATTCCCAACTGCCTGGAAATTCTTGGCGCGCGATCAAATGCGCGCTCACGGAATGGCGTCGAGCGCCGGCGGCCACCACCAGCGGCGCACCGTTCTCAAGGGCTGAGGATTGCCCGATGGCGATGGCCGGCGTGCCAAGCCGGCCCAGTGCCTGGATCAAGCCGAAGCCGGTTTCTTGATCGTAGGCGGCGACCGTGCCCGGCGTCGCGCGGCCGTCGGCGGTCGTGATCCAAACCGTCTCGGCCTCGGTAATGAGGTAGCCGATGGTCACGATGAGACCGCTGTCGCGGATGATGACGCCGCTGCCGCTGCGCTGGGTACCGAGCGTCTGTGCGGTGAACGCGTCGTCCGGGATGGTCGCTTGGATGCCGACGACTGAGCTTAGCGCATGGTCCAGATCGAACGCGAATTCGCTTGGCTTCGGTTGCGCCGCTTCCGGAATTTCCCAATCGATCTCTTCTTCGGCCATTACGCGTTCCTTTCCACACCGCCGTTATCTTGCGCGGAAAACGTCGATCTGTCCATTCAACGGGCGTGGCGGCATGGCAATTCCCGGCCTGCCTCGCATGCCGCACACTCCATGCGTTACAATGACGCAAGCCGGCAACCGGGAAGGCTCGTGATGAAACGCCTGGCAAGCATTGTGGCCGTCATTGTCGCGGTGCCGATTGTGGCGATCGCCCTGGTGTCGCTTCTCTTGCCGGCAGACGTCATCAAGGCGCAGGTTCTAAGGCAACTAGGCGACGCCACCGGCCACAAATTGACGGTCAAAGGCCCGCTCTCGTTGCAATTTTTTCCCACGTTCAAGCTCGCGGCGAGCGACGTGACGATTACCGGGAGCCCATGGGCGCAATCCTCGGCAACGGTAAGGATCAAAGAGCTTGATATCGCGGTCAAATTGCTGCCGCTCTTGTCGCGGCGGATTGAAATCGAGCGGCTGGCGCTGGTGGCGCCGGCAATTGTTTTCGAACTCGCGGCGCCGAGCCCGCCCAACCGGCGGTCGGGCGAATCCGCTGCTGCCGATCGGGCGGCGGCGCCAGCGGCGGTGACCGCCCCGCCCCCGGCGATGGCCGCGCTCGCGGCGTTGTCGCGCCTCGGCGCCGAGTATGTCGCGATCGCGGATGGCGATATTGTCGTTGTCGATCGCCGCAACGATCGGCGCTACGAGCTGCAACGAATCGCAGCGACGCTCTCGGCACCGCACCTCGGTGTGTCTCTCGCCGCAGAGGGCGACGCGATGTGGCGGGGGCAAAAGATTAGATTCTCGATGACGCTCGACCACGGCGGCGCGCTGTTGCGTCCCGCGGGCAAAAGCCATGTCGTCGCGGCATTGCAATCGGCACCGCTCACCGTCAAATTCGCTGGCGAGGTCGCCAGCGGGGAGACTGGCGGGCTTGGCGCTCTGGTGCTCGACGGCAACGCCGATCTCGCCGTACCGTCGGTGCGCGATCTGGCGACATGGTCAGCCCTCGATATCGACCTGCCGAAGCGCGGCTTCGGCGCGCTTGCGGTCAGCGGTGCCGTTCGTGCGGTGGCCGGCTCGGCCGAATTCTCCAATGCGACTTTTTCGCTCGACACAACCCGCGCCACGGGCACCGTCACGCTCAGCGCGGGCAACAAACCCAGGATCGCCGGCACGCTGCGGATCGACAGGTTGGATTTCAATCCCTATCTCGGTCCGTCGACGCCAGGATGGAGCACCGCGACCCTCGATCCGCGCCTGCTGCGCCAGTTCGACGCCGAACTCACCATCGATGCATCGAGCGTCAGATATCGCCAGCTGCAAATGGGCGCGGCGGCCGCCAAGCTCAATCTCGACGACGGCAAGCTAAGGCTCAGTATCGGCAACGTGGCGCTCTATCGCGGCAGCGCCAAGGGCACCATCGGTCTCGATTGCTCCAGGGACATCGCGGCGATGACGGTCGACGGTTCGATCTCCGCCGTCGATATCGGTCCGTTGCTCCGCGATGCCGGCGGCGGCAGTTCGATTAGCGGTTCGGCAAGCTTCACGCTGTCGGGCACGGCGCACGGCAACAGCCAACGGGATTTGGTCTCGACCCTGTCCGGCGCGTCATCGTTTCGCCTCGCGCATGGCTCCCTTGGCGGCATCGATCTCGCCGGGATGCTGATGAACACCGCCGCCGCGTTTGCAACCGGCAGAGGCGCCACGGCAATCGACCGTGCCAGCGCCAGCAACACGATTCGCAACGGCATCATGAGCAGCAGCAATCTCGTAGCCACCATCGGCGCGGTCGAGGCACACGGAACCGGCACGGTTAATCTGCCGCAGCGCACGCTCAACTACCACGTCGAACCGAAGATCATGGCGGGAATTGTCACCGTGCCGGTAATCGTCAGCGGCCGTTGGGATCATCTCAGCTTCCAGCCGGACGTCGCCGGCATTGCCAAGGGCATCGTCACCGCCCCGGTCAAAGTCATTGGCGGCGCCGCCAACGGCGTCGGCAAAGTGGGGCAGGGTATCGGCGGCGCATTGAAAAGCCTCTTCGGAAACTGAGAGAGGGGCGGAAAATGTTCCGGGCTCGCGTTTCGGCGGCGCGTTTGCTATCGGCCAGCGGTGTCGCTGCGCCGGCTTTTTTGCGGCGCCATGGTCGGCGGCGGCAAGCGCTCCGGAACATCACTGCCGCTGTCGCGCGACGAGCCGCTTCAAGGTGATATCGAGCCCATGCCACCGCGTCGTGTTGATCCCTTAGTGCTGGCCGACGCGGTGTTGCGTGGCGAGCGCACCGCGCTCGCCCGCGCCATCACTTTGGTGGAGTCGACCCGTGCCGATGATCGCGATGCCGCGGAATGCCTGTTGGCGCGGCTGCTGCCCGGTGCCGGCGGCGCCACACGCCTTGGCATTTCCGGAGCGCCGGGCGTCGGCAAATCGACTTTTATCGAGGCGTTCGGGCTGATGCTGATCGCAGCCGGACACCGCGTCGCCGTGCTGGCGGTCGACCCCTCGTCGAAGCAGGCCGGTGGCTCGATCCTCGGCGACAAGACGCGCATGCCGAAACTGGCGCAAGCCGCCGCCGCGTTTATTCGACCGTCGCCCGCCGGCGGCACTCTTGGCGGCGTCGCACGCCGCACCGGCGAAGCAATACTGGTTGCGGAGGCTGCCGGCTTCGACATTGTCATCGTCGAAACGGTCGGCGTCGGCCAGTCCGAGACCACGGTCGCCGACATGGTCGATCTGTTCCTGTTATTGATCGCGCCGGGCGGTGGCGACGAACTGCAAGGCATCAAGAGGGGCATCGTCGAGCTGGCCGATTTGGTCGTCGTCACCAAGGACGATGGCGATCTGGCGCCGGCGGCGCGTCGTGCGGTCGCAGATTATCGCCATGCGCTCCGGCTCTTTTCACCGGGCGAGGGCGGCGATTGGGTCGAGGCAGTGTCGGTCTCTGCGCTTACGGGCAAGGGACTGGATCGGGTCTGGACAATCGCGCTGCAGCGCCTCGATAGAGCCCGCGCCAATGGCGGTTTCGTGGCGCGGCGCGCGGGCCAGGCGCAGGCGGCGTTGTGGCGGGAGATCGGCGACGGGTTGATCGAGCGGTTTCACGCCGACAAAGGCGCGGCGCGCGCTTTGCGTGGCCTTGAGGTCAAGGTCGCTGCCGGAAAACTGACGCCCGCGGCCGCGGCCCGCCAGGCGCTCAATGCCTTTGCCCGGGAATAGCGCCCGCGATGCGCCCTTTGGCAGGCCCGGGGCGTGGACGGATCGCTTCGCGCTCCTCGGGCCAAGCAACGAACACACCCTCACCGAAATGGCCCTTTCGTCCAACGGAACTGCGTCAGGATCCCACTTTCGAAGCGGCAACGAGCGGCGACTTCATTGGCCAGGAACCCGCCGCTCGCGGGAATGTCGGGGCGCACACCCTGGACATCGACGATCATGAGACCGAGACCGCCCCTTGGGGTGTTGGCGACCTCGACATGCTGGACCCTTACGTCGATCCTGGCACCCGGGTACGACAGCCGCATGTAGTCGGCGCAGCTGTCGCCGAGCCCGGTGTTGCGAATGATGCCGGGCCGCACGTTTTGCAGCACATTGCAAGCCACCAGCGTCTGCGCTGCGATCGCCAGCATCACCCATGCCGCCGTCCGATCCTGCCCCTTGGCGCGGGCGGACACAAACTGCCTCGCCATTTTTGCAATTTTACCTAGAAATCGCCTATGCGGTTCTTGCCGTGATTGTATGCGCTGCATTTGAACCCTTTGGTCTTTGCTATCATAACGGGAAGGCGGCGGCACTAATTGCCGCCGATTGCCTCTCGATCGTCGCTGATCATGTCCCCGGGGCGGGGCAACGTCGTCGGTCGCCCGATCTCCCGTCCCTTGACTTGACGCCGCCGGGGTCGCTGCCTTAGAAACCCGCCTTCCCAAGAAGGATGTGAATATGTCGAGGCGATGCAGTATCACGGGTAAGGGCGCATTGGTGGGCCACTCGGTCAGCCATGCCAACAACAAGACGAAACGGCGGTTCCTGCCCAACCTTCAGACCGTGTCGCTGCTGTCGGACGTGTTGCGCGGGCCGGTGCGGTTGCGCCTTTCCGTCAACGCCATCCGCACCATCGAGCATAATGGCGGTATCGATGCCTATCTCATCGACACGCCAGACCGCCACCTCACGATCGCGGCAAAGCAACTAAAGCGCCGCATTCTCGCCGCGCGGAAAAAAGCGGCGGCCTAGCGCGACGGCATAGTGGCCGCGGCGGACGAGGTCGGTTCGAAAACCTGCTGTTCGCGCCTCTCGGCGTTGCCGATGTCACGCCGGCAAGTGCCGCTTATTTCTATCGCTCCGCCTGCATCCTTTCCGCCAGCTGCGGCAGGACCCGGAGATCGTAGCCCTTATGGCTGGCCTCGGCGACGATGGCGAGCGGGCTCGCATTGTCGAACAGGACCTGCGACAGGCCCCATAGCAGATAGCAGCGCGTGCCACTGCGGCAATGCGCGAGTACGGGCTTTGGCGCGCGCTGCAGGGCATTGTGGAACGCGGTGACATCCGCCTTGGAAATCGTCGCGGTCGTCACCGGCTGATAGAGATATTGCAGCCCTTGGCGTTTGGCCTCGGCCTCAACCGTGGCAGCGGCGGGCTGGCCGGGCTCTTCATTGTCGGGACGATTGTTGATGATCGTCCAGAACCCCTGGTTCACCAGCGTCGTCACTTCCGCAGGCGTGATTTGGCCTGCGACGCTTAACTGATCGTTGATGCGGACCGGTCCCTGCATGCGCGATTTCTCCTCTCCGGAGGCGGATGGCGGTTCTAGCATTGGCGAAGTCACGTCGCCAGGGCCCCATTTTCAGAAATGGGGGAAACAAACTACCCTCTCACTCGTTCCCGGCGACTGTAAAAAAAGAAAAAACGTGTTCGGGACATCACATTCGGGAGCTTAATGCCACCGCCAATGGTTGTCAGGGAAGGGTTGCTCGCTGACGCCCGAGCGCCCATCGAACTCTAGCGGCGACGAGGTGTGAGCCGTGGCCATGGCAAAGCGTGAAGACGATTCACCGCATCCGATCGATGTCTATGTCGGTGGGCGCATGCGACTGCGCCGCATTCAATTGGGGCTAAGCCAAGGTGCGCTTGCCAGCAAGATTGGCGTCTCCTTCCAGGCGGTGCAAAAATACGAATCGGGCGACATCCGGATTTCCGCGAGCCGGCTCTACGACGTGGCGCAGGCGCTGGCGGTGTCGCCGGGCTTTTTCTTCGAGGGTTACCCTGACGGTCTTGTGGCTGCCAATCTCGCGCACGATTTCCAAACCGGGGCCGAGGGCGAGGTTAGCGAAACCTTCGACCGGCGCGAGGTAATGTCGTTGATCCGCGGCTTCTACGGAATCAAGGACAAGCAAATCCAAGGCGATATCTTGCGGCTTATTTCCAAACTCGGTCATCGCGAGCTCGACACCGAGCAGCCGCACTAAAGCGCACCCGCGCGCACCTCTGGCGCGGCTTGGCGCCGCGGGGTAGAACCGGGCGCCGTGCCGCCCAAAACCAATCCGCTTCGCCTCAATCCGCTGCAATTGCGCACGCTCACGCTGCTGCAGGCGCTGGCACAATTGCCGGAGCACGGGCGACCTGGCGCCGAGCCAGGCACAGTACGGGTTGCCAATTTGCCGCAACCGCACGGAGATCACTTCCATCTTGGCGACGCCGCTGTGGCAGCGCGCGACGCGACCGGCCTGTTCAATCCCGCGGTCTGGGTGGCGTTAGAGCGCAAGGGCCTGATCCGTTCCGCCTTTCCCATCGAGGCGCTGCTGACGGTGGAAGGGCTGCGCTACGATACCGGTCTCGGCGATGCGCTGCTCCACCGCGTCAATCATTGAGAGCGCGTTTGGGGCCGGCTCCTGCGCGGCGCTGCTCGGCCGCCGCCGCTGACCGTGGGTAGCGCCGCCGCCCACAGGGTGTCGGCGGCCGCCAGCCCTTGGCGCCCGTCGCGTGGCGGTTATTGCTGGCTGATCACCAAGAGATGCCGCGCTTTGGGCCGATCAGAGCGGCTGCGACAGTGATCGGCGACGAGTTTTGTGCCAGTGACAGTTTCGATGGCGACTGAAGTCCATGGTCGCAAGCGATCGCGGCTGAGAGACGTGTCGCTCCACCCTCGGCTCTGCCGGCCAAAACCGTTCGGTCCGGGACGGCAACAGCCGGACCGATGCTGAAATCGCCCGAAACGCTGTATTGAAATCGAGAACGAAAATCGCACCGGGATCGTGTCTATGGGCAGAACAAATTTGCGCAGCCTGACTACTACGCTATCATGGCTCAAGAGCAAATGACTGAGTAACCATGACTCGATGGCTAACGATCCTGATCGTGTTCTGCGCGATCGCTGCTGTGACACCGGCTGTGGCGCGGGCCGAAGCGGTACCGCCGGTCGGCCAGATTGAGGCGACGGTCGCGCCTGTGGCGCTTTATCCCGACGCGCTCCTGACCCCCTTATTGATGGCAGCAACCTATCCCGACGAAGTGGTGGAGGCGGGTGCGTGGCTTGCCGAGGCGCACAATCAAAAGCTTAAGGGTGATGCGCTGGCCGCGGCGCTGGAGCCGCGGCCGTGGGATCCGAGCGTCAAGGCACTGGTGCCGTTCCCCGTCATCCTGGGCATGATGGGAGAGCGTCGGGACTGGATGAAAGAGCTTGGCGCGATGGTGGCCGCCGCCCCTGCGAGAGTCGCTGCAGCGGTCCAGAAGTTGCGCCGTGAGGCGATCGCCGACGGCAAGCTTAAATCCTCTCCGCGCCTGACGGTGCACGACACCGGCGGCGCGGTCGCCATCGCGCCGGCCGATCCGGCCGTGCTTTACATCCCGGTTTACAATCCGGCCTTGGTCTTTGGCGCTTGGACCTATCCCGATTATCCGCCGATGTTCATTGAGCCGCCGCCGGGCTTTGACGTCAGTGGCGCCGATATCCAAACCGGCGTCGGCTTTAGTGTTGGCTACGGTGTGGTGGCGCCGCTGTGGGGTTGGGCGCACGCCGACTGGTCGAACGGCGCCATCGAAGTCGATACCGCCGCCTATAACCGCATCAACCGCTATGGCCCGCACGTCGCCGCGAGCATCTGGCACCATGAGCCGCACGCCACCGGCTATTTCCACATCACCCAGGCCCAGATCACGCCGCCGACCCCGCCGCCAACCGGCAACCAGGCGGCCGCGAAAACCAGGGCAGCCGCCAAGACCAAGACGGCCGTCAAAACCAAACCCGCGCGAAAAACCGCGGCGCGGCATGCGACGCGGCACGCCAAGGGCGGGGACAATCGCAAGGCGAAGACGGCGCATGCTCTTGAACATCGCGGCAAAATCCGTCTTGCCGCGGGTGGCGAACGCGACCATCACCGTCACTGATCCGGGCTAATTCGGTCGGTCCCAGTCCGGGGACCAGCCGGCGATGTCGACGATGCGGCGATCGCCGCCGAGCGCGTCGATGGCGGCGCGATCCTCAGGCGCAAGGTCAAAATCGAAAATGGCAAGATTGGCCTGCATATGGGCAAGGCTGCCGGCCTTCGGAATCGCCGCGACCTTGTCCTGATCGAGCAACCAGCGAAGCGCCACCTGCGCAGCCGACTTACCATATTTTCGGCCGATCGCCTGCAGCGTCGGGTCGCGGGGTACCCGACCGCGCGCCACCGGGGAGTAGGCGGTGAGGAAAAGCCCGTGCCTTTTGACGGCGCCCAGGATCGCACGCTGTGTCAGAAACGGATGATATTCGACCTGGTCGCAGACGATATCGGCACGGGTGGCGGCCTCGTCGAGCAGCTTCGTGGTGAAATTACTCACGCCGATGAAACGCGTCTTGCCGGATTGGCGCAGCCTGGTCATGGCTTCGAGCGTCTCGGCCAGCGGCACCGTGCGACTCGGCCAGTGGATCAACAGCAGATCGATCTGGTCGAGGCCGAGCCTTCTCAGACTGTCCTCGGTGCTGCGCGCCACCGCGTTGGCGGTCAGGTGGTCGCGCGACAACTTGGTCGTAATCCAAAGCTCATCGCGCGCCAGGCCCGACTGGCTGATGCCGGCGCCAACCTCGGCCTCGTTGCCGTAAAGCTGTGCGGTGTCGATATGGCGGTAGCCGACCGCGATCGCTGCGGCCACCGCGCGGCTGCACGCGGCACCGCTCAAGGGCCAGGTCCCGAACCCCAAGGCCGGCACGCGCGCACCTTTGACCTCAATGAATTTCATTAGGCCGTCTTTCCGTCTAGATTTGGTCGCCATCATATTGGGGAGGCAAAATTGGTCCAAGCGCCGCAACTTGAGTTCGTGTTCGAGGCGCGGGTAGAAGTGGCGCCAGCCGTCGACATGGGTGAGACGCCGCGAGGTCGTCAGCGGATGGTGCCGATCTTGGGCGGCATCGTCGACGGACCCCGCCTGCGCGGCGAGGTGTTGGCCGGTGGTGCCGATTGGCAGATCGTTCGCGCCGACGGTGCAAGCGAACTCGAGGCCCGTTATGTCATTCGTGCCGAGGACGGGGTGCGGATTGCGGTGGTCAATCGCGGCCTGCGTCATGCGCCGCCCGACATCAATGCAAAGCTTCTGGCGGGCGATAAGGTCGATCCGGCGCAGGTGTACTTCCGTGCGACGCCCAGCTTTTCGAGCGCCTCACCAGCGCACGACTGGCTCAACCGCAGCGTCTTCGTGTGCACCGGCGAGCGCCTGCCCAACGCGGTCGCGCTCAAATTCTTCAGAGTATTCTAAGTGCCGAGATAGTAAGTTTTCACCAACGCACTGTTCCGGAGCTCGTCTGCGGTGCGGCCCACGAACGCGACCCGACCTTGGACCAGGACATAGCCGCGGTCGGCGATCCGTACCGCTTGGTGAAAATTCTGTTCGGCCATCAGCACCGAGAGCCGGTAACGCGCCTTCATCGCGGCGATCGTGTCGATCAAACGGCTCACCAGGATGGGTGCGAGGCCAACCGATGGCTCGTCGATCAACAGGATGCGCGGCGCCGACATCAGCGCGCGGGCCAACGCCAGCATTTGCTGTTCGCCGCCGCTCATGCTGCCCGCGAGCTGGCGGCGGCGCTGTTTCAACGCCGGAAAAGCATCGAAACATTCGGCCAGCCGTTCGTGGCGTTGCCCTCGTGCCGCGCCGCGATAGGCGCCGAGCGACAGATTTTCCTCGACGGTGAGCCTAGGGAACAGCCGGCGGCCTTCCGGCACCAGCGCCAGGCCCAGATCCGCGATCGACTCGGTGCGCCGGCCCGCCAACGGCGTGCGGACGCCGTTTTCTTCGAGGAATATGGTTCCCGAGCGCGGCGGCACCAGTCCCATGATGGTGTTGATGAGCGTGCTCTTGCCGTTGCCGCTGGTGCCGAGCAAAGCGACCGTCTCGCCCGGTTCGAGCGACAGCGATACTTGGTCGAGCGCGCGCACCGCGCCATAACCGGCGCTGAGCCCGTCGACGATCAGCCTAGGCGCCGAGATAGGCACGCTCGACCGCCTCGTTGCGCACGATCTCCACTGGCGCGCCGTCCGCGATCTTGCGCCCGGCATCGAGCACGATAATGCGCTGCGAGAAGCGCATCACGGCGCGCATAATGTGCTCGATCATCATAATGGTGATGCCGCCCTGGTTAAGGGCGAGCAGCACGCCCATCATCTCGTCCACCTCGCCGTGCGACAACCCCGCCATCACTTCGTCGGCGATAACCAGGCGGGGCCGCGCCGCCAGCGCCCGCGCCAATTCCAGTTTGCGCAACTCGATCTGCGTGAGATCCCGAGGCAGCGATTGGACTTTGGCGCCGAGGCCGAGCTGGCTCAAAAGCGCTCGCGCGTCGGTCGCTTCGCGCGCCGCATAGTCGCGCGAAATCGCCAAATTCTCTTCGAGCGTCATGCTGCGGAACGGACGCGGCAGTTGAAAGCTGCGGGCGATGCCGAGCCGGGCACGCCGATGCGCGGGGAGGGCGGTAATGTCTTTATCCCCGAACACCACTCGCCCCGCATCCGGGCGCAACAGACCGGCGACACAATTGACCAGCGTCGATTTGCCGGCGCCGTTCGGGCCGATGACGCCCAATCGTTCGCCGTCGGCGACCTCGAGCGACACGTCGTTGAGCGCGACAAAGCCGCCAAACCGTTTGCTCAGATTTGCGACGCGGAGCAGCGGCGCGGTCATCGCAATAGCCGTCGTGCCAGGCCGACAATACCTTCGGGCGCGAAGATGACGAAGCCGATCAGCAATAGGCCCACGATCAACAGGTTCAGCACCGAGGAGATCGTGACAGTCGCGATTTGCTGTGCGCCGCCGAGCACCAGCGCGCCAATCACCGGACCCGCCCAGCTGGTCGCCCCGCCGATCATCGGCATGGCGATGGCGTTGACGGCGACGGCAAGGCTGAAGGTCGAGCTCGGCTCGAGGTGGCTGACAAAGTAGGGAAAGGGCGCGCCGGCCGCCCCCATGAGTATGCCGCTCAGTGTCGCCGCCATCAGCTTGAGACGCAGCGTTGGAACGCCGGCGCTTTCGGCGGCATGCTCATCGTCGCGTATCGCTGCCAGACCGCGGCCGAACCGCGAATGCTCAACGCTGCGCGCCACCACCACCGAGCCCACCGCCAGCACCAGCATCGTGAAGAACAGCAGCCGCGGATAATTGCTGAAGCCGATGGCGTGGTGCGGATGCAAAACGTAGATGCCGCGCGTGCCGCCAACATAGTCCCAATTGTCGACGATGGTTTGGACAACCACCGCCAGCGCCAGCGTTGCGATGGCAAAGTAGACGTCTTTGATCCGCAGGGCGAGATAGCCGGCCGCGAGGCCGATCACGCCGGCGGCAAGGCCGCCGCCCAGAATCATTACCGGCAGCGGCGCACCGAGAGCCAAACAGAGAATCGCCGCGGTATAGGCGCCGACAGCGTAGAATCCGGCCGAACCGAAATTCACGTAACCGGCGTAGCCGCCCAGGATGTTCCACGCCGTGGCAAGCACGACATATTGCAGCACGATATAACCGGCGTAGAAATAATAGTCGTTGGCGATGGCGACGGTCGCGGCGTAGCCGCCGATGAGCATGGCAACGGCGCCAATGCCAAAAAATATTCCCCGGCGCCGCAACTCAGCGCCCCAAGAGGCCGGTCGGCCGTACGACCAACGCAATCAGCAGCGCGCCAAATGCCACAGCCGGCGACCAGGAAGGGCCATAGAGGGTCGCGGTCAGGCTTTCGGCGACGCCGAGCGCCAATGCCGCTAGCAGCGTGCCGGTCAGGCTGCCGAGACCGCCCAGCACCACGATCGCAAAGATGCGGCCGATATAGTCGCGGCCCATTGACGGCTCGACCGGGGCGATGGTGATCAAGAGCGCGCCCGCGATACTCGCGGTCGCAATCGCAATGCCGAAAGCGACTTCTTTCACCCGCACCGGGTCGGCGGCCATCAACCGCAGCGCGACCGGGTCTTGCGACACCGCTTTAATCGCGCGGCCGAAGAACGTGTGGTCGAACATCCATTGCAGAGCGGCGAATAGTGCGAGCGAGACCAGAAATGGCAACACCATGCGCAGCGGCACCGAAACCGGCCCGGCGGTGATCATGGTTTCGAGATAAGGAAGGTTGAGGCCGCGATAATCGGCGCCGAAGAGCAAGAGGAGAACGACTTCGGCGAGAAACAGCACGCCAAAGAAAAAGGCCAGACCGCGCAAGCCAATATCGCCGCGGCGCTCGAAGCTGACATGATAGACCCGGTAAAGCGCGGCTCCGGCGACGAAGAAAATCGGCGCGAACAAGGTGCCCGCGAGTATCGGATCGAGTTGCCAGGCGTCAGTGGCGAACCAGGCGGCGAAGGCGCCGAGCATCATGAACCCAGGATGAGCGATGTTGACGATGTCGAGATAGCCAAAGGCGATCGATAGACCAACGGTCACGGCGGCATAGAAACCGCCGAGCAGAAGCCCAGCCACAGTCGCATTCGCCAACAGATCGAGCACGTGCTGCCCCCCAACAATCGGCCGCTTATAGCCTCGGTTGTTTCGAGTTGATAGACCTCAATACGTCCAATCGCCGGGGAAAATGCGCGTGAAATTGATCCGACGAGCGAGCCACGATCTGAGCGCGGTATTATTGGCAACGAGATAACAGTCGCGCGCCCTGCGCCACACCGCCACATCTTTGCGGCTGTTGCCGACATAGTCGAAGGCGCCGAAGCGCGCGGCGAGGCCGGCGGCCTTGCTCGCCCCGGCAAAGTTCGTCTCGCCGTCACTGGCAAGAAATTCGTCGAACAGGTCGAGATGCCGAGCAACCTCGGCGACGACCCGACGGTCCGAGCCCGAGGCAAGCACCAACCGCCTGCCATCTGCACGCCGCTCGCGCAGCCAGGCGATCAGCGCCCGGTTATACCGCCACGACACCCCGTCATATGGCACGCGCCGCGCCAGCTCATGCTTGAGGCGCGCGCGTCCCTTCCGGGTCCAACAGGCAATCGCCGGCGCGAGCCAGGGCCTCGTCAGCACCAGCCGCCAGCCTTGACGGACGGTGCTGTCGCCCTTGGACAGCGTGCCGTCGAGATCGACACAGAGCACCGGCTCTCGGATCGCGCCTTCGGCCATGCCGCGAAGATGTTTCAGCGCAGCGCGCACCGCAAGGAATTTGACAGCCAAGGTATCGCGTCTGTCGGCAACGCTTGCGTGGTCGCCGCGATCGCGGTGGCTCGTTGCCGCGGCATGGCGGCGCGGCGCCGCGTCCTTGGCTCTGCTCATCCGCGAGCCCGACGGCGTCGCGCCCTCGACGCTTTCGCCCGCGCATCCTAGGATGCGCGGGCGAAAGGGAGGTCCGGGTGAAAGCCAATCAAATGTTCGACCTGGCCGGTCGCGTCGGTGTCGTCACCGGCGGCGCGTCCGGCATCGGACTCGCCATGGCGGAAGTGATCGCCGAGCATGGCTGCGCCGTCACCATCCTCGACGCCAGCGCCGCGGCGCTGTCCCGCGAGGTGGCGCGGATGGGCGCGCTCGGCTGGTCGGTCGAGGGCGCCGTCGTCGATGTCGCGCAGTTTGACCAACTCGAAGCCGCAATCGGCGATGTCGCGAAAAAATACGGACGGCTCGACGTCTGCTTCGCCAATGCCGGCGTGGGTGGCGGCGCCGGGATTTTCACACCTGCCGGCGGCATCGAGGCAATGTCGCTCGAAGCCTATCACCGGGTCATCGCCATCAATCAGAATGGCGCCTTCGCCACCGCGAAGTTCGCGGCGCAGCACATGATTCCGCGCCGGTACGGGCGCATCATTCTGACGGCGTCGGTGGCCGGGCTTTTCGCCGAAGGCACGTCTTATTCCTACGGCATGTCGAAGGCGGCGATCGCGCACCTGGTGGCGCCGCTCGCGCGGCAGCTCGGTCCGCACAATGTGCTGGTCAATGCGATCGCGCCGGGACCGTTCATCACCAATATCGGCGGCGGCTATCTTCACGAAAACCCGGATGCGATCGAGCGGTTTGCGCGGACGGTGCCGCTCAATCGCATGGCCGAGCCCGAGGAGATGAAGGGCTTGGCGCTGCTGCTCGCGTCGCCGGCGTCGAGCTTCATCACGGGCAGCGTGATCGTGATCGACGGCGGAAGCTCGCACATGCGGCTGTTCTAGAGGGTGCGGACGATGGATGCCAATGAGATGTTCGACCTGACGGGTCAAGTCGCACTGGTCACCGGCGCTGCGAGCGGCATCGGCTTGGCGTGCGCGGAAATTCTCGCCGACAGCGGCGCCAGGGTGATGCTCACCAGCCGCCATGCTCAGACGCTCGATCCCCAGGTCGCGCGGCTGCGGCAGGCCGGACGCGACGTCGAAGGTCTCGTTGCCGACGTCGCCGATCGCGCGGGGCTCGAGCAAGCATTCGACGCCACCATCGCAAAGTGGGGCAAGCTTGATATCGCCGTCGCCAATGCTGGTATCAGCGGCGGCTTTGGCATCGTCCAGCCGGAGGGCATGATCGAGCGTCTGCCGCTGCAGAAATATCTCGATGTCATCGCCATTAATCAGCACGGTGTGGTTCACACCGTGCAGCTCGCCGCGCAGCGCATGATTACCAACAAATACGGCCGCATCATCATCGTTTCGTCGATCGCGGGGTTGGCGTCGGAGCTGACCTCGTACGCCTATTCCATGTCGAAAGCGGCGATCCAGCATTTGGGGCGGATGGCGGGGCGGCAATTGGCCCAGTACAACATCATGGTCAATGTCATCGCGCCGGGGCCGGTCTATACCCATATCGGCGATGGCGCGCTCGACCGCTTCCCCGAAGTGGCGAAGCGCTTTGCCGGGATCATTCCGCAGAATCGTTTGGGCCGGACCGATGAGCTCAAAGGCGTCGTACTGCTCCTCGCCTCGCCGGCCGCCAGTTTCATCAATGGCACCGTGATTCCTGTGGACGGCGGCGCCCTCACCATGCGGGTCCCGCGCCAACCGCAATAACGAGAGACCAACAATGGATATCGCATTCGGAGCGGTCGATCATCTCGACCAACAGAACCGGCCGCATCACGACACGTTCGACGATCGATTGAAGCTGATCCAGCGCTACGACGAGGCGGGCTTCTACGCCTACCACCTGACCGAGCATCATTTCACGCCGCTCGGCCTGGCGCCGTCGCCCAATCTATTTCTCGCCGCTGCGTCGCGCCTGACGACGCGGCTGCGCCTCGCCACCCTGGTCTATGTGATGACGACCTATCACCCGCTGCGGCTGGCGGAGGAGATCTGCATGCTCGACCAACTCAGCCACGGTCGTCTCGAAGTCGGCACCGGGCGCGGCATTTCACCGTTCGAGATCGGCTATTTCGGCGTCGACCATCTCGAAAGTCGGGCCATCAACCGCGAAGCCTGGGCCGTCGTCGAGCAGGCCTTGACCAAGGGGGTCGTGAATTTCGACGGCAAATATTTCCAATGCCACGATGTGCCCTTCGTCATGAGACCACTGCAACGACCGCACCCGCCGCTATGGCAGGCGCCGGGCACGGCCGAGGGCGTCGCGCTCTGTGCCAAGGCCAACATCTCCTGCGCCTTCAACCGCCCGGCCAACAACACCAAGCCGATGACCGACCTCTACAAAAGGATCTGGACCGAGGCCCATGGCGCCAGCGGCAAGAAAATGCCGAAGCTCGCGGTCGGCGCGCATCTCTACCTCGACGACAACGAGGCGCGGGCGAGAGAGCGCGCCCAGTTCGGTTATGACGGCTGGTATCGCAGCTTCGTCCAGCTGTGGCGCAAATTTGTGCCTATGGTGCCGATGCAGGATGTGTCGGGACCCGGCCGGCAGCGCCTGATCATGGCCGGCACGCCGGCGCAGGTGCGCGCCGAAATCGAGAAGCTGGTCAACGATTGCGGCGCCAATTACTTTCTGGCGCGCTTCGCCTATGGCGATTTGACGTTCGAGGAAAGCGCGGCCTCGCTCGGCTGGTTCGTCAACGACGTCATGCCACATTTCGCCAGCGAAGCGACGCGGGCAGCCGGTTAACGCGTCTCGGCCAAGATCCGATCCGCGAGCGCGATGTTGGCGACATGGGCCTCGAGCATCGCCTTGAGATCGGCATGGAGTTTGTCGTCACGCACCTTCGGCAACATCCCGCGGAGCTTCTTTACTACCCAGCCTTGGCCGCGATTGAGAAAAGCGATGCGATCGCTCATCGCCGCAATCGCCATTGCCTTGCCATAGAATGCACCCGTCGTCGCCGTCGGCTTGGCTCCCAGTCGCTCGATGTGACTCAACAGCATGGCGCACCAGCGCGCCTCGTCGCGCTGGATCGCCGTCATTAGGTCGGCGACAGCGCCGCTCCCTGCTTCGCGTGCCGATTCGAGCGTGACGCGCGAGCCAGCACGCTCGGCTTCGAGCAGTTCGTTGAGAAACGCCGCCAGTTCCGCCGGCGTCGCATAGCCCATGTAAGCATCCTCCGCCTCATGCATGGCACAGGCGGGTGAACTGAATTGAGGCTTGTCTTCGATCATACGAGACGCCGCGCGAGGTGGGGTTCGAATAGGGATTGAACCTGTGACCCCGACCCTGTCAAGGCGGGATGTGGGGCTGCAAAGCGCTCGACCGTGACCGTTGCACAGCCGCAACGCGCGCTCGGCGGACACCGTCTGCGCGGACGCCATCGGCACGCGCAGATCCGACTGCAACGGCGGAGGCAGCCAAACCGCGCCTGCCGACGATTTGCGGAGCGCTCGATCCGTTGGCGAGCACGGTCGAACACTGGACGAGAATCAGGCACGTGGATTCATCCTTGGAGCAACTACTTTAACACTATTTGTTTGCACCTTTCGAACAGCGGTCAAGTAACGTGAGCATTGCAACATCGGCTTTCTCGGACCGAAATGGCAAGTATTCATGTGGATAGTCGTCATCTCCAACGCTGCGTGATGATCCGTGCAGTCATTGACCATGGTCAGGACGAAGTTCCTTCAGTTCGAGATTGGGGTCGAAATTCGAAAGACAATCTCGTAGATGCTCCACGCCAGCGGTCTTTCGCAATTGCCGGGTTCCAATAATTCCACCGCCGATATTTTCGGCAAGCGGCGACTTGGCGGATTCTGTTCGACACCGGAACA
This sequence comes from Alphaproteobacteria bacterium, assembly GCA_030041335.1. Taxonomy (GTDB): domain Bacteria; phylum Pseudomonadota; class Alphaproteobacteria; order ATCC43930; family CGMCC-115725; genus JAATGI01. Next base: position 4,183 of record JASHOB010000019.1, on the reverse strand, counting down.
ATGCTGCTGCTTGTCGAGCTCGTTGGCGACCAAAGCCACAATCGTGGCAACTGCCTCAAACCCACGCGGCGACTCGTTAATCCAAATTCCCACTTTGGGCTCGGTGGCATCCCTATTATGCAGCCCGACGGCGCCCAGGAATCTTAGGGAAGGCTTACGGCGCACGGCTAAACCCACGTCAGCAGTACCGGTTCGCATTCTGTGGAATCCAGCTCTGCAAAATCAGCTCAAAGCCCTTCCACGACATAAACCGAACTACGGTCGGCGTCGGTGCCGGGAAGGCGTCCTGTGTGTTGTCGTCCCGAACGGGGATGGTCGAGTTTGTCCTTAGAAATCAAGAGCGTGGATTTCTGACGGATCGAGGACACGGTGCTGGTCGTGCGCGAGAATTTGCGCTGCGTTGGCAGTCGCCACGGCACTTGAGGCCACCGCTCCGCGCCTAACTAAAATGGGCGGCGCGTGCAAACCGGATGAACGCGCCAACGATTCCGATTACGCGTTTCCCTTGCTTATGAGCGTCACAGCAGCGTAAACGGCACGTCGCTTGACCGCTGGATATTCACCCCGCCACTCAGGCGCGGCTAGCCTACTCCAAGCCTCCCAGCCGGGTATCGCTGCCACACCACGCCTTCGGCCAAAGCGAAGGCTTCAAAATTCACCGGGTCGCGCCCGGTGAGCAAACGCACTGCGCCGGTGGTGCGGTCCTCGGCGCCGGCAGAGATCATGCCATCCATCGCGGCCAGCACCATGGCGGCTTGGGCCGGCAGTCCCTTTGCTTCGTAGCGCTTAGCGAGCGCCTTCGCGTCGATGCGCTGATGGGCGATGGCGCGGCCGGCGACGCCCGAGACCCTTGCAGCCACGTTGTCGTAGGAAAGCGCCTCTGGACCCGTCAGCACGAAGTCGGCATTGGGCGCACGGTCGACGGTGAGCACCGAGGCTGCGCAGGCCGCGATGTCCTCGGCGCTGACGAAGCCCACACGACCATCGCCGGCGGCGGAATAGATTGCGGATTCGTCACGGATCGTATCCAAGTGCACGCCTTCAGTGAAGTTCTGCATGAACCAACTCGGCCGCAGCACAGCCCATTCGGGTGCGCTCTCCGACAGCCATTGGTGCACCCGCCCGGCGCCCGGCCCGCCCGCCGGGAGCAATGAAGCGCTGAGAAGCACAAAGCGTTTGACACCCGCGTCGAGCGCTTGCTTGACGAAGGCGATCATTGCAGCGGAGGCGTCGCCGCCCCGCGGCGGAGGCACGAGGTAAGCGGCTCGGGCGCCCTTGTAGGCGCCGTCCCAGGTTGCAGTGTCCGACCAGTCGAAGCGTGCAGACTCAGGCCCCTCGATCCGACGGGCGGCGATCCGGACGACCGCGCCTTGTTTCCGAAGTTGCTTTGCGAGGCGGCGGCCCGTCTTGCCGCTTCCGCCGAGGATGAGAATGGGGGCGCTCACGTCTTCGCCTCGGGCGAGCCGAAACTGCTTTCCCACGCGATGCGGTCTCCGCCCTGGGCGTCGATCGAGATCAAAGGATTCCAGTATTCGCGGTAGCGTTTGAGTTTGCCGTCTTGCGTCTCGAAAACGGTGACGTAGCTCTGGTCATAACGAGCGCCCGTGTTGGGCGCGCGGCCCTTGACACTGACCTCCACCACCGCAATCCGCGGATCCTGCGCCGGAATCACCCGCAAATCAGCGATCTCGTCGATGGCGACCTTGCCAGCCGTTCCGCTCATGTAGGCCTTTATCTCCGCCTTACCTGCGTAGCGGGCCTTGCGTCCTTTCGGAGCATACGGGAACTCAAGCACGCCATCTTCAGCCCACAGGTCGATCCAGGCGTCCCACTTCTTCTGAGCGATGAGCGTCTGATAAGCGCCCATCAAGCGCAGGGTCTCATCACGTACCGCATCGTCGGCCATGGGCGATCCTCAGCTGGAAAACACGGCTTATGCCGCCAACAAACTATACTATATGGTATAGTTGACTTTTGCAAGAGTTTCATCACGATGCGGCGATGACTATCACCCGTCCTTCGGGCCCCGCCTTTGCCCCTCGCTGGGGGCGCAGCGTCGCCTCGCGCCGGCGCCGCGAGGATATCCTGCGCGCCGCCAAATCTGTCTTCTTCCGGGAAGGCTATGCCCTGGCCACCATCGATCGTATCGCCGAGCAGGCAGGCACCACTAAACGCACGGTCTACGACCACTTTGGCTCGAAGGAAGCCTTGTTTCGCGAGACGATCGCGTTCGCCTGCGCTCAATTCGTGAACCTGCTCCCTGCGCCGAAAGAGCTGCCGCCTGAGCCTCGCAACGGTGTGCGCGCTTATCTGGAACGTGTGCGGGCGTTGGTCTCTTCGCCCGAAATCGTGCGCTTCCAGCGTCTCGTCATCGCCGAGGCCGAACGTCAGCCCGACCTCGGTCCAACTCTGCATGTGACCGCCATTGCGCCCTCGGAAAAGAGGCTGGCTGACTATCTCGCCGCAGCGGTAGCGTCGGGGCGGGCAAAGCCTCACGACACGGCGGGAACGGCCAGAACTTTGTTGAGTTTTGCCACCGCTGAGCTTCGCCTGCGCAGACTGTTTGGATTAGATGAGAAGATCGAAGACGCCCCTTGGGAAGTCTCGCTTTCCGAAGTTCTCTCGCCCCTGCTTCGTTAGTCCAACTGAGGACGAGGGCGTTATAAGGGATCGCGCGGGCCGGAACCGTTGGACGGCCGAGAGCGATCACGACTTCCGTCCTTCTTTAGGCGCCTGCCAGAATGCCTGCGATGGAATGTTTACACTTCAATAGGATTGGATCCATGCTTTTCTAGATAGTCCGCCACCGTGGAGTGACCCATCGGAGACGCCAACCGTGTCAAATTCGAATACGTCATTTAAAGACCGAGACGGACCCACAAACACGAGCTTTCACCCACAGGACATTACGGACGCGGCACTCACATTTGGCCACTTGATGCGGGACACTTTGAATTTTTGCAAAGAGACCACGGAAGCCCTCGGTGCCGCCAACCGGATCGAGTGAACAACGTCCTGAGATTGACCGCTACTGGGGTCAGCCACGGGTCGCGCCTAGCGGCGCGGCGATCGAGCGCTTTTCACCAGAACCGCATGGCTTGCCCCCCTTGCCTCGATCCCTGCGGTCGGCGAATTTGGGCGGAACGGCGGGAGAAGGACATGCTGCGGATTCTCGGACGGGCCACATCGTCGAACGTGCAGAAAGTGCTATGGACTGCCGCGACGCTGGACGTGCCCTTTGTGCGGGAGGATATCGGCGGCAAACATGGTCACAACCGCGAGCCCGATTATCTCGCCCTCAATCCCAACGGTCTGGTGCCGACCGTGTTCGACGGCGAGCTGGTGATGTGGGAATCGAATTCGATCTGCCGCTATCTCTGTAACAAATACGGGCCGCACGCGGCCTATCCGGTCGTGCCTGCGCGGCGCGTGCTGGTCGAACGCTGGATGGATTGGCAATTGTCGGTGATGGCGCCGGCGCTGACGCCGCTCTATTTTCTGCTTTACCGCCTGCCCGCGGAGCAGCGCACGCGTGACGAGATCGAGCGGCGCGCGGCGGGCACCGCGCCGCCGTTCGCGATCCTGGAGGCGCGGTTGCAGAACCGGGCCTATCTCGAAGGCGATACGCCGACGCTCGCGGATATCGGTAACGCGATCTGGGCGCATCGCTGGTTCGCGATGGGGCAGGGCAATCGCCATGGCGCCGTCGGTGCCTGGTACCGCCGCCTCGGCGACAACGACGCGTTCCGCCGCAATGTCATCGAGGTGGCTTTGGAGTGACAGAATTGACGTGCCTCAGGACCCAACTCGCTCCAAGGTCGTTCCCGAAATCGGGATCGGATGGACCCGTGGCCCGAGGTCAGAACCCTCTTGGCCGCCGCATAAGCGAGAGGAGGCGCCCATGTCCGGGATCTGTGGGGCGTGATTGTACACAAACGTAATCCAACTTTGACCAGACGGACCGTTACCTCTCCTCGCCATGTACTTGCCCATGGTCGACAGGGCGGCCGCAAAGCAGAGCTTGAGCAACTCACCGTGAATGCGTGGTGCATCCCACAGCGGGTTTTCTTGGCTCATGCGGCCCATCAATGCCCGCAGCTCCCCACTGATCGGAGGCCGACCTCCCAGAGAGCGAGACTTCCAGCGCCAATAGTAGCGAAATCCTGCACGATGCCAGCGTACC
>JASHOB010000161.1 GCA_030041335.1 Alphaproteobacteria bacterium | reverse complement strand
CGTCGTGTCATTCCGCGAGGTACCTCGGCAAGCCGACTCATCGTATTTGCCGTCGGCACATGGTCTGACATCGCAGCCACGGGCCGGCGATTTCGATTGGAAGGGGATGAGATGGCGGGAGTAGAAATGAAAACCGCTGAGGTGCTTCCACCCGAGTTCAAACGCGTTGTGCGCTATCGGATGACTGCAATCGGGCCGGAAGATTGGACGGTGCTGAATCACGATCTTTGGCGACGCGACAATGTCCTCTATATTCGGACTGACGATGACGCACGATCCCCTATGTCGGCAAGTCAGACGGCCGTCTGAGCACGCGACTCAACGCCCATCGGAAAGGTACATCCGATCCCGAGCCAACCAACCCTGAGGCGGACGATCTTCCCGGAGTCATCCACTGTGCGAACCAGGCCATCGAGCAAATCAAGAATCTCATGCCGGCAGAGCCCGGAGGTGCAACCCAATGACTCGAAACTACGAGCTCGGAGTAAACCGGGCCAAGCGGCCAGGAGTAATGGGCCGCGGTGCTCACCGAATGCTAACAGAAACATGACGCTGGTGCGGCCTGTATATCGAAAGCAACATAGTCCCGCCGCCGATAGCGGCCGCATAGGCGAAAAATCGGGTCCGTATTGGACCCAAATACCTGAGCCCCGGCCCGCGCGGTCGGGGCTTTTTCTCAATCTTAACCGTTGCCGTGGCAGCATTGGAGGGAAAGGAAGTTCGATATGCTTAAGACTCTTATTATCGTCGCCACCATCACCCTGCTTGTCGCCGCCCAAGCGTCGGCCCAGTCGATGAATGGCTATGCCGCAACCAATCTCGGCGCTGGCGCTAATGGAGGGACTAACGAATATGCTGCGACTGGGTGTGCCGGAAGCGGTCAGCAGTGTTAATGTGGTATTGCTCAACTGTCAGAGAGTCCCGCTTCGGCGGGGTTTTTTCGATGCCCGCCTTACCCTTTCCTGAAACCATCTTGCCAGGTCTTCTTGCGACATTCGGTGTTCGACCACGTCTAGTACAATCTTCTCCATGGCATTGTTCGCAGCTTTGAAGCTCCTGAAAGAAATCCGAAAGCCGCTTCGATAGAGCAAAACCGCGACCGCATAGATAGCGGTTCGCTTGTTGCCATCCACAAAGCCATGGTTGAGCGCCAAGCCATGCATGAGGGCGGCGGCCTTCTCAAAGATTTTTGGGAAATACCCGCAATAGGGACGCGCTATGGCGCTTTCAATCAGCCCCCGGTCGCGGATGCCAGCCAAGCCGCCGAAGTCCTCCAAAACGACCTCGTGGATCAGGAGAACTTCGTCGAACGTGATCCTATAATGGCGTCGCGCTATTTGTCGGCAAGCCGCTTAAGGGCGAGGTGCATGGACTCGCTCGTTCCGCGGATCACGCGGAGCGACGTCGCACTGACTCCGGGGGGGTGTGACCGTGCCGGCGAACCAGGCTTGGCTTTTGGCCACGTGTAGCCTTTGGCCGGCTTGCCGGGTTTCAGTTTCGACATTTTGCCCACCTCCATAGAATATCAATATGGAGTTTTGGCCGAGGATTCAAACCCAAAACCATTACCGGGTTGAACCCCTGCCCGCGATCTCCCGCCCTACCCGCTCTACGGCCCTTTTTGTGATTTGACGAAGCAATATAGCGGCCTCACGATGGACCTCACTCTAGAGTAGAACCTATCCCCTATGAAGGTTCTGCGGCCGCCGCGTCCACCCCCGGAAGCGGCGGCCGCTCTCATCTCTTTCCTATCTCCACGTTCGCCTGTTGCACCGCCGGCAGCGGCTCGGTCCGCGCTACACAGTCAATATGCCGCCTTTTTTGATTGCTCGATCGGCGCAAGCAATGAGCCGTTCTAGCTTAGCCTTGAGATCTTCTTCCCGCTCGTCCCAACCCATATCATACAGGGCTTTTCCCGCCGATCCTCCCTCCGTAGCTTCTCGAGTGTGACGATGACCTTCCGAGCCCACAGCATTAGCAGGCTAAGTTGACTATTGCGGACTTTTCGAATGACGGCGTCCAATGTTTGCCTCACCTATTCAAAAAAATGCGCCGCCAACGGCCAATTGCAGGAAGGAATTGACGCTGGCGGCAAGTTTCCCGAGCTGTTTGGGGAAGGACCAATCGAGAAAGGTCCACTCGGGGTTATGATGATTCGGCGAAGTGCCGTCCGCTCATCCCTCAAATTTCGGCTTCCTGATGAACTCCGCCTCCCTAGTCTCACTATGTTCAACTAACGACGCGCGGAGTTCATCAGTAAGCCTGCCTTCTCGGCCTTCCATTAGGTCCACTCGTCAGGGTCGCCTTTTTCGGGCGGAGATGGCACTGACCTCCAAAGGCATAGGTCGTGAGTTCGAATCTCGCCGGGTCCGCCAGCTTTCTCAATGATTCCTATGGTTTGCGCCAAACCGGTCCACACCCCAAACGAATCAGAGTAACGAATCAGAGTTTGCGCGCCCCCTGCGGGCGCGCAGGCTCGGTTGAACGGACGTGTGTGATGGGGTGATGTCAGGGAAGTGGAAAGACCGGCTATGAAGGTTTCAATGGTCGCTCGTATTTTGGCGAGCGGCGCCCTGGGTCAGCTCGGATATCGCAAAGGGGCTTTTGTGCGGGTGCGTGACGGCGTGAGCGGAGCGAAAGGTGGCTGGCACGGTCGGGCGTGACAATTTTCGCGGGGATCGGGAAGTTGCAGGGCACGATCTGCCGGTTTCGCACGTGGGCGACGCAGGGTCGAAGTCTTGCGGGATCGGTCGAGTTGAACGCCATGGTCAAGGTCCGCGTGGCCAGACGGGCGAGATGCGCCGGATGAGGGTAAGGTGACCGGTTCGGCACTGCGGGCAAAGCCGGGGTGACGGTTGATCGGCGGTGGGCTGAGGCGGGTCGGCGAGATCGATGTCGCCGGGCGGAGCGGCAGGTTCCGCCAGCAAGAAGACGTTCCGCAGATTGCGCATGTGCCGGCGACGGCTGGCATGCCACAGGCCGTAATAGCGGATTTTGTGGAAGCCGGCTGGGAGGACGTTCTGGAGGAAGCGCCGGATAAATTCGGGGCCGGACACGGTCTCCTTGCGCCGGCGGTCGGCCGCGCGATCGATGTAGCGGTAGGTGACGGTGTTGTCGTCGACGGCGAGGATGCGGTTGTTGGTGATGGCGATACGAAAGGCGTAGCGGGCGAGGTAGTTGAGGACGGCCGGTTCGCCCTTGCCCCACGGGGTGATGTGGACGACCCAGGGGATCTGCCAGACGTGGCGCGGCAGCTCGGCTTCCGGGCAGAGCCTGGCGAAGGTATCACGGAAACGGGCGCGAGCGAGGGTGGCGAGCGCGGTTTTAGGAAACAGGAACATCTTCCCGGCCGGGTGCCAAATGGCGCCGTCGTCCGACACGCCGCCGCCGGTAACCAGGCAATGGACGTGGGGATGAAAGATCAGTCGCTGCGTCCAAGTATGCAGCACCGCCAGCACGCCGACGGTGCCACCGATCCAGCGCGGGTTGCGGCCGAGATCGATGATCGAGGAGGCGGCCGCCTTCATCAGCGCGTCATAGCCGTCAATCTGACGGTGGCGCAGGACGGCACGCAGTTCCTGCGGCACGGTGACGGTGACGTGGAAATAGGGAACCGGTAACATCTCCTCCTGACGCTGTTCGAGCCAATCCTGCGTCTGTTCGCCATGACACTTGGGACAGGCGCGGTTGCGGCAGGAGTGAAAGACGTACAGCAGGGTGCCGCAGTGGTTGCAGCGCCACTGCTGTCCGCCGAGCGCTTCGGTGCGGCAGGCGACGATGTCGGCGATGGCGCGACGATGCGATGGGAGCATCGCCGCGCCATGGGCCGCGAGGTAGCCGGCTCCGAAGCGGCG
>JASHOB010000018.1 GCA_030041335.1 Alphaproteobacteria bacterium | reverse complement strand
GCCTCCCGGCTATACGAGCCGGCTCTGGTCGCGGGCGGCGCGAATGAAGTCGGTGAAGAGCGGGTGCGGCTCGAACGGCTTCGACTTGAGTTCGGGATGGAACTGGACGCCCAGAAACCAAGGATGGTTCTCGATCTCCACGATCTCGGGGAGTTCGCCATCAGGAGACATTCCGGAGAATTTCATGCCGGCAGCCTCGAGCCGGTCTTTATAGTTGATGTTCACCTCGTAGCGGTGGCGATGGCGTTCGCTGATCCGGCTCTTGCCGTAGATCGCACGCACTTTTGAATGTTCGGCAAGCATCGCATCATAGGCCCCGAGGCGCATGGTGCCGCCGAGATCGTCGCCCGCGGCCCGCCGCTCCAACGCGTTGCCGCGCAGCCATTCCGTCATCAGACCGATCACCGGGTCCTGGCACGGGCCAAATTCGGTCGAGTTGGCGCCGGGCAGATCGGCCAAATGCCGCGCCGCCTCGATCACCGCCATCTGCATGCCGAAGCAAATGCCGAAATAGGGCACGCGGTGTTCGCGCGCGAAACGCGCCGCCTCGATCTTGCCTTCAGCACCGCGTTCGCCGAAACCGCCCGGCACGAGGATGCCGTGGACCCCTTCGAGATGCTGAACGGCGCCGGGTTTTTCGAACACCTCGGAATCGATCCAGTCGAGATCGACCCGCACGTTATTGGCGATGCCGCCATGGGTCAGCGCCTCGCCGAGCGATTTGTAGCTGTCCTGCAGATGCGTGTATTTGCCGACGACCGCAATTTTGACCTCACCCTCGGGCCGGCGCAGGCGCTGCACAATGTCGGTCCAGCGCTTGAGCGGCGGCTCGCCGACATCGAGACCAAAATGGTCGCACACGGCGCGATCGAAGCCCTCAAGATGGTATGAAACCGGCACCTGATAGATCGTATCGACATCGAGCGCCGGGATGACGCGGCGCTCATGGACGTTGCAAAAGAGCGCTATCTTCTTGCGCTGATTGGAATCGAGCGCGCGATCCATCCGGCACAAAAGAATGTCGGGCTGAATGCCGAGGCCGAGTAGCTCCTTCACGGAATGCTGGGTTGGCTTGGTCTTGAGCTCGCCCGCCGAGGCGATATAGGGCACCAACGTCAAATGGATGTAGAGCGTGCGGGCCCTGCCGAGCTCGTTGCCCATCTGGCGGATGGCCTCGAGGAACGGCAGGCCCTCGATGTCACCGACCGTGCCACCGATCTCGCACAGGACGAAATCCTCGTCGCCGTCGAGACCAGCAGCGATGAACTCCTTGATGGCGTCGGTGACGTGCGGGATCACCTGCACGGTTGCGCCCAGATATTCGCCCCGTCGCTCGCGGTGGATTACCGTCTGATAGATCCGCCCCGTGGTGACACTGTCGCTGCGCCGCGCCGGCACGCCGGTGAAACGCTCGTAATGTCCGAGGTCGAGATCGGTTTCAGCGCCATCATCGGTGACATAGACCTCGCCATGTTGATAGGGGCTCATCGTCCCTGGGTCGACATTGAGGTAGGGGTCCAGTTTACGCAGGCGAACCTTGAAGCCGCGCGCCTGCAGCAATGCGCCCAACGCTGCCGCCGAGAGACCCTTGCCGAGAGAGGAAACCACGCCGCCGGTGATAAAGATGAACCGCGTCATGGGCTTTCAGTGTAAGCGATTCTTTGCCCCAGTCACAAGAAAAACGGGCGGCGGTGCGAATCGACCCGTTGTCATGCAGGTCGCTGACAGGCCGCGCCGAAGCAGCCGTCGCTCAATTTCTGAGGTCGAAATCCTCGAGCGGCAGGCCGAAATAGGCTTGGGCGATGCGCGCCGCCGTGAAATCAGGCTGGTGCGCCGGGTTGTTGCGGTAGGTGGCGAAGTCGCGGAACAGGCGCTGCATCAGCTGCCCGTCGCGGATGCTCTGCGAACTTGAGGCGCGAAACAACTCGTACCCGGCCTCCCAGGCGAGACGCGAGGCCTGATGCTCCATGCCCCAAAGCTGCATCGCCTCGGCGTCCGTGAAGCGACGGGCTGCCGCGAATTCGAGATACATCTCGCCTGCCCGCAGCAGCACTGCCTCGGCGGCGTGGCACATCGACAGGGCGAGGCCGAAGATGCGCTGCCAGTCGTGGTGTTGGTACTTGAACATCTTGGGAGAGAAGAGCGGCTTCGTCTCCTTGATGTGGGCTTCAAAGGCCTCGAGTGCCGCCCACGCGGCACCAACCTGCGAGCAGGCCAACTCGCCGGCGCCGAAGGCCGAGAACAGACCGCCGTAAAGTGGATCGTTATGAGTGGCGAAGCCGGGCGTCGAGCCGTTGGCGTCGCTGGCGAAGATGCGGTCGTTGACGAAAGCCGCCGGGATTACGGCGTCCTTAATGACGACGCTGTTGGAGCCGCTGCCGCGCAGCCCGAACATATCGTGCCAATCGTCGAGGATTTCGTACCCTGCGCGCGGCACCACGACGGTCACGAGTTTTTTGGTGGGACCGCCCTGATGCGGCTCGCCTTTGAGGGGCGCCAGCCCCATGAAGTGGGTGGAATAGGGGACGCCCGAGCAATAGCGCCATTTGCCGCTGACCTTGTAGCCGCCGCTGACCGCGACGCATTCGGCATCGGGCGACGGGCCGCTCGGGCTGTAAGGCGCGATAAAATGCCCGTTCGGGCCAAAAATCTTCGCCTGCGCCGCCTCGTCGAAACAGGAGCCGATTTGCAGCGCATGGCCGGAGGCGAGACACAGGCACCAGCCAATGCCGGGATCGCCGCTCGCGATCTCGATCATCACCTTGAAGAAGGTGCGAACATCGAACCCGTAGCCGCCAAACTTGCGCGGCTGCAGGCAGCGGTAGAAACCGGCCTCGGCAAAAGCGTCGTGCAGTTCCCGCGAATAAAAGCCGCGGTCCTCAGCCGCGGCTGCATCGGCGCGCACCATGGGACGCAGCGCCTTCGCTCGCGCAATCATCGTCGCGGGCGCCAACGCTGGTTCCGGTATCGGCACCGTCATAATTCCCCCCGTATCTCACATTTATTGAAGAATCATTTGGCGAGCGGCGCGCTCGGAGCAGTGGGCGCGGCGGGCGCAGCCGGCCTGGCGGGTATCGGCGCCGGTCGCTCGACCGGGCTCGGCAGGGGCCCCTCGACCACCGAGTGTGTGACATGGCCACGGCCCGCGAACATCGCCAGGGTGATGCTGGTGAGGAAAAAGGCGATCGCCAGACCGGCGGTCGTGCGGGTCAACAGATTGGCGGTCGAGCGGCCGGTCATGAAGCCGGACATGCCGCCACCGCCAATGCCTAATGCGCCGCCCTCGCTCTTTTGGATAAGGATGCTGGCAACCAAGGCGATCGCGAGAAAGACGTGAATCACAAGAATGACTGGAATCATGGCTCGGCCGGCGGTTTGGGAATGCGGCGTTGTAGCGGGTTCGTCGGTGGAATGCTAGTCGCCTGCAGCGAGAGCGATCGTCCAGAAGGCTTGGGCATCAAGGCTGGCGCCGCCGACCAAGGCGCCATCGACGTTGGCAATCGGCAAGATGTCCTGTGCGTTCTTGGCATTGACCGAGCCGCCGTAGAGGATGCGCACCGTCGCCGCGCGCGGTGTGCCCTTGGCCAATTCCGAGCGAATGAAGGCATGAACGTCGGCGATCTCGTGCTGCTTCGGGGTACGGCCGGTGCCGATCGCCCATACCGGCTCGTAGGCGATGACCAGGGGGTCGGCGCCGGCGAGCGCCGGCAGCGAGCCCGACAATTGCGCGCCAATCACCGCCAACGTGCGGCCGGCGTCGCGCTCGGCCGCGGTCTCGCCCACGCAGACAATCGGGATCAACTCTGTGGCCCGCGCGGCCCCGACTTTTCGCCGTACCAGTGCATCGGTCTCGTGATGTTCGCGCCGGCGCTCGGAATGGCCCAGGATGACATAGGCACAGCCCGCGTCCTTGAGCATTGCCGCACTGATATCGCCGGTGTGGGCGCCGACCGCATCGGGATGACAGTCCTGTCCGCCGAGCGCGATGCCGGTACCCGCCAGGAGCGGGGCAATCTCGGCCAACAGGGTTGCCGGCGGACAAATCAGCAGCTCACAGTCGGGTCCGGCATCCAGATGCCGCGCCGCGAGGGCCCGTGCCAGCGCCGTGCCATCGGCCCGGAGGCCGTTCATTTTCCAGTTGCCCGCAATCAATTTGCGCATCGCTTCCGCCTAACATGCCCGCCTTGCCGTGGCTAGACAGCACTAATAATATCCGCCGCCATGCTACAAGCCATTCGCTCGCGCGCCTCGGGCATCATCGTCCAAGCTCTGTTCGGCCTGCTGATCATTACCTTCGCACTGTGGGGCATCGGCGACATTTTCCGCGTCCAAAGCACCGACAACAGCGTCGCTACGGTGGGCGACCAAAAGATCCAAGCGAGCGAAGTGGCCGATGCTTTGCGCCACCAGGTCGAACGCCTGCGCCAGGCCACCAATGCGAGCCTGACCGAAGAACAGATCAAACAGTTGGGCTTGCCACGGAATGCCCTGAATGAGGTCATCAACCAGCATCTCCTCGATCTCGAGGCGCAGCATTTGGGGCTGGCAATCAACGACGACGCGGTGCGTCAGGAGATCGTCAACAATTCGGCGTTCCGCGGGCCCTCGGGCCAATTCAGCCGCGATCTCTACCGGCAAGTGCTGGCGGCCAACCAGATGACGGACCAGCAATTCGAGGCGTTGCTGCGTACTGACCTTGTACGCAATCGCATCGTCGCCACCGTTACCGACGGTGCCGGGGTGCCGAACGAGCTGGTCGACGCCTTGTGGCGAAGCCGGGGCGAGCGCCGCACCGCGACGGCGGTTCTCATTCCGCCAAGCGCGGTTGGCATGTTGCCGACGCCCGACGCCGCGACGTTGGCGGCGTTTTACGACGCTCACAAGGACGATTTCCTGATGCCCGAGCGCCGCAGCTTCACCGTCGCCCTGATCGATCCCAAGCAATACGCGGCCGACATCAAGATACCCGAGGATCAATTGGCGGCTGCCTACAAGAAACGCTTGGACCAATTCGCCGTGCCGGAAAAGCGCGAGCTGCAGCAGATCCTGGTGGCCGATGAGACCAAGGCGAAAGCGGTGAAGGCTGCGCTGGCGCAAGGCAAGGATTTCGCCACCGTCGCCCGCGATTTTGGCGAAAGCGCCGACTCGCTCAATCTCGGGACGCTGAGCCAGGATGAAATGCCGGGTGAGCTCGGCCAGGCCGCGTTCGCTCTTAAGCCCGGCGGCGTCACCCCGCCGATCAAGGACTCCTTCGGCTGGCACTTTCTGAAGCTGGTTTCGGTCACTCCGGGCAAGGTGGCGACCCTCGACAGCGTGAAGGACAAGCTGGCGAGCGAGCTTGCCCTCGACCAAGCGATCGACAAGGTCGCCAACATCACCAACGCGGTCAACGATGCGTTGGCGGGCGGCTCTACGTTCCATGAGATCGTCAACAAGTTTCATCTGAAGACCATCACGGTCGACGGTGTCGATGCCGAAGGCCGGGACGCCAGCGGCCGGCAAGTCAAACTGCCCGCACCCGGCATTCTGAAAACGGCGTTCGAATCGCCCCTCGGCCCGCCCCACGACGTCAAGGATCTGCCGGACCAGGGCAGCTACATGGTTGCCGTCGACAAAGTGACACCGGCAGCACCACAACCGCTGGCGCAAATTCGCGACAAGGTGGTCGCTGCCTGGCAGGAACAAGAGCGTAATGCGCGGCTTGCCAAGCTCGGCGAGGACTTTGTCAGCGCGATCAACAAGGGGCAGAAGCTCGACGAGCTCGCCGCCCTTCACGGGCTTAAGCCCTTCGCCACCAAGCCGCTGTCGCGCAGCACCACCAGTGCAGAGCTGCCGCCGATCGTGGTCGCCAAACTGTTCGGGGCCAAGCCGGGCCAGGCGGTCACCGGCAGCGCCGGCAGCAATGGCGTGATTGTCGCCGCTTTGGCGGAGATTCTACCGCCCGATCCTGCGACTGAAGCGGTCGAGAAGGCCGCCATCCGGCGCGAGATCGAACAGGTGACCGAGGCCGATCTCCTCAGCCAGTACGAACAATCGCTGCAGCAGCGGTTTCCCGTCGAAGAAGCCAAAGACGCACTCGACAAAGTGATGTGACGCGCGGCGGCCGCCATGCAACTGACGCCGACTTTTGAGACCTTCGAGCGCGCGTTTGCGGCCGATCAACCGGTGCTGGTGTGGACCTCGTTCGTGTCCGATTTGGAGACGCCCGTTTCGGCGATGCTCAAACTGGCGGACGGACGGCCAAACAGTTTCCTTTTTGAGTCGGTCGAGGGCGGCGCCACACGCGGACGCTATTCCTTTATCGGCCTAAAGCCGGATTTGATTTGGCGCTGTTTCGGCGACCGCGCCGAGATCAATCGCAAAGCTCGCTCCGATCCCGACGCCTTCGCCATCGAGAATTGCGGTGCCCTCGCCTCGCTGCGCCGCCTCGTCGCCGAGTGCAAAGTGGCAACCCCGGCGCCCCTGCCGCCGATGGCGTCGGGCCTGTTCGGCTACATGAGCTACAATATGGTATCGCTGATGGAGCGTCTTCCCGACGCCAATCCCGATACGCTCAAAATTGCCGACGGGCTGTTTCTGCGGCCTTCCGTGATTTCGATCTTCGACAATATCGCCGACCGCGTCACCCTGGTGACGACGGTTTGGCCCAATCGTGAAATGTCCCCGCGGCTCGCCTATGAACAGGCGCAAGAGCGCCTCGTCGATGTGCTCGCCGATTTCGAGCGAAGCCTGCCGCATCGGCGGGAGAACGCCGAGACCGTGCGCGAACTGCCTGCGCCCCTAGGCAATATGAGCCGCGCCGAATACATGGCGATGGTCGAGACCGCCAAGGAATACATCCGCGCGGGCGAGGCGTTTCAGATCCTGCCATCGATGCGGATGCGGATTCCCTTCAAGTTGCCGCCGTTCTCGCTGTACCGCGCGCTGCGGCGTCTCAACCCGTCGCCGTTTCTGTTCTTCCTCGATCTCGGCGATTTCAGCATCGTCGGCTCGAGTCCGGAAATACTCGTGCGGGTGCGCGACGCCAAGGTGGTGATCCGGCCGCTCGCGGGAACGCGGCGGCGTGGCATCAACGCGGTCGAGGACAAGGCCCTCGAAGAAGAGCTCCTCGCCGACCCAAAAGAGCGCGCCGAGCATCTGATGCTGGTCGATCTTGCGCGCAACGATGTCGGCCGCGTGTCACGTGTCGGCACCGTCAAAGTGACGGAGAGCTTCGTCATCGAACGCTATTCGCATGTCATGCATATCTGCTCGAACGTTGAAGGCGTGCTCGATGACAAGTACGACGCGATCGGCGCTTTGATCGCAGGTTTTCCCGCCGGCACCTTGTCGGGCGCGCCCAAGGTGAGGGCGATGGAGATCATCGACGAACTCGAAGTCGAACGGCGCAACATCTATGGCGGCGCCATCGGTTATTTCGCCGGCGACGGCAGCATGGACACCTGTCTCGTGCTGCGCACGGCGATCGTCAAAGACGGGGTCATGATCGCGCAGGCGGGTGGCGGCGTCGTTGCCGATTCCAATCCGGCGGCCGAATACCAGGAAGCGCTCGACAAGATGCGGGCGCTCTTCGTTGCGGCGGAGGAAGCGATCCGCTTCGCGCGCGAATAAGGAGGACGCGCGAGCCCCGCTCGCCGGCGGCCAAGCGTTAGCCCGCCTCGAGCGGCAGGTTAACTTTGCTTTGCTTGGAACGACGACGGCCCGACCGCACCAAGGAGCTTGCCCGGCTCCCCTCCTCAGAAGGTGACCATCGACCGCAGGCCGAGGACCGCTTCGTTCTTGACGCGTTGTCCAGGCGCGTTGCGATTGGGAACGCCGCCGCCGGGGTCGATGATGTATTGAAAATCGGGCTGTATCTGCCACCAGCCGGCCGCCTGGATTTGGTAGGTGATCTCGATGAATTGCTCGGCCGTCCGGATCGGATACGCCGTATCCGTGAAAAGCGCGGTATCGAGGTCGAGCTGGCTAGCGCGGCTGCTGATCTTGGCGACCCCATATCCGATGCCGAAACTGTCGGCATCCCGTCCCGGCAACGGCGCTTTAAGATTGAGCCCGGCATTGGCCGAAAAGGTGACCAGATTCATATCGGGCGGGGCACCCATCACCCGCAGAAAGGCGCCAAGCGATTCCGCGCCTTTGGCATCCGGCCGCCAGACCGTTTGATCGATCATCGCGTAAAGACTGAAATTGCCACGATGCATTTGGGGAATGCCGGTGCTCAAGGGACTCGCCAAAGAGACGCCGGTGTTATCGAGAAGCTGGTCGGGAAAGCTGCCGGTGTCGTACCAAAAGCCGATTTTGTAGGTCCCCGGAAGGCCCGCCGGCGCGGGCGCGTTTGCGTCCGCCGCCGGCTGATTGGCGGCATATTGCAACTCAGCAATAAAGAGCGCACCCGTCCCCAGGTTGAATCGGGCGCCCGCCGCCTCGGCGCCAAGCACTTGTGAATCGTTGTCGAAGGGACCGCCCGGCGGATTGTCGTCGAAGACGCCGCCGAGCACGGTGATCGCATCGCTGGGGCGCCCCCGCAGCCGCAGGCCAAGCGAAGACAAGGGATACGCCGGGCCTCCGGCATAGAGATTGACGGACGGCAAAACCGGCCATCCCATCGCGGCGTTGAGGAACAAGCTCGCAAGCTGGCTGGTCAGGAAATCCTGATCGAGGCTCTGCTGGCCGATTTTGACGTCGACAGCTCCGCCCAGAAAAGTCTGCTGATACCAAAGCTCCCACAATCGTGCCGCGTCATCGGCTTCGATGTCACTCACGGTCTGAAGAGCTTGGAGATTGTCGGCTGTGAGATTGCGGCCGTGAATCTCGAGCGCGCTGATGTTAAACGTGCCGCCGTTCCAGCCGAATGCCTTGGCGGTGTCCATGGTGAGGATCATGGTGGTCAAGCCGTCATATTCGGCGCCGCGACGAACACCGCCGGTCACATTGCCCAGGACCTCGTCGGCCTCCGTTATCGTCAGCGTTATGCCGAGATTGGCAAGGGCGGGTCGGAGCCCGGCCATGTCGCCCAAGAGATTGGTGCGGTCCTGACTGAACAAACCAGGGGCCGGCTGTGGTGCCGGCGCCGCATTTTGTCCAAAGCTCGCGGACACCGTCGCCGCAACCAGGAGGACCCCGATGGGGAGCGCGCGCGGCGCGATCCGAGACGTTTTCGCCGATCGAAGCATGGAGCCTCCCTTCCAATACCGTGCATTTATTACAAAACGGAGATGCTCCCGGGATCGCGAGCGCGTTCGACCCGTCCGAACGGCTTGCCAGGTGGCACGTCACCGGCGGCACGAGGCTTCAAGAACGAGCCGACCGACCCTTTGTCGGGGAGACGGACGATTGCGCGGGGCGGACACGGTTCGCTCCTTGGCCAAGATCCTCATCACGCCCGATTGCGATTGCTCCAGGCCCGTCACTCGGGCCTGGGCCGGCAAGGCCGGAGCGGCGCCGAGAACCAGTTCGACAAGCGACGTCCCGTGATTTATCCTCCCCTGGAGGATAGGATCAAGCGAAATGACCCACACCAGTCAGGAAAAAGAGAAGCAGAAACTGCTCCTCCGCCTGCGGCGCATCCGCGGCCAGCTCGACGCCGTTGAGAGGCGGGTCCAGGAAGATGCGACCTGCGCCGCTATTCTGCAGCAGGCTACGGCATGTCGAGGCGCGCTTGACGGCTTCATCGCCGAGGTGATCGAGGACCATATCCTTGAGCACCTCGTCGACCCCAAGGCATCGCGTGACGATCCGCGTGCGCAAGCGGCGGAGGAGCTGGTCGAAATCGTGCATTCGTTCCTGACATAGCGATCGCAACGCGGGCGCAAGAGGTGACGAAGGCCGTTCTCGAGCGCCACTCGCAATTGCGCACGTTCGCCCGTCACCATCGGGGTAGGGATTGAGCGTCGGGCGTTGCCTCGGTCACCGGGTCATGGTGTCGACGTCGTCGCCGGCGCCGAGCCGGCTGCGGAAGGAGCGATCGCCGGCATCATGCGTTGCCCGGTCGGCTCCATGCTCCCACCGATCTCCTGGAGCGTTCTGAGGTTGGACGCAGGGGTCTTGTCGCGCCCCTCCAGATTCACGTTCGCCTGGAAATAGCATTTCTGTTGCTGGGTGAA
This sequence comes from Alphaproteobacteria bacterium, assembly GCA_030041335.1. Classification (GTDB taxonomy): domain Bacteria; phylum Pseudomonadota; class Alphaproteobacteria; order ATCC43930; family CGMCC-115725; genus JAATGI01. The sequence continues at coordinate 44,643 of JASHOB010000018.1, read as the reverse complement.
TGCCTCGTTCATCTGCGACAGGTAATCGGGCTCACCTGCCCTCGTCGAATCAAACGGCGGCGCCAAGGCATCGCATTTTTTCAGGTCGGCATCGTAGAGCTCTTGCGAAGTTGGGGGCCCTTTCGCAGCACAGGCGGCAAGCAACATGACGAAAACCAGAAGGGCTGCGTTTTGGGCGATCCCCGACCGCGGATCAAACGCCTTTCGGCAGCAGGCGCTTGTGCGCCGAAGCCCCTGGCCATTGTTGGTCTCCGCGATCTTGCTTCGGCGCCGCATCGTCATCGTTCCGTGGATTCGCTCCTGCATAGACGATTGTGCGCCCTGAGGCTACGGCGTGGCGCGCCTCGGGACCGGCATGGAAATTGCTGGGGTTGGTCGGCCTCCTGGCTCGTTGCCACTAGCCCCCGGCATAGCCGGGGGCTTTTCTTTTACCGCATCAATTTCGGGAATTGATCCTCGCCGTCGTTCCGGAACCGACGGTGAATTGCATGTTGAAAGATCGACAATCGCCGTCAATCGCCCGGATTTGTGGAGCAAACCCTCGGCCGATGGAGCCGCGCGGTCTTAGTCCCGATCGGGCAGAGGCGCGACGATCAGCTGTTCCGACCGTCTCAGGATTTCTTCAAAATCCTCGCCGTTTACCCGATAGAGATAGTCGGCGCTGTCCATCACTTTCTTGTCGGCGCTGAGTTTCGCCGTATTGATCAACGCGTAAACGTGAGCCTTCTGGCTTGGCGTCAGATCCTGAAGCGTCAGGCTTTCAGGCGGCACATTGAGGTTTTCGTGAAGCCAATGGTAGTCAGAAGGAGACAAAGGGTCATCCTGCGCGCAGGCAACACCCGCGAAGCACAAACCGGATAACAATAGGGCTATGTGCGCCAGTGCACGGTCTCTCATGCTTCAAAGCCTACGACAAGCGCTGGAGACCGACAACCCGCGATGATGTCTCCGGGCCACTTGGGTTGATTGGCGGCGCGCCTCAACCGAACCGGCTTCGCTTTTGACCCCAACCGATTTCCGTGTGAGTAGCAACAAGAGCCACGTCGCTCCGCCACAGGTGCAGCCGAATAAACTAAATAAAATCTTACGTTAAGGTACGAACCTCGCCGCCGCTCCATATATCTCATTACGACGAGTTCATAAGAGGAGAACGGTGATGACTGGACTCGGAAAGATTTTCACGGCTGGGGCGCTGATCGCGGTCCCTGTCGCCGGCGCGGCTATTCCCCAGCAGCCGGCGCAAGCGCAAGCCTATGTCTCGCCTTATGCCTACGCCTATCCTTATGCCTGCAATCCCTATTACGCACCCTACGCTTGCGGCTACGGATGGTATGGCTATGGCTACCCCTATTATGGCGCGGGCTGGGGCTGGGGTGGTTGGTATGGTCGTGGCTGGGGCCACGGCGGCTGGGGCCGCGGTGGCTGGGGCGGAGGCTGGCATGGCGGCGGTTTCCGGGGCGGCGGCGGGTTCCACGGCGGCGGCCATGGAGGCGGCTTTCACCACTAACCGACACGTTCATGAATAAAGACGAGGCGGCGCCATGGCGCCGCCTTTTTTTCGGCACCGGTCGCGGGTGCTGGTCGACGGAGGCAAATCGCCTTTCGATGCATGTCGGCGCCGCGACTCGCGCTCGCCGCTTGCCGCTGCGTCAGCCGGTCCCTATAGTTTTTTTTTTAATGACCGCATTGACGCCGCTCGTCTCGTATCCGCACCGGCATTTGTTGGGCATCGAAGGGCTTTCGGCCGACGAGATCAGCTTCCTCATCGACCGGGCCGAATCCTACATCGACCAAAATCGCCAGGTTGACAAGAAGCAGTCGCTGCTGCGCGGCCGCACCATCATCAATCTGTTTTTCGAGAATTCGACCCGCACCCGCACCTCCTTTGAGCTTGCCGGCAAGCGGCTCGGCGGCGACGTCATCAACATGTCGGTGGCGACCAGCTCGGTCAGAAAAGGCGAGACGCTGATCGACACCGCGATGACGCTGACGGCGATGCACCCCGACGTGCTCGTGGTGCGGCACCCGGAATCGGGCGCCGTGCAATTATTGGCACAGAAGGTCGATTGCGCCGTCATCAACGCCGGCGACGGCAGCCACGAGCACCCGACGCAGGCGCTGCTCGATGCGCTCGCCATCCGTCGTCGCAAGGGGAGGCTCGAAGGTCTGACCGTGGCGATCTGCGGCGACATCCTTCACAGCCGGGTAGCGCGCTCCAATATCGCCCTTCTCAACGCCATGGGCGCCTATCTGCGCGTCGTCGCGCCCCGAACATTGTTGCCGGCCGCGATCGAGCGGCTCGGCGTCGAGGTGTTTCACGATATGCGGCGCGGTCTCGCCGACGCCGATATCGTGATGATGTTGCGGCTTCAAACCGAACGCATGCAGGGCAGCTTCGTACCGTCGATCCGCGAATATTTTCACTTCTTCGGGCTCGACTATGAAAAGCTCAAGGTTGCGAAGCCGGACGCGCTGATCATGCATCCGGGGCCGATGAATCGCGGCATTGAGATCGACACCGCCGTCGCTGATGATATCGACCGCAGTCTCATCCGTGAGCAGGTCGAGATGGGCGTGGCGGTGCGCATGGCATGCCTCGAAGCCCTGACGCGCGAGCTCTCGAACCAGGCGCCGGCATGAGCGGGCGTTTGCTGCTGCGCCGCGCACGGCTGCTCGACCCGCTACAGCAGCTTGATATGCGCGGCGATCTTCTGGTCGAGGATGGCCGCGTCACCGCGCTGGGCCCCGACCTCGTCAGCGGCCCCGGCATCGAGACCGTCGAGTGCGATGGCGCCTGCGTCGCGCCCGGCATCATCGATATGCGCGTGCAGTTTCGCGATCCCGGTGCCGAGCATCAGGAATCGATGGAGAGTGCCGGCCTCGCCGCCGCCGCGGGCGGCGTCACCACCATGGTAGCGCTGCCGAACACGTACCCGCCGATCGACGATGTGGCGCTCGTCGAGTTCGTTGCGCGGCGCTCGCGCGACATTCGCCTGGTCAACATCCGCACCTATGCCGCCGCGACCAAGGGGCTCGAGGGTCGCGAACTATCGGAGTACGGGCTCTTGGCTGCCGCAGGGGCCGTTGGCTTTACCGATGCCGACCGTGCCATCGCCGACGCGCAGGTGATGCGCCGCGCCCTCTCTTACGCCCGCACTTTCGATCTGCTGCTGATCCAGCACCCGGAGGAGCCTAGCCTCGCCGCAGGCGGCGCCATGAACGAGGGCGAGGTGGCGACGCGGCTGGGCTTGCCCGGTATTTCGCCGGCAGCGGAGCTGATTATGGTGGAGCGCGATCTGCGCCTCATGGAGGTCACCGGCGCGCGGCTCCACTTCGCGCACGTCTCCACCGGCGCCGCGATCGACGCGATCCGACAAGCGAAATCGCGCGGCCTTCCGGTCAGCTGCGATACCGCACCGCATTATTTCGCGCTCAACGAAAACGAGGTCGGCGAGTATCGCACCTTTGCCAAGGTGTCGCCGCCGCTGCGCAGCGAAGATGATCGCCGTGCCGTGGTTGCCGGTCTCGCCGACGGCACCATCGACGCCATCGCCAGCGACCACTCCCCGCACGACCAGGATGCCAAACGCCTGCCCTTCACCTCGGCGGCGAGCGGCATTGTCGGGCTGGAGACACTGTTGCCGCTGTCGCTCGCGCTTTACCACAATCGCGACGTGAGTCTGCTCGCGGTGCTGCGTGCGCTGACGCTGCGTCCGGCGGAAATCTTGCGTCTCCCTGCTGGTCGTCTCGCCGCCGGCGCGCCGGCCGACCTGATTATTTTTGATCTCAATCGGCCCTGGCTCATTGACAGCGCGGCTTACCGTTCTAAATCGAAGAACGCGCCGTATGACGGGAGACCCGTTCAAGGAATGGCGGTCCGTACGATTGTCGGCGGACGAACAGTCTTCACTCGAGAAAGCTGACTGCCATGGCTGCGATTGCCTTGATCGGCGCCGCATCGGGATGGGGCGCCGGTTTTCGTCAGACCGAAGATGGTCCGGTGGCGTTGCGTGCCCTCGGTCTCACCGACTGGCTGCGCGCAGCCGGTGTCGCTGCCGACTGGCGCGCCATGGTCGCGAGCGAGCGGCGCTGGCACGATCACGCCGAACCGTCGACCGAGGAAATCTTCGATTTGGTCGCCGGTTTCAACGCGGCGCTCGCCGACGCCGTCGCGCATGCGCTCGGCGATGGCGAATTTCCGATCGTACTTGGCGGTGATCACGCCAACGCCATGGGCACGTGGGGTGGCGTCGCGCGCGGTCTGGGCGGCAAGCCGCTCGGCCTGATCTGGATGGACGCGCATCTTGACGCTCATACCGTCGAGACCACGCCATCGATGAATCCGCACGGCATGCCGGCGGCGGCGCTTCTCGGCCTGGGTGACCCGCGCTTCGTCAGGATTTGCGGCGGCGCGGTGCGCCCCGAAAATCTCTGCTATATCGGCGCGCGGTCGTACGAGCCGGAAGAGGCGGCGCTGCTGCACCGCCTCGGTGTGCGCGTGATGGACATGGGTGAAGTGCATCGCCGCGGCATCGAAGCCTGCCTCGCCGAGGCCCGCGACATCGCCACGCGCGGCGGCGCCGGCTTCGGCCTGACGATTGACCTCGACGGATTCGATCCGCAAGACGCGCCCGGCATCGGCCTGAAATGCACGGATGGCTTGCGGGCCGCCCCGACGCTTGCGGCGCTGCGTTCGGTCGCCAACCATCCCAAGCTCGAGGCCATCGAGATCGTCGAATACATCCCCGAATTCGACGAAGATCTGCGCACGGCTCATCTCGTCCGCGATCTGGTCGTAGCCTTGAGAGGCGAGGCCAAGGCGGTCAAGGCGGCCGGAACGAGCTTGCAAGCAATCTCCTGATGTCCGGCAGCGCGCTGTCGCGCGCGCGGGGGACAGCGAAGCGGCGATGGCTCGGCCGCCAATGCCCGTTGCCGCCCTGAGGCGCCTTGCGCTTTGCAGCCGCTCGAGGAGCGGTTTTGCTTGACTGAAATTTGCTCTAATACCGTCTCATGCTTGTGACGTTGGTCGCCGGCGCCGTTGGCGCCTACTTGCTCGGTTCGATCCCGTTCGGGCTGATCCTGTCGCGGCTTGGCGGTTACGGCGATATCCGCGCGATCGGCTCCGGCAATATCGGCGCCACCAACGTGTTGCGCACCGGCAATCGCGGGCTGGCCGCGGCGACGCTGCTGCTCGACGTGGCCAAGGGCGTGATCGCCGTATTGATGCTGGCGCCGTTTGGGCCGATTGCCGCCGCCGTCGCTGCCATCACCGCCTTTCTCGGCCATCTCTTTCCGGTGTGGCTCGGTTTCAAAGGCGGCAAAGGTGTGGCGACCGCGTGCGGCGTGTTGCTCGCCTACCTGTGGCCGGTCGGCGTGGCGGCACTGGCGACCTGGCTCGTGGTCGCGCTGGTCACGCGTTATTCCTCGCTTGCCGCCGTTGTCGCATCGCTGGCAGCTCCCATCTATGCGTGGTTCGCCTCGCATGAGGTGATGCCGGTGATCGTCGTCGCGATTCTGGCAGTACTGGTGCTGATTCGTCACCGCGACAATATCGGTCGGCTCATTCGCGGCGAGGAAGGGCGGATTCAATTGTCGCGAAAAGGGTGATCGCGTACCGCAGGCATCAAGGCAGCGCCGATCGTTCGTCCGAGTCGCATAAGCTGCGAAAACACCGGGGGTCAAGGTGCTCGTATGACGGGTGCCCTTGCTTTAGCGGCGACACGTCACTATGTTCCGCGCGCTTCAAATCGACCAATCATGAACAACGTCGTCATCGTCGAATCGCCCGCAAAGGCGAAAACCATCAACAAATACCTGGGCAAGGACTACACCGTCCTGGCGAGCTATGGCCATGTCCGCGATCTGCCGCCCAAGAACGGCTCGGTGCGCCCGGACGAACAATTTGCCATGTCTTGGGCGGTCGAGGACAAGGCGGAAAAGCGCATCAAGGAGATTGCGCGCGCCGTCAAGGGCGCGAAGCATCTCTATCTCGCCACCGACCCCGATCGCGAAGGCGAGGCGATTTCCTGGCACATCGACGAAATCCTTCGTCAACGCCATGCCCTGAAGGGCGTCGACGTCAAGCGTGTCGTGTTCCACGAAATCACCAAGGAAGCGGTCCAGAAAGCGTTCCGGGAACCGCGTCACGTCAATCAGGAGCTGGTCGACGCCTATCGGGCGCGCCGCGCCCTCGACTACCTGGTCGGCTTCACTTTGTCGCCCGTGCTGTGGCGCAAGCTGCCGGGTTCCCGCTCGGCCGGGCGCGTGCAGTCGGTGGCGCTGCGCCTCATTTGCGAGCGCGAAGACGAGATCGAAGCCTTCAAGTCGCGCGAATACTGGACCATCGAGGTCGAGTTCGAAACCGCCGAGCACGAGCGCTTCACGGCGCGCCTGACCCATCTCGACGGCAAGCGGCTCGACAAGTTCGATCTCGACAGCGAGGCGAAGGCGCGCGACGCGGCCGAGCGCATCGCACGCGCCACCGGCTTCGCCGTCGCGGCGGTCGAGAAAAAGCAAGTCCGGCGCCATCCCGGGCCGCCTTTTACCACCTCGACCTTGCAGCAAGAGGCGTCGCGCAAGTTGGGCTTCGGCGCATCGCGCACCATGCGCGTGGCGCAACGGCTCTACGAAGACGGTCTCATCACCTATATGCGCACGGACAGCGTCACGCTGGCAAACGAAGCGATCGCCGCGGCACGGCGGTTGATCGGCAGCGATTTCGGCGACGAATATCTGCCTTCGACTCCGCGCCACTACACCGCGCGCGCCAAGAACGCGCAGGAAGCACACGAGGCGATCAGGCCGACCGATTTGTTCTATCGCCCGAGCGGGGCGGGCGAGCTCGGCGGCGACGAGCGCGGCCTCTACGAGCTGATCTGGAAGCGCACGACCGCCTGCCAAATGGAGGCGGCGGTGATTGACCAGGTGACCGCGGACATCGAATCCGCCGACAAGACGCTGCGCTTGCGCGCCACGGGCTCGACGATTCTGTTCGACGGTTTCCTCAAGCTCTATCGCGAAGATGTCGACGATCCCGGCGAAGAAGAAGAAGGCGGCCGCCTGCCGGCGCTGGCCCTGCGCGACCCGCTCGGCCGCGGCAAGGTTACGCCGACGCAGCATTTCACCCTACCGCCGCCGCGTTACACCGAGGCGAGCCTGGTCAAGAAGCTCGAGGAGCTTGGCATCGGCCGGCCCTCGACCTATGCCTCGATCCTGCAAGTGCTGCAGGACCGGAGCTATGTCCGGCTCGACAAGAGGCGTTTCATCCCCGAGGATCGCGGCCGCGTCGTCACCGCGTTTCTGGAAAATTTCTTCGAGCGTTACGTCGAATACGGTTTCACCGCGGACCTGGAAAATCAGCTCGACGAGATCTCCGACGGCAAGATCTCTTGGCGCAAGGTCCTGGAGGATTTCTGGCGGGATTTTTCCGGTGCGGTGGCCGGCACCAAGGACCTGACCATCACGCAAGTTCTCGAAGCGCTCGACCGGGAACTCGGCAATCACTTTTTTCCCGCGCGCGCCGACGGCAGCGATGCGCGCCTCTGTCCCGCCTGCGGAAAGGGGCGGCTCGGACTGAAGCTCGGCAAGTTCGGCGGCTTCATCGGCTGCTCGAACTATCCGGAGTGCCGTTATGCCCGCAAACTCGGGTTCGAGGGCGAGGACGAAAACGGCGAAAACGGCGACCTCGGCCCGCGCCTTCTGGGCCATGATCCCGCGACCGGCGAAAGCGTGACGCTGCGCAAGGGGCCCTACGGCCACTATGTGCAACGCGGTGAAGGGGCGGAAGGCGAAAAGCCGAAGCGCGCGTCGCTGCCCCGCGGCCTCGCGCCTGCCGACGTCGATCTGGAAAAAGCGCTAGGCCTGCTGTCGCTGCCGCGCGAGGTGGGCCGCCATCCCGAAGACGGTGAACCGATCACCGCCGCGCTCGGTCGCTATGGTCCCTACCTGAAGCACGGTAAAAATTACCGGTCGCTTCCGCCCGATGACGATGTGCTGACCATCGGCATCAACCGTGCCGTAAGCTTGCTCGCAGCACCACGCCAGGCGCGCGGCCGTGCCACAAGGGAGTCGCTCAGAACCTTCAGCCATCCCGAGGGCGAGATCATGCTCTACAAGGGCCGCTATGGCCCCTACGTCAGCCGCAACGGCGTCAACGCCACGCTGCCGCGTGATATCGCGCCCGAAGATTTGACGGCGGAGCAGGCCGCCAACCTGTTGGCCGAACGGGTGGCGGCAACCGGTGGCGGCAAGCGTCGCGCCCGCGGCGCGGCACGGCGATCGCCGGCGCCCAAGGCTGCGCGAAAATCCTTCAAGAAAAAAGACGCCGCGGAGTAACGGCTCATCGAGCCGCGTCCACGTGATGGCTCGACACAGGAAAACACCGACCTTGCACAAGCGACATGCAAGCTCGAGAGACCCTCCGCCTTCCGCCCCGCGCTACGACCGCGATCAAAAGAACCCGACCCGGCTGGGGCGCCTGCCTTCGCGCGAAGAAGTGCTCGATTACTTGGCCTCGAGCCCGATACCCTTGGCCCGGCGCGATCTTACGCGCGCCTTCAGGGTGCCGCCGAGTCAACGCGCGGCGCTCAAGGCTCTCATAGGCGAGATCGAGCGCGCGGGCTTGATCGCGGGCGGCCCAAAACGCAGGCGCGGGGCGACCGAAACCCTGCCCGAAATCGGCGTGATCGAAATTGTCGACGTCGATTTTGACGGCGAGATGGTGGCGCGTCCGGTCGGCTGGCGTGGCGCCGGTGAGGCGCCATCGATCACCGTTGTGCCGGAGACGCGCACACCGGCGCTCGGTCGCGGCGAGCGCGCCGTGGCGCGCTTTGCGCGGCGCGAGGATGGCGGCTATGAGGCGCGCATCATCCGCGCCATCGAGGGCACGCCCGACCGCATCGTCGGCATTTTCGAGGCCGGCCGTGACGGTGGCGTGCTCGAGCCCACGGACCGCAAAGTCAAGACCACTTTCGAGATTCCGCGTGACTTAACTGCCGGAGCGCTCGACGGCGAGATCGTGCTCGCGGAGGCGACGCCCGGTCGCCGTTTTGGCCAGCCGCAGGCCAAGGTCCTCGAGCGCCTCGGTCATCGTGATGAGCCGCGGGCCTTCAGCCTGATCGCGATCGCGACGCACGGCATCCCGACGGCGTTTCCGTCCGCCGCGCTCAAGATCGCGGAAAGCGCCCGGCCGGTACAACTTGGTAGCCGCGCGGATCTGCGGCAATTGCCGCTCGTCACGATCGACGGTGTCGACGCCCGCGATTTCGACGACGCGGTCTGGGCTGAACCGTGGCAAGGCGGTGGCTGGCATCTGCTGGTGGCGATCGCCGATGTCGGCTGGTATGTGCGTGCCGGCGACGCGCTCGACCGCGCGGCGCGCGAGCGCGGCAATTCGGTTTATTTTCCCGACCGCGTCGTGCCGATGCTGCCGGAGGCGCTGTCCAACGAGCTTTGCTCGCTGAAGCCCGATGTCGACCGCGCCTGTGTCGCGGCCCATCTCCTCATCGACGCCGACGGCAACCTCAAGCGCCATTGGTTCGTGCGCGGGCTGATGCGTTCGGCGGCACGCCTGACCTACGACGAGGTCCAGGCCGCAATCGACGGCGATGGCAACGAGCGCACGCGCGCGCTCGTGGAACCGGTGCTGCGGCCGCTTTACGGCGCTTACCACGCGCTCGACCAGGCGCGGCGCCGGCGCGGCACACTTGAACTCGATCTCCCCGAGCGCAGCGTGAGCATCAGCGAGGCGGGACGTGTCACAAAGATCGAACCGCGGCCGCGTTACACGAGCCACAAGCTGATAGAGGAATTCATGATCGCCGCAAATGTCGCGGCGGCCGAGACGCTGGAGAAGCTGCGCCTGCCCTGCGTGTATCGCGTCCATGATTCTCCGGACCCGGCGAAGCTCGAAGCATTGCGCGATTTCCTGAGCGAGCTCGATCTGCCGGGCCTCACCCTCGCCAAGGGTCAGGTGATCCGGCCGCGGCATTTCAATCAGATCCTCGCGCGCGCCGCCGGCACGCCACAGGCGACGATGATCGGCACGCTGGTGCTGCGCAGTCAGGCACAAGCCGTCTATAGCCCCGACAATATCGGGCATTTCGGTTTGGCGCTGCGCTCCTATGCCCATTTCACGTCGCCGATCCGACGTTACTCCGATCTTCTGGTGCATCGCGCTCTGATCGCCGGGCACCGTTGGGAGGATGCCGATCGGGCCGATTGGCCCCATGACGAACTCCTCGCCACCGCCGAGCACATCTCGATGACGGAACGCCGGGCCGCGGCCGCGGAACGAGGGGCACTCGATCGCTATACCGCCGCCTATCTCGCGGAGAGGGTTGGCGCCGCTTTTGCCGCACGCGTCAACGGTGTGACCCGTGCCGGCTTGTTTGTCACGCTCGACGAGACCGGCGCCGACGGCCTGATCCCGATCTCGATGCTCGGCGGCGACTTCTACCGGTTCGACGAAAAACGGCATCGCCTGGTCGGCCGGCGTACGAACAAAACATTTACGTTGGGGGATGCCATCGACGTCGAACTCGCCGAGGCCGATGCCGTGACCGGCAGTTTGGCTTTTACCCCAGCGCCGGTAACCAGCACCGCGCCAACGCCTACCGCTCGGGCGGGTGCGAGGCGCCGGCGGCGCCATTAACTGTATAAACACTTGCTCCCGCTCGATAAACACTTGCTCCCACGAGCCTCTTTCCGCAATGATGATGGTGCGGAGGTAGGAGATGCTAGGCAGGCGGGTGTTTCCGGGCCGCGCCGTGGCGGCTCTCGTGGGTGGTGTGTGCGCGTTCGAGGCGCTTGCGTGCAGCGCCGCGCCGCTTCCGGCGACCGTGACCCAAGCCGAGACGAGCCTCTTTGTCGCCGCCTATCGCGCCATTCTCAGCCACTATATCGAGCCGCTCAACGCCGACGCCCTGGCAATTGCCGGGCTACAACAGGCGATTGCGCCGGACGCGTCGCTGTCGGTGACCCGCGATCACAATCTCCTGGTGCTGCGCCAGAGGGACAAGGAGTTGTTCGAGACCGCGGCACCGGCGACTGACGACAGTCAGGGTTGGGGTTGGGCGACAGCGGCAGTGCTCGATTGCGCCAAGGTTTATTCGCCCGCCATTGCCGCCAAATCGCAAGAGGCGCTCGATCAGGCCGTGATCGATGGCAGTCTCGGGCTACTCGACCGCTTCAGCCGTTATGCGCCTCCCGAGGTCGCGACCCAACGGCGCGACACGCGCGACGGTTATGGCGGCATCGGTGTGACGCTCGATAGCGAAGGCGCGTCGGTGCGCATCGCCATGGTGCTGCCGGATTCGCCGGCGGCCGCAGCCGGTCTCTCCGGCGGCGACCGTATCACCGCGGTCGACGGGGTCGGCGCGATGGCGATGCCGGCCGAGGGCATTGCCGCGCGCTTGCGCGGCCCGGTCGGCAGCGACGTGCAGCTCACGGTGCTGCGCGACAGCCGCTCTTATCCGCTGACGGTCACCTTGCGACGCTCGCGCATCGTCTTGAAGACCGTAACCATGACGCATGACGATCGCGTCGCGGTAATACGCATCACCAGCTTCAATGCCCGCACCGCCGACAATCTCGAAGAGCGGATCGCCGAGGCCCATCGTCAGCTGGGCGCGGCGCTGCGCGGGTTGGTGCTCGATCTGCGCGGCAACCCCGGCGGCCTGGTCGATCAATCCGTCCTGGTTGCGAGCCTCTTCATCGATACGGGCCGTGTTGTTTCGACCACCGGCCGCGTGCCCGAGAGCAATCAAGTGTTCGACGTGACGCGCGACCGCCCGGTCGAGGCGTTGCCGCTGGTGGTACTGGTCAACGGCGGCTCGGCCTCGGCATCGGAGATCGTCGCCTCGGCACTCCAGGACGACCATCGCGCCGTCATTGTCGGCAGTTCGTCCTACGGCAAGGGCACTGTGCAGGACGTGATCCATCTGCCCAACCAGGGCGAGCTCACCGTCACCTGGGCGAGACTCATTCCCCCGGGCGGCTACGTCCTCCACCACCATGGCGTGGTGCCGGTCGTATGCACGGCCAATATTGCCACGGCGCAAGACGCGCGGCCGGTCGCCGGCCTGCCCCGCGCGTCGCTCGATGAGCGTGGTTGGGAAGCGTTGCGCGCGCAATGCCCGGCGTCGCGGATCGCGCGCACGGTCGATCTCGAAGTCGCAAGACAGCTGCTCATGGATCCAGCCCGTTACGCGCAAGCACTTGCCGACGAGCCGGGCAAGCCGATCCAGGCGGCATCGAACGCGCTGCTGCGATAACAAGCCCCACCTCTTCCCGCCCCGGTATCGACCCCGTTGTGCGATCGAGGTGAGGGATCATTCCACCTCTCGTTTTTCGATATCAAACCAAAAAACGCCGTCCCGCTCGTGACGCGCGAGCAATCGATGTCCGGTAACCTCGCAGAAATGCTCGAAGTCGCCGACGGCGCCGGGGTCGGTTGCCAGCACGCGCAACACGCCGCCGGCCGGCACGTTCTTCATCGCCTTGCGGGCTTTCAGGACCGGCAGCGGGCATTTGAGCCCTTTGGCGTCGAGAATGATCGGTTCGGCCATGCTCAATCGAATTTGTTGCTCTTGGGGAAACCGGGCGGCGCGAGACGCCCCGCTTGTGCGCGCTCCCCCACCCAGGGATCGAGCTCCGTCTCGGTGCGGGTGCGGCTTTCGCCCTGTCGCCAGGTCAAGCCCTCGGCGCGCCGGAATACTTTCACGTCGGCGAGACCGTCTTCGCGGTAGCGTTGCAGGATGACCCCGCGCCCGCGGGCCATTTCCGGAACCTGGGCGAGCGGGAAGACGATCATCTTGTGATTGTCGCCTACGACCGCGACGTGATCGCCGTCGGCGACCACGGCGGCCACCGCGGCGGCCTCCGCGGCCGGGTTCATTACCACCTTGCCGGCGCGGGTCTGCCCCAGCGCCTCGTCGGCCGGCACTACGAAGCCGCGGCCATCGCTCGAGGCCAGCAGCAGTTTCACGCCCTCGCGATAAATCAGGATCGCGACAATATCGTGTTCGTTGCCAAGATCGATCATCAGCCGTACCGGCTCGCCGTGGCCACGGCCGCCCGGCAATTTGTCGACGCTCAGCGTGTAGAAGCGGCCATTGCTGCCGAACAGCAACAGCTTGTCGGTGGTCGAGGCTTGAATCACAAACTTGGCTTCGTCGCCCTCTTTGTAACGCAGATCGGCGATTCCGGGATTGTGGCCCTTGACCGTGCGGATCCAACCCTTGGCGGAACACAGCACCGTTACCGGCTCGCGCTCGATCAGTGCCTCCACCGGCACCTGGATCGCCGCAGGCGGTGCCGCGATTTCGGTGCGGCGCTTGCCGAGCGTTGTGTTTTGGCCGAATTGCTTCTTGATGTCGGCCATCTCTGCGGCGAGCGCCTTCCATTGCTTGCGCTCATCGCCGAGCAAACCCTTGAGTTCCGCTTCCTCGGCCTGCAGCCCTTGAAGCTCCTGCTTGATCGCCAGCTCTTCGAGGCGGCGCAAGGCGCGCAGCCGCATGTCGAGGATCGCCTCGGCCTGCGTCTCGGTCAGCTTCCAGCGCTTGACGATCCGCTCCTTGGCGTCGTCGTGCGAGCGGATGATGCGGATCACCTCGTCGAGATTGACGTAGACGATGATGAAGCCCCGCAGGATCTCGCTGCGGCGGGCGATGGCATCGAGACGGAATTGCGAGCGGCGCTGCAACACCACGCGGCGATGGTCGAGAAAGGCCTGCAGCGCTTCCTTCAGATTCATCACCCGTGGCACGCCCGCGGCGTCGAGCACGTTGAGGTTCAGGGGCACACGCACTTCGAGTTCCGTGGCACGGAACAGCGACTCCATCAGCACCGCGGCATCGACGTTTCGCGTCTTCGGCTCGAGCACCAGGCGGACCTGGTCCGTCGATTCATCGCGAAGATCGCCCAAGAGCGGCAACTTGCGCTCTTCGAGGAGGGCCGCAATTCGCTCAATCAGTCGCGATTTGGGCACCTGATGAGGGATTTCCGTGACGATGATGGAATATTGACCGTGGCCGAGCTTTTCCACCTCCCACCTGGCGCGCAGCCGAAAGCTGCCGCGTCCCGTCTCGTAGGCGGCGCGGATCGCGTCGGGCGCCTCGACCAGAACACCGCCGGTCGGAAAATCGGGGCCCCCGACCAGCGCCACCAGATCGGCCACGGAAGCGCGCTTGTGGTTGATGAGATGGATCAGCGCATCGCATAATTCGCCCGCATTGTGCGGAGGCACGCTGGTCGCCATGCCGACCGCGATGCCACTGGCGCCGTTCGCCAGCAAATTCGGAAAGCGCGCCGGCAGCACAACCGGCTCCTCGCCCTCGCCGTCATAGGTCGCGCGCAAATCGACGGCATTCTCGTCGATGCCCTCGAGCAGCGCCTCGGCAACCGCCGTCATCCGGGTTTCGGTGTAGCGCTGGGCCGCGGCGTTATCACCGTCGATATTGCCGAAATTGCCTTGGCCATCGACCAACGGATAGCGCTGGGCAAAATCTTGCGCCAAGCGCACCAGCGCGTCGTAAACCGCGACCTCACCGTGGGGGTGGAATTTGCCGATGACGTCGCCGACGACGCGCGCCGATTTTTTGTAGCCCGAGCGCGGGTCGAGGCGGAGCTGGCGCATGGCGTAGAGAATGCGCCGATGCACCGGCTTCAGCCCGTCGCGGACATCGGGCAGCGAGCGCGACACGATCGTCGACAGCGCATAGGCGAGATAGCGGTCGCCGAGCGCTTCGGCGAATTTCACATCGCGAATTTCGCCGGTCGGAACAGGCTTTGGAGGGGCCATCGATTCCTCAGTTCAGGATTTCACTCTGCCGTCGAGCCGCTCGCAACTAATAGGGCCGATGTCTCAAGCCAACCCATTCATTGTAGGTCTGCGGCGCATGACGTCAATGAAGCGTGTTCTCGCCGGCGGCATTTTGCGGCCCTGCGGTTCGACTACACGGCGCTCGAGAAAGAAGCCGGTGAGGACCAGCCCGGCGGCGAGTTCGGCCCTGCTCGGCCGCTCGTCGGAGACCAGAAATTGTGGCAATACCAAGAGCTTATCCCGATAAGGCTCGCCGGCGCTCGCCGACACCGCCTGGCCCGAGCGGGGCGAGACATAGGTCAGATTGTCATTGCGGCCGGTGGCGGCGCAGCGCGCCAGATCGAGGCCAAAGCCCAGTTCGGCGAGCAGTTCGAGCTCCCACCGCACGTAGCGTTCGGCCCAGCCGCGATTGCTTTCGAGTGCCGCGATCAGCTCGCGAACGCCGCGATAGGCACGGGGATGCGGCTCGCGCTCGGGCAACGTCGCTTGGGCCAGCGCCGCCGCCGAAGCGAGCGCGGCAAGACGCGGCCCGTCATCGATAAAATTTGCCGCATGACTCTTTTCGAGCTCGGCGCGGAACGTGCCGAGATGCTCGGCCAGGCGCGCGCGCCAGGTAAGATCGAGCCGGTTGCCGATGACAAAAGCGCCGCGCTGCTTGGCGCCCTGGCCGCTGCGTACCAACCCGGCGTGGCGGCCATGCGCCTCGGTCAATACGTGCAGCAAGAGCGCGCGCTCGCCATGCTTGCGGGTCGCCAGCACAATGCCGGTGTCATGCCATTCCATGGCCGCGCTCAGATGGCCGTTCTAGGCCGAGACCGGCTCCGGGATCGTCCGGGCTCTGACGCCTCATCTTCGAGCCCCAGCGCGGCCAGGTGTTGGCGACTTTCGGCCCAGCCTTCGGTGACACGGACAAACAAAAAGAGGTGCACGCGACGGCCGAAGCTGCGTTCCATTTCCGCCCGCGCCAGCTCGCCGATATGCTTGATCTGCCGGCCGCCCTTTCCCACGACGATCGCCTTTTGCCCGTCGCGCTCGACATGGATGGTCTGCTCGATGCGCACGCTGCCATCGGCCTGATCTTGCCATCGCTCGGTCTCGACCGCGCTGGCGTAGGGCAGCTCCTGCCGCAGCTCGAGAAAGAGGCGCTCGCGCGTGATTTCGGCAGCGATCAGTCGCTCGGAAAGATCGGTGAGCTGATCCTCGGGAAAATGCCACGGCCCTTCCGGCATGGCGGCGGCGAGATAGCGCTTTAGATCGCCGACCCCGTCGCCGGTCAGTGCAGAGATCATCAGGACCGACTGAAACAGGCCGGTCCGGTCGAGGTGCGCGGCCAGCGGCAACAAGTCGGTCTTGTCGATCAAGTCGATCTTGCTCAAGACCGCGAGCGCGGGCCGCGAATGCTTGCCAAGACCATCGAGCACAATTTGGGCCTCCCCGTCGATGCCACGCTGGGCATCGATCAGCGTCATGACGAGATCGGCTTCGGACGCGCCCGTCCAGGCGGCGCCAACCATGGCCCGGTCGAGCCGCCGGCGCGGCGGGAAAATTCCCGGGGTGTCGACCAGGATGATCTGCGTCTCGCCTTCGACCACGATCCCGAGTATGCGCCGACGCGTCGTCTGCGGCTTGGGCGTGACGATGGCGAGCTTGGTGCCGAGCAAGCGGTTCAACAGCGTCGATTTGCCGGCATTGGGCGCGCCGACGATCGCGACAAAGCCGCAGCGTTGCGTCATGACGCTAAACTAGGCTTTGCGCTCGACGCTGGAAAGCGCCAGTGCCGCCGCAGCCACTTCGGCCGCGCGCTTCGAGCTGCCGGTCGCGGTCGCGGGCGCCAGTCCCGCGACCGTCACCGTGACGGTGAAGATGCGGCGATGTGCCGGTCCCGCCATCGCCACTGTCTCGTAGGCCGGCAGCGGCAGCCCGCGGGCCTGCGCCCATTCCTGCAGTGTGGTCTTGGGATCGCGCGGCGGCGCCGCGCCCAGCGACGACAGGCGCGGTTGCCACCAGCGCTCGACGAATTTGGTCGCGGCCGCGAGGCCGCCATCGAGATAAAGAGCGGCAATGACGGCCTCGCAGACATCGGCTAGAACCGACGGATTGGCGCGTGCGCCGGCCGCCTCTTCGCCGGACGACAACAGGATATGGTCGCCGAGGCCGGCGGCCTTGGCGACTTCGGTCAAGGCTTCGCGCCGCACCAGGCTGGTATGGCGCCGCGTCAATGCGCCCTCGGCCTCCCGCGGAAAACGCGCGAACAGCAGTTCGGCGATGATCAAGCCCAGCACCCGGTCGCCAAGAAATTCGAGCCGCTCATAGCCGCGCAGGTAGCGGCTGCGGCGGCCGTGGGCACTGGGGTGCGTCAGCGCCTCGCGCAACAATTCGGGTCGACTAAACTGATGGTCGAGAATGACGGCTAGCGCTGCGCCATCGGGATTCTGTTCCGCCATCAACGAATTGCGGTGAGCAAACGATCGTAGCGGACGGTAAAGGGCCAGCGCCAGACCTGCCACCAATCGGCATAGCCATTGGTCGAGAAAAAGATGAACTGGGCGCGCCCGACCAGATTTTCCGCCGGCACATAGCCGACGCCGCTGCCGGGGTCGCGGCTGTCGGCCGAATTGTCGCGATTGTCACCCATCATGAAAAAATGCCCGGGCGGAATGTGGAACGGCTCGGTATTGTCGAGGATGCCGGCATCGCCGTACTGAATGATGCAGTGCTGCACGCCGTTGGGCAGCGTTTCGATGTAATGCTGGGCCATCGCCGAGCGCGGATCATCGGGATCCCGGCAGTCTTCGGTCGCCGCTCGCGGCACCATCTTGTCGTCGATATAGAGCCGCCCTTGTTTCATCTGGATGGTATCGCCCGGCAGGCCGATGATGCGCTTGATGTAGTCGACGGAGGTATCGCACCGCGTTCGCTGGTCCGCCGCCTCGTCGGCGGAAAGCAACGGGAACTCGCACGGCAGCTTGAACACCACGACGTCGCCGCGCGTCGGCGTACGGTAAAATAGGCGTCCCTGAATCAGCGGCAGGCCGAACGGCAGCGAATACCGGCTATAGCCGTAAGAAAATTTCGACACGAACAAGTAATCGCCGATCAGCAGGGTCGGCACCATCGAAGCGGAGGGGATGTTGAACGGCTCGTAGAAGAAGCTGCGGACGAAAAGCGCGATCAGAACGGCATAGACCAAAGTCTTGACGATCTCGGCGATACCGCCGCCCGAACCCTTCTTTGCCATTTTAGGATTGCCTTATAACATATTGATTTTAAATAACACACGTTCGGCGAACGGCGTCAACCCTGATCAAGCCAAGGCTTCGCCCCGGAGTCAAGCACGAGCAGCGGATTCGGCCGGCTCCGCCGAAATGATCACCAGCGCCTGCGCCAGCGGGTACTCGTCGGTGATGGTCAGGTCGATGCGGGCAACCATTCCGGCCGGGGTCAGGGCATCGAGCCGCGCCTTGGCGCCCCCGGTCAAGGCAAGGCTGGGCCGCCCGCCCGGCAGGTTGACGACGCCGAGGTCGCGCCAGAAGACGCCTTTGCGAAAGCCGGTACCGAGCGCCTTGGCGCACGCTTCCTTGGCGGCGTAGCGCTTCGCATAGGTGGCAATGCGGTCGACCCGGCGCTCGGCGCGCGCGATTTCTACCGGCGTATAAATGCGCTGGATGAAGCGGTCGCCGAAGCGTTCGATCGTCCTGGCGACGCGCTTGATATCGACCAGATCACTGCCGACGCCGATGATCATTGGCGGCCGCCGCGGGCCCGGTGCATGAGGCCGCGCATGCGGCGCACGGCGCTGTCGAGGCCGCCGAAAATCGCCTCGCCGACGAGGAAATGGCCGATATTGAGCTCGACAATGCCGGGGATGGCGGCGATCGCCGCTACCGTATCGAAGCTCAACCCGTGACCGGCATGGCATTCAAGACCTAACGCCTCGGCCTCGGTCGCGGCGCGTTGCAAGCGCGCCAGCTGCTGGTCGCGCGCGACGCCGGTCGCCTCGCAATAGGCGCCGGTATGAAGCTCCACCACCGGTGCGCCGATTGCCCGCGCGGCCTCGAGCTGCCGTGCCTCCGGTTCGATGAAGAGCGAGACGCGAATCCCGGCGGCGCCAAGCGCCTCGACGAAGCGGGTGAGACGCAGCTGCCCGCCCGCGACATCGAGCCCGCCCTCGGTGGTGCGCTCGGCGCGGTTTTCCGGCACCAGGCAGGCGGCGTGCGGCCGATGCCTCAGCGCGATCCCCAGCATCTCGTCGGTCGCGGCCATCTCGAGATTGAGGGGCAAGTGGAGATCCCGCATGAGGCGCCGCAGGTCGTCATCGGAAATATGGCGCCGGTCCTCGCGCAAATGGGCGGTGATGCCGTCGGCGCCCGCCGCCGCCGCGGTCAGCGCCGCGCGCACCGGGTCGGGATGCGGCCCGCCACGCGCATTTCGGATGGTGGCGACATGATCGATGTTGACGCCGAGGCGGAGCGGTCGGACGGGCGCTGTCACCGTCGGGCGCGTTCGACAGAATTGATCACCGGCGTCGCGCGGAGCGCGGCAATGATGTTGGTCAGGTGCTTCAAGTCCTGCACCTCGACGTCAACCAGGAGCTCGAAGAAATCCTGGCTCCGATTGGTGATCTTGAGGTTGGTGATGTTGCCGGCATGCTTGCCGATCACCGTGGTGAGGCTGCCGAGGCTGCCCGGTTCATTGCCGATCGTGATGTTGAGGCGGCCGACATGCAGCGCGTCGGTGTCCTCGGCGTTGTTCCAGGCGACGTCGAGCCAGCGGTCCGGCGTATCGGCGTATTCGGCCAGCTTGTCGCAGTCGATGGTGTGGATGGTAACGCCCCTTCCGGTCATCACGATGCCGACAATGCGGTCGCCGGGCAGCGGGTGGCAGCAGCCGGCGTAATGCACCGCCATGCCGGGAATGAGGCCGCGAATCGGCACCGCATTCTCGGCCGCCTTCTTGCCGCGCGCCCGCGACAGCGAGACGACCTTGGCGGGCTTGGTGTCCGGTGGCGGCGGAAACACCGCACTCACCACCTCGCGACCGGTGACATTGCCGGCGCCGGCGGCGACATAGAGGTCTTCAACCGTCTCGCACTTGAAGCGATCGAGCGCCGCGTCGAGCGCCTTTTCCGTCATCTCGTGGCCGTCTTGGCGGAAGGCCTTTTGCAGGATGACCTTGCCGAGATCGAGGTATTGCGTGCGCTGCTGGGTGCGGATGAAGCGGCGAATGCGCGCCCGGGCTTTGGCGGTGACCACCAGGCGTTCCCAGGTGGGCGACGGCACCTGGGCCTTGGAGGTGATGATCTCGACCTGGTCGCCGTTCGCGAGCTGGGTGCGCAGCGGGGCCAACTTGCCGTTGATCTTGGCGCCGACGCAGGTGTCGCCGATCTGCGAATGGACGGCGTAGGCGAAGTCGATGGGCGTGGCACCGTGCGGCAGGTTGATGAGATCGCCCTTGGGCGTAAAGCAGAACACCTGGTCCGAAAACATCGCGAGCTTGGTGTGCTCGAGAAATTCCTGCGGATCGGCGGCGTGGTCGAGAATGTCGAGGAGCTCGCGCAGCCAGCGATATTGCCGGCCTTCGGTGCGCGTCGCGTCCTGCTTGTAGACCCAGTGGGCGGCGACGCCGAGCTCCGCCACCTCGTGCATTTCGCGGGTGCGGATCTGAATCTCGATGCGCTGCTGCTCCGGGCCGATCACGCTGGTGTGGAGCGACTGGTACTGATTGGGCTTGGGCAGCGAGATGTAATCCTTGAAGCGTCCCGGCACCACCGAATAGCGGCTGTGGATCACGCCGAGCGCGTGATAACAGTCGGCGACGTCCGCGACGACCACGCGGAATGCCATGATGTCGGACAGCTGCTCGAAGCCGACATCCTTCTTCTGCATCTTGCGCCAGATGGAGTAAGGCGTCTTTTCGCGCCCCGAGACCTGCGCGTTGATCCCCGCCTTTTCGAGCGTGTCGTCGAGCGCCACGATGACGCGCTCGACCAGATTGCCGCCCTTTTCCTTCAGAAACGCCAGCCGTGCGCGGATGCCTTCGCGCGCGTCGGGCTGCAGTTCTCCGAACGCCAAATCCTGCAGCTCGTCCTTGATGTCGTTCATGCCCATGCGCTCGGCAAGCGGGGCATAGATCTCCATGGTCTCGCGCGCGATGCGCTTGCGGGTGGCGCCGTCCTTCAGATATTTGAGCGTCCGCATATTGTGGAGCCGATCCGCGAGCTTGACCAAGAGCACGCGAATATCGTCGGACATGGCGAGCACGAGCTTGCGGAAGTTTTCCGCCTGCTTGGTCTGGTCGGACTGCAACTCGAGGCGCGAAAGCTTGGTGACGCCGTCAACCAGACGCGCGATCTCCGGACCAAACCGTTTCTCGATGTCCTCGAGCGTTGCGAGCGTGTCCTCGACCGTGTCGTGGAGCAACCCGGTAACAATCGAGGCGCTGTCGAGCTTCATCCGCGACAGGATGCCCGCGACCTCGACCGGATGGGAAAAAAAGGGATCGCCCGAGGCCCGCAACTGCTGGCCATGGGCCTTCATCGAAAACACATAGGCCTTGTTGAGCGCGTCCTCGTCGACCGACGGGTCGTAGGCCTTGACGCGCTCGACGAGCTCGAACTGCCGCATCATGGGCGCGGGCGCTCTGGTTGTGAGCGTCGCGCCTTCGCTCAAGTCAGTCCTCGTCCTTCAGCACGGCGTCGCCCGTATCCTCGTCGATTTCGGGCAGCGCCGATTCGTCGAGGCCGGTGACTTCGTCCTCGGCCACTTCGAGCATGTCTTCCTGCATTTCCTCGTCGACCGCAGCGGTGTCGTCCTCGGGCGAGACGCGCGCCAGATCGATCGGCCACTGCTGATTGCCAACCTCGATGTCGCCCTCCTCCTCGGGCTCGTCGATTTCGACATGCTTCTGCATGCCGGTGATCACCGAGTTCTGCAACTGGTCGAGTTGGACCGTCTCGTCGGCGATCTCCCTGAGCGCCACCACCGGGTTCTTGTCGTTGTCGCGATCGAGCGAAATCGGCGCTCCAGCCGCGATATCGCGGGCACGCTGGGCCGCCAGAAGCACCAGCTCAAACCGATTGGGAACCTTGAGAACACAATCTTCGACGGTAACCCGCGCCATGCCGGACTCCAGATCTCGAAAGGAATTAAGGAACTATATGGGAACGCGCGCCCATTGCGCAACAGGGTTGGCGTTCAACCTTCCCTAGGCGCTTGGCGATTTCCTAAGCACCAGCCCGTGCGCAGCGCCATCGCCAAGTCCGGAGCGGTGCGAACGCGTCTGCGCCGGCTCGCCACAGGAGGCGCGACCGGCGGGCCCACCGCGGCGACCCGCGCCTCGTCGCCACCATCGCGTGTCGGCCTCTCGGGGGCGATCTACCCCCGACCGGACATTCGGTGGGCGTCGGCCTTCCGCGATCGAGTGTTGCGCCGCGGTCCGGGGAGCGATGCGGCGCTGGCGCGCGACTTGTCGCGACCCTGGCCCGATGGCATGGTTTGACCATGGAAGCTGAAACACTGAACCGCCCAAACGCGGTCGAGATCAACGGCGTTGCTGTCGAGCTCGCAAAGCACGGTTCCGGGCCGACGCTGTTATTCCTGCATCCCCATATCGGCCTCGCCGGCGCCGACGGGTTTCTCCATGCGCTCGCCCAAAAATTCACCGTCTACGCACCGTCACATCCGGGCTTCGGCCGCTCCGCCCTGCCCCGGCATTTCACGACCGTCGACGATCTGGCCTATTTCTATCTCGACCTCATCGAAGAGCTCGACCTTGATCGCATTCTCTTGGTCGGCGCTTCCTTCGGTGGCTGGCTCGCCGCCGAGATCGCGGTCAAGGCAAGCCCGCGTCTCGAGCGTTTGGTGCTGATTGATCCGCTCGGCGTTCGCCTTTCCGAACGCGACACGCCGGATATCGTTGACCTCTTTGCCACCAAGCAATCGGCGTTGGAGCGCCTCGCCTATCGCGATCCGGCGCATGCCCGGCTCGATCATGCCGCGATGTCCGAGGAAGATGCCTTCATCCATTTCCGCAATCGCGAATCGGCGGCGCTGTTCGGGTGGTCGCCCTACATGAACGACCCGAAGCTCAAGAGCCGCCTGCACCGTGTCAAGCTGCCGACACTGGTGCTGTGGGGCGACGACGACGGTATCGTCAAACTCCCGTATGGCAGGGCTTATGCCGGTCTCATTCCGGGCGCGCGTTTTGTCACCGTGGCGCACGCGGCGCACTTCCCTTATATCGAACAGCCGCAAGGCTGCGCCCAACTCATCACCGCTTTCGGAGCCTGACCATGCGCGTCTATCACATGACCGAGGAGCCTTATCCCGATGCATGGAACGTCGGCGCCGAATCGCTGCGGGTGAATCTGCCCAACCGCTATTGCGATCCCGAAGTCGCGGCCGATCAATATCATCGCTTCCTCGATGAATGGGCGCTGTGCGACGAGCTCGGCATCAACATCTTCGTCAACGAGCACCATTCGACGGCGACGTGCATAACCGCTTCGTGCAACATCGTGCTCGGCATTCTTGCCAAAACGACGAAGCGCGTGCGTCTCCTCGGACTGGGCATGCCGATCGCCAACCGGCCCGATCCGCTGCGCGTCGCCGAGGAATGCGCGATGATCGACGTGATCTCGCGCGGACGTTTCGACATGGGCTTCATCAAAGGCGTGCCCTACGAAATCGTGCCGTCGAATTCTCGCCCGGTTCACCAAGTCGAGCGCTTCTGGGAAGCGCACGATCTCATTATCAAGGCACTGACGTCGCACGACGGCCCGTTCTCCTGGGAGGGCGAGCACTTCCACTATCGCTCCGTCAATATCTGGCCGCGGCCATGGCAGCAGCCGCATCCGCCGGTTTGGGTCAGTGCCAACAGCGTCGGCAGCGTGCGTCCCGTCGCCGAGCGCGGCTATGTACTCGGCACGGTGATGACCGGCTATGCCGCGAAGAATCTGTTCAGCGAATATCGCCGCGTCTGGCGCGCCTCCGGCAGACCGGGTCCGGTCCCGCTCGACCGCTTCTGCTATTGCTGCTTCGCCGCCGTCGGCAACAGCGAAGCAGAGGGGCTGCGTCGTGGTCACGATGTCATGGCCTATCTGCGCACCAACGCCATTGTCGCCGACCAGTTCCGCAGCCCCCCGGGCTACATCGCGCCCCAGGTATTGGCGAGCCAGTTTCGCCGCACCGGCCGCGCCGGCTTTTCCGAGCTTGGCTTGTTCGACAAAGACGGCCACCGCATCTCGGGCTTTGTCGAGGCCAAGGTCGCCGACGCCATGCATGGCGGATTGCTGTTCGCCGGGACCCCCGACCAGGTCTATCAGCAGATCGTCGATTTCTACGAGGCGATCGGCGGTTTCGGCGTCCTGCAGATGATGGCGCAGGCGGGTACGATGTCGCACGAGGACACGGTGGAGAGCCTTACGCTCTTCGCCAAGGAAGTGATGCCGCGTCTTGAGGAATATCACGCGTCGCGGCAAATGGCGGCCGAATAGTCAGTCGCGCAGATGATTGAGCGGACCGTTGCCGCTCCCGAAACCTGGCGCCGTGCCGATTGCATCGCGCACGAAGCGTTGCGCACGCTCGACCGCGCGCCGCAGTGCCATGCCTTGTGCAAGAGAAGCGGCAATGGCCGAGGCAAAGGTGCAGCCGGTGCCGTGCACCGAGCGACTGTCGACGCGCGGTCCCTCCAGCACCGCGACACCCGCCGCGTCGCAGATGACGTCTGAGACCGTCGGGCCGGCGAGGTGACCGCCGGTAATCACCACCGCCCGCGGCCCGGCCTTGAGAAGCGCCGCGGCTGCTTCTTTCATGGCGCCGAGATCCGCGATGCCTTGCCCCCAGAGAACTTCAGCCTCGGCAATATTGGGCGTGATCACGGTGGCGCGCGGGACCAGGCGGCGCTTAAGGATGCCGATGGCGTCTTCACTCAAGAGGCGGGTGCCGCTCGAAGACACCATCACCGGATCGACCACCAGCGGCAGGCCCGGCGCGAATTCGTCGATCGCCTCGGCGACGGCGGCGACGATCGCGGCCGTGGCCAGCATCCCGGTCTTGATCGCGTCGGCGCCGATATCGCGCAGCACCGCTCGCATGGCGTGCGCGACAAAATCCGCCGGCACCGGCATCACACGCTCGATGCCAAGCGTGTTCTGCACCGTTAATGCCGTGATAGCGGTTGCGGCGTAGGCGCCAAGCGCGGTCGCCGTTTTGATATCGGCCTCGATGCCCGCGCCGCCACCCGAGTCAGAGCCGGCGACGGCGAGGACGCGTCCCCTCATTCGGCAATCTGGCTGTGCGCAGCGAGGCCCGCCCGCTGCAGCGCCGTCTCGACCGAGCCGACAACTTCCTCGACCAGACCCATGTCGTCACCTTCCGCCATGATGCGGATCACGGGCTCGGTGCCGGACGGCCGCACCAGCAGTCGGCCGCCATTGGCGAGCCGGCGCTGACCGGCTGCGATCGCCGCGCGGACGGTCGGTGCCTCAAGCGGCGCGCCGCCGGCATGCCGCACATTGCGCAACAATTGTGGCACCGCGGTGAACTGATTGCAGACGCGGCTCGCCGGCTCGCCCCGCTGCACGATCGCCGCCAGCACCTGCAGCGCCGAGATCAGTCCGTCGCCGGTGGTGGCGTAATCCGACATGATAATGTGACCCGATTGCTCGCCGCCGAGATTGGCGCCAACGCGGCGCATTTCCTCGACGACATAGCGGTCGCCGACCGCAGTCCGGGTCAGGCGGATGCCGTTGGCCGCAAGGCAGCGCTCGAAGCCGAGGTTGGACATCACGGTCGATACCAGGCCGGCCGGCGCCAAGCGGCTCGCTGACTGCCATTCGAGCGCAATGAGCGCCATGATCTGGTCGCCGTCGAGCAACCGGCCTTGCTCGTCGGCGACGATCAATCGGTCGGCATCGCCGTCAAGCGCCAAGCCGACGTGGGCACCGCGCTTCACCACCTCCTGACGCATCGCCTCGGGCTGGGTGGCGCCGCAGCCACGGTTAATATTGAAGCCGTCGGGTGAAACGCCGAGCGGATAAACCTCGGCGCCCAATTCCCACAGCACGGTGGGCGCCACCTTGTAGGCACTGCCATTGGCGCAATCGATCACGATCTTGATGCCGTCGAGACGCAAGCCCTTGGGGAAGCTCGACTTCGCCACCTCGATATAACGGCCATCGGCATCATCGAGCCGGCGCGCTCGGCCCAACGCCACCGCGGTGGCTCGACCATCATCCTCGTCGAGCCGTGCTTCGATCTCGGCTTCAATGTCGTCGGAGAGCTTGTTGCCGCTGGGGCCGAACAGTTTGATGCCATTATCCTCGAAGGGATTGTGCGAGGCCGAGATCATGACGCCGAGATCGGCGCGCAGGCTGCGCGTCAGCATGGCGACGGCGGGGGTCGGCATCGGCCCAACCAGAACGACATCCATGCCCATGGCGATGAAGCCCGAGGTCAGCGCCGGCTCGATCATGTAGCCCGAAAGCCGCGTGTCCTTGCCGACCACGACGAGATGGCGATGGTCGCCGCGCCGCAGGACCCGGCCGGTTGCCATCGCGACGCGGAGCGCGGTCTGCGGGGTCATCGGCTCGAGATTGGCGGTGCCGCGGATCCCGTCGGTGCCGAAGAGCTTGCGATCCATCATGCTATAAGGCAACCGCGTCAGCGCTGCGTCAAGCCACGCTCATCAGGATGGCCCGCCGCACCGCCAGCGCCTGGCGCGTCTCGGCAACGTCATGGACGCGGAGGATCTGCACGCCTTGGCTTAGACCCCAGAGCGCGCCGGCAACCGAGCCGGCAATGCGCTCACCGGCCGGCTCATTGCGGCTGACACGCCCGATAAACTGCTTGCGCGACAGACCCAGGAGAACGGCACAGCCAGTTGTGTGCAACAGCGCGACGCGGCGCAACAGTGGCAAATTGTGCTCGATCGGATGCTTGCCAAACCCGATGCCCGGGTCCACGGCGATGCGGCTCTTGGCAATGCCCGCCGCTTCGCATGCCGCGATCCGCGCCTCGAGGTAGGCGAGCACATCCATGGCGACATCGTCATAGCGCGGCGCCTCCTGCATGGTGCGCGGCTTGCCCGCCATGTGCATCAGGACCAAAGGTGCGCCGCTCGCCACCGCCAGCGCCAGACTGTCAGCATCGCCGGTGAGCGCCGTGACGTCATTGATAATGCGTGCGCCGGCGTCGAGCGCGGCTTTCATCACCGGCATGCGCCGCGTATCGACGGAGATGGTGACCCCGTCCCGCGCGAGCGCGGCAACGATGGGAATGACGCGCCGCAGCTCCTCGTCGAGCGGCGTGGCATCCGCGCCTGGCCGGGTCGATTCGCCGCCGATATCGACGATATCGGCGCCCGCTTCGATCATCGCGCGCCCATGCGCCAGTGCGCGCGCCGGATCGACGTAGGCGCCGCCGTCCGAAAAACTGTCGGGCGTGACATTGAGGATGCCCATGACGATGGGCCGATCGAGGGCGAAGCCGGCCCATGGCGCCCGCGCCGCCGCGATCGTCTCGAGCGTCCGTTCGATTTCGGCGGCGCGCCCGCGCCGAGCCGCCCAATCCTTCAGTTCTGCGATCGCGAGATAGCGGGATTCGGCGCTGCCGTCGGCCATTCGCTCCAGCACCTCGACCGCGGCGAACGCCAGCGGACCGCCGGCAAGCGGCAGGGCCCTCCCCCGCGCGACCGCATCACGCGCGGCGGCGCCTGTTAGAATCTCTTCTGGGCAAAGGTTTATCGGCCGGCCGCTCACGCGCCAGGTTGCGGCTCGGGCTCCAGACCGCCTGCGGCTTTGCCGGTGGGCGGCACCGAGGACCGGCGACCCGGCGTGCGCGCCGGTTCCTCCATCGGGCCACCTGCGTCGCGCACGATCTTTTCGCCGCGGATCACCTTGCGGATCTCATCGACCGACAGGGTCTCAAATTCGAGCAGGCCCTTGGCGAGGCGATGCAGCTCTTCGATGTGCTCGGTGAGGATGCGGCGCGCACCCTGCTCGGCGGTTTCGATCAGGCGACGGATTTCCTCGTCGATGATCTTCGCGGTGGCTTCAGAGACATTCTTCCGCTGCGTTACCGAATGACCGAGGAACACCTCCTCCTCGTTCTCGCTGTAGCGCAATGGCCCGAGTTTTTCGCTGAAGCCGAACTCCGTGACCATGCGCCGGGCGAGATTGGTAGCGCGGCGGATGTCGTCGGCGGCGCCGGTCGTGACCTTTTCTGAGCCGAAGATCAACTCCTCCGCGACGCGACCGCCGAACAGGCTGGTCATCATCGCTTCGAGCTCCAGCTTCGACTGGCTGTACTTGTCCCGCTCCGGCAGGAACATGGTGATGCCCAAGGCGCGGCCGCGCGGAATGATCGTGACCTTATGCAGCGGCTCGTGGCCCTCGGCGTAGAGCATGACCAGCGCGTGGCCGCCCTCATGATAGGCGGTGAGCGACTTCTCTTCTTCCGTCATCACCATCGAGCGGCGCTCGGCGCCCATCAGCACCTTGTCTTTGGCCTGCTCGAACTCCGCCATGGTGACGGAGCGCTTGCCCTTTCGCGCCGCCATCAGCGCCGCCTCGTTGACGAGGTTGGCAAGATCGGCGCCGGAAAATCCCGGCGTGCCGCGCGCGATCGTGCGCGGATCGACGTCGGTGGCGAGCGGCACCTTGCGCATATGCACTTTGAGGATCTTCTCGCGGCCGACCACGTCCGGGTTCGGCACGACGACCTGGCGGTCAAAGCGGCCCGGGCGCAGCAAAGCGGGGTCGAGTACGTCGGGACGGTTGGTCGCAGCGATCAGGATCACTCCTTCATTCGCTTCGAACCCGTCCATCTCAACCAACAGCTGGTTGAGGGTCTGTTCGCGCTCGTCGTTGCCGCCGCCGAGGCCGGCGCCGCGATGGCGGCCGACGGCGTCGATCTCGTCGATAAAGATGATGCATGGCGCGTTCTTCTTGCCCTGTTCGAACATGTCGCGCACGCGGCTGGCGCCGACGCCCACGAACATTTCGACGAAATCGGAACCGGAGATGGTAAAGAACGGCACGTTCGCTTCGCCCGCGATCGCGCGCGCGAGCAACGTCTTGCCGGTGCCGGGCGGGCCGACCAGCAGCACGCCCTTTGGAATCTTGCCGCCCAGCCGCTGGAAGCGCTGCGGATCTTTCAGGTATTCGACGATTTCCTCGAGTTCCTGCTTCGCCTCGTCGATACCGGCGACATCATCGAAGGTGATGCGCCCCACCTTCTCGGTCAGGAGCCGCGCGCGCGACTTGCCGAAGCCCATGGCGCGGCCCCCGCCGCCCTGCATCTGGCGCATGAAGAAGATCCACACGCCGATCAGCAGCAGCATCGGGAACCAGTTGATGAGGACGCCGAACAGCGTCGGTACGTTTTCCTCAGGCGGCGCCGCCTTCACGGTGACATTCTTCGCCAAGAGCTGCGACACCAGGTTGGGGTCGCTCGGCGCATAAGTCGAGAAGGTGCGCTTGTCGGTGAAGGTGCCGTTGATGGTATTGCCTTGTATCGTGACATCGGCGACTTGGCCGTTCTTGACATCCTCGATGAAGGCCGAATAGGGCAAGGAATTCTGCGGCCCACGCGAGGTTGAGCTCTGAAACAGGTTGAACAGCGCCACCAGCAGTAAGCCGATAATGATCCACAGAACCAAGTTCTTGCCGAAATTATTCACGGCTCATGCCCTCACGCATCTCCACCGCTATTAAATGGTGGCCGTCTCGCCATTAAACAACTTTAACTCCGGCGCCGGTCACCGGTCGAGAGGTTCGTAACAATACCGCTTCCGGCGCCGGCCCCCCGGTCTCCCCCCGGTCGCGCCGGTAACCGAGGGCGGGCACCGCGATGATGCCGCGATCGTCGCGCAAGGCCGCGACCGCGACCCGTGCCAGGGCGGGCAGGAGGCGCCCGGATGGGCCAATTTTGACCGGGCCCAAGGCCCCTAGCGTCAGACCGCTCGGCCCGTCCGACGATAACGTTAACTTGAACCGACCGTCCCAATTGATGGTGGTGCCCGGCCGGGCGGCGACAGCCGCCGCCATTGCCTTGGCTTCGCGGCACACGAGCAAGGAGCCGTGCTCCGGCACGATCCGGCAGCCGCCCAGGGTCCGGCCGCGGCTCAGCCCGGCGGTGATATCCTGATAGAGTCGCTCCAACCGTTCGAGCCGCGGCGGGTGGTCCGCGCCCCCGACCGCCATCAGCACGGCGGCAAGCGCGCGCAGCCCCAATTCCGGTGACGCCCCATGAAGCGGCGTCGGATCAAGCCGAACGAAGCCTGCGGGATCGGGGGTCACGGCTTGCGCCAAAAGCTGCGCCAGCGGCAGCTCCAGGGCCTGGCGCGCACGCGCCAGCCGGCGGGCGGTCGCGGCAAGACGCACCGTGCTCAAGCCTTCGCGCGCCAAGACCGCGCGACCCCCTCTGAGCCGCACCCGGGCATATTTATCGTTGCGATTGCTGCGGTCCTCGAGCCAAGCCTGGTTATGCGCTTTGAGGGTTGCCTCGAGCCGTGCCTTCGGCATCGTCAATAGCGGCCGCAGCAGCCGGCAGCTCGGCCGCTCGACCAAGGGCGCCATCGCCGCCAAGCCGTCGAGGCCGCTGCCGCGCGCCAGCCGCAAAAGAAAAGTCTCGGCCTGATCGTCCTGATGGTGCGCGACCAAGAGATGAAAGATACCGGTGTGCGCGCACCATTCCTCGAGAAGGCGGTAGCGCGCCGTCCGTGCCGCCGCTTGAATGTCACCGGTGGGTTTGGCGCCAACCCACGGGAGCGTCTGGTGGGCGATGCCGCGTCTTCGGGCCCAGCGCGCGACCTTGCGGGCCTCGCCCGCGGATTCGGGCCGCAGACCATGATCGACCGTTAACGCGGTGACGCGGCCGCGGTGCGCCGCGGCCCAGGCTTGTGAAAGGAGCAGGAGAGCCATGCTGTCGGCGCCGCCGGAGACCGCGACGGCGACCGCGGGTGCCGGCTCGAACGGCCCAAGCGCGTGCATCAGAGCGGCAAACTCGGCTGCGGCAACAGGGCCAGAGGGCGGGTCGGTGGTCACGGCATCAGCGGCACTGCGCCTTGCGCTTTTCTTCAGCCTCTTTTGCCTTGAGATTGGCCGGCGCGATGGGGAACTCGCGGTCGAGCTGTGCGAAGGAGCGACAGGCATCGGCCGGGCGCCCGAGCATCGTCAACGAGCTGCCCAGCTTCAGGAGGGCCTCGGCAGCCTTGGGGCCTTTGGGAAAGCGCTGATAGCCCTGGGCGAAAGCCGCGGCGGCCGCTTGGTAGTTGCGCCGCACGAAATAGGTTTCACCGAGCCAATATTGGGCGTTGCTCGAGAGCCGATTGTCCGGATAGCGGCGGACGAAATCCCTGAGCGCGCGCTCGGCGGCCGGGTAGTTGGCGTCACGCAAGAGCCCGAACGCATAGTCGTATTGCTGCTGCGGCGAGCCGCTCGGCAGCATCCCCGGATCAGCCATTTGCGGCGCATCATTCATGGCCGTCTCGCCCTCGTCGGATGGCGGTGGCGGCTCCGAAGACAGAGGCGGCCCTGATGCCGGTGGCCGGGTCAGAGACCGCGGCTCGTTCATGGCGTTGCTCGGCGGTTCGTTCATGGCGTTGTTCGGCCGCAGGCCGCCACCGTTGCCCTGTTCCACGCCCTGCAGGCGCATATCGACATCGCTCGAGAGTCGGTCCATGCGCGAGCGCAGCGATTCGACCTGGTGCTGCAACTCCTCGATGCGGCCGGTCAACTCCCGCATCTGGTCACCGAGCTGCTCGAGGCGCATTTCGTTGCCGGCCGCGGCGCCCGGCTGCGCAACGTTATTGTCTTGATCCTGATCCTGCTGGGCGAAAGTGGTTGACGCGCCGAGCGCCAGCGCGATGCCCAGGGCGACAAAAGGCAATTTTTTCATGGGACCTGGCCACAATAAGTAGAAGCGACGGGAGCCTCAAAAGGCACCCGTCGGCAAGCCTAATCTCAAGCGCATCTTTAGTCAGCAATTTGGGCGAATCAAGGGCGCCGGTCCCACCCCATTTCGATGAACCGACGCCCGACCATAAACCGGTCCGACCTGGTCAGTTGATGACGGTGATGGCGACGCGATTCTGCGCCCAGGCCTCCTCGTTGTCGCCCACGACGATCGGCCGTTCCTTGCCGTAGGAAATCACGGCGATACGGTTGCCGGCAACGCCGAGGCTAACCAACATCCGCTTCGCGGCGGCGGCACGGCGATTGCCCAGGGCGAGGTTGTATTCGCGCGTGCCGCGGTCGTCGGCATGGCCCTCGATGGTCACGGTCACGTTCTCGTAGCGTTTCAGCCAATCGGCCTGCTTCTGCAAGGTCGCCTGACCCTCCGCGGAAATGTCGCTGCGATTGAAGGCGAAGAAAACCCGGTCACCCACATTTTGCATAAAATCTTCGCGCGATCCGGGTACGGCGCCATGAAGCCGGGTCGGCGCCGGGCCGGGTGCCGGTCCACCGGTCGGTGCCGGGTTCTGGGCGCAAGCCGCCACAAGCAGCACCGCTGCGAGCAACCCTATGGGACGCAGATTCATCGGTCTCAACTCCTCGAGGATGGAGCTCGGTTACTCATGATAGAACCGACACGCCACCCCGCACCATTTGGGGGTTTGTGTAATCGTCTATGGTGAGGTCCGAAGATGGGCGCGACTATAGGAGCGGGAGTCTATGGAATCAAGGGGGACCAGGCCGGATCTGACGCATCTTGCGGTGTCGGCACCTCCCGCTCATTGTAGCCGGTGAGGTCGATGGTCCAGAGCCGGTTATGGCCTCCTCTCCCCTCCGAATCGGCAGGCGAGCCCTTGAAATACATCAAAACCCGGCCATTGGGCGCCCAGGTCGGTCCTTCGACCAGGAACGCGTTGGTCAGCAGGCGTTCGCCCGAACCGTCGGGGCGCATCACGCCGATATAGAACTGGCCGCCATCGATCTTGGTGAAGGCGATCAGATCGCCGCGCGGCGACCAGACCGGTGTGCCGTACTGGCCCTTGCCGAAGGTGATGCGATGGATGTCGGTGCCGTCGGAATTCATGACATATATCTGCTGGCTGCCGCCGCGGTCCGAGTTGAACACCACTTGGGCGCCATCGGGCGAGTAGCATGGCGAGGTGTCGATCGCCGAGGTGTCGGTGAGCCTGACTGCCCGGCGCGTTCGCAGATCGAGGGTGTAGATGTTGCTGGCGCCGTTGACCGCGAGGCTCATGATCACCTTGTTGCCGTCGGGCGAGAAGCGCGGCGCGAACGTCATGCCGGGAAAATCGCCGAGCACTTCCTGCTGGCCGGTGTCGATGTTAAAGAGCATGACGCGCGGCTGGTTGTGCGCGAAGGAAAGGTAGGTGATTTCCTGCGACGTCGGCGAGAAACGCGGCGTCAGCACGAGCGCCCGGCCGTCGGAGAGGTAGCGGTTATTGGCGCTGTCCTGATCCATGATGGCGAGGCGCTTGATGCGATGCTCGAGCGGACCGCTTTCAGCGATATAGACGATGCGCGTGTCGAAATAGCCGTCCTCGCCGGTAATGCGCTTATAGATCGCGTCGGCAACGATGTGGGCGACGCGCCGCCAATTCTGTCGGGTGGCGGTGTAGCGCAGGCCGGCGAGCTGCTGCTCGGCGAAAATATCCCAAAGCCGGAACTCCACCGCGAGACGGCCATCGGGTTGCACCGCGACATTCCCCGTGACCAGTGCCTGCGCGTTGAGAACTCGCCAATTGGCATAATTGGGCGGGATGTGGGTGGCGGCATCCTTGTCGACGAAGGCGCGCGGATCGAGCGGCTTGAACAAACCCGACCGCTCGAGATCGGCCGACAGCACCTGTGTGATATCGTGTCCCAGCTGCACGCCTTCATCGGTGCCGGCAAAATCCGGAATCGCGATCGGCATGGGCTCGACGCGGCCCTGGGTGAGATCGAGATGGAGTTCGGCGCGCGCCACCGGCGCGGCGAGCGCAATTCCGAGTGCGAGGCAGACGGCAAAGGGTACGGCGGCGAAACGAATCATCCTGCTATGTCCTTGGGGTCGAAAGTGATGGTAAAGGTTTGCCATTGATCAAATTTGTCCGGCGGCAGCTTGAGCGGCTGACAGGCCGGGTTCTTCAAAGCGCGGTACGCGGCGTCTGCAGCCGCCCGGAACACCGGATCGCCGAGCTGATCCTGATTGAGCAGGTCAGCGGTCCGCACCGTGCCGTCCGAATTCATATAAACACGAAATTCCGGCCTCAGGTCCTGCGCGTCGCGTGCGCCGGCCGGGATATCCCAGCACTGCTCGATTTGCTCTTTGACCAGGTCGAGCTCGCTTGCGGTGAGTTGTGCGCCCAGGGGAGCGATCGGTTGCGACGACGTCCGGCGGTTGGGGTGGCTCTCTCGCGGTTGATCGGGGGCACTGCGCGTCGCATCGTTTTGGGCGAGATTTTTGAGGAGCGCGTCGAACTGCTGGGTCTCGTCGGGCCTCGACTTGGGTTTTGGCGGCTGCGGCTTGGGCGACGGCACATGCACGTTCACCGGTTTCACCTCGGGTGGCGTCGGCGGCTTCAGCGCGGGCACCGGCGGAATCGGCGCCGGCGGCTTGGGTTTTGGCTGCGGCGCCGGCGGCGGCGGTTCGGGCGTCGCGAGCTGCGGTTCGGGCGGCGTCAGCATCGGCGGCGGCTGGAATTGCGGGATGACCCGTGGCGGCGTGGGCGGCGGCTCTTCGGCCGGTTCCGGTTTCGCCTGCGGTGTCGGCGGCGTCTTGGTCAATTGCGTCGCCCGGGTTTCGGGACCGATCTTTACCAGTTGCACGACCAGGGGCGTCTCCTCCGGCAGGCGATGGCCGAAGAGATTGGGCAAGCCGAGGATGAACAACAGCACCAGACCAAGGTGCAGGATTCCCGACGCGATATAACCTCTGCGTTCCAGCATTGCGCTACGGCTGCTTCGGTGGGCTCGTCTGGGTGTGCGGTTGTGGCGGGGTCGGCGTACCACCGGATTGTGTCGGTTCGGTGATCAAGGACACTTTGTCGAAGCCGGCGGCGCTCACCAGGCCCATGATCTCCATGACGCGGCCATAATTGGTTGCGCGGTCGCCGCGGACATAAATATCGGCATTGGGATTGGCCTTGGTGATTGCCTGGAGACGCGGGATCAGTTGATCGTCGGCGATCTGGTCGTTCTGCAGGAACATCTGCCCTTGCGCGTTGACAGTGATGACCAGTGGTTCCTGCGGCTGATTGATCGCCGGGGCCTGAGTCTGGGGCAGATCGACCGGCACGCCGACAGTCAAGAGCGGTGCCGCCACCATGAAGATGACCAACAGCACCAGCATGACGTCGACCATGGGCGTGACATTGATCTCGCTCATCGGGCGATAGCGGTGATTTTGCCCGTTGCCGCGGCCGGGAAGAGCGACCGCCATGATCAGGCCTTCTCGTCGAGCTGGCGCGACAAGATCGCGCTGAATTCGGTGGCAAAGCCTTCGAGCCGGCCGGCATAACGGCCGAAATCGGTGACGAATTTGTTATAGGCGATGACGGCCGGGATCGCCGCCACCAGCCCGAGCGCGGTCGCGAACAAGGATTCGGCGATGCCGGGCGCCACCACGGCGAGGCTGGTGTTCTTGGCCGCGGCGATCGACTGGAAGCTGTTCATGATGCCCCAAACGGTGCCGAACAATCCGACGAACGGCGCGGTCGAGCCGACCGTGGCGAGAAACGGCATGAAGCGCTCGAGCCGATCCATCTCGCGGCCCAGCGTCACCTGCATGACACGCTCGATCCGGTCCTGGAGGCCGGTCTTGGTCCCGGTGTTGGGCACCCTGCCCCGCGCCGCGGTGCGGCGCCACTCGCGCATCGCGGCCGCGAACACCGCCGACATCGGGTCGGCCGGCCGCGTGCCGATCCGATCATAGAGGTCGTCGAGCGAACCGCCCGACCAGAAAGTCTCTTCGAAGCTCTCGGCGTCGCGGCGCAGTCGGCGCAGCTTGGTGAGCTTGTCGAAGATCACCGCCCACGACCAGAACGACGCCAGCAGCAACAGGACGCAGACGACTTTGACCACCAGGTCGGCTTGCAAGAACAACGTCACGATCGACAGATCGTGCGGTACCGCTCCTGCTCCGGCGAGAGCGACCTGACTGACGACGTTGGTACTTTCCATGATTATTCTTCCGTTGCGCAATTTTGAACGATGCGGGATTGCGGCCTTGGGTGACGCCGGATCATCGCGGCTCCGTCGCGTCGTCGCCAAGAAGGTCGAGCTGCGCCGAGGGTGGCCGCAGCGGCACCAGCCCCAGATGGCGATAGCCGCGATCGGTCAGCAATCGGCCGCGCGCACTGCGCTGCACCAGCCCCTCCTGCATTAGATAAGGTTCGATCACTTCCTCGATCACGTCGCGCTCCTCGGAGAGCGCGGCCGCCAGTGTCTCGGCGCCGACCGGTCCGCCGCCGTAGCTTTGGGCAATGCAGGAGAGATAACGGCGGTCGATGGCGTCGAGCCCGATCTTGTCGATATCAAGCCGCAACAGCGCCGCGTCGGCGACCTTGACATCGATCCTGTTGATCCCCGACACCGCGGCGAAATCGCGCACCCGGCGCAGCAGTCGTACCGCGACGCGCGGCGTGCCGCGAGCGCGCGATGCGATCTCGGTGGCGCCGTCATCTTCAAGCCCCATGCCGAGAAGGCGGGCACCGCGCAAGACGATCTGGCGCAATTCTTGGGGGGTGTAGAAATCGAGACGAAGCGGAATGCCGAAGCGCTCGCGCAACGGCCGCGTGATCAGACCCGAGCGCGTGGTGGCGCCGACCAGCGTGAAAGGTTGGAGATCGATGCGCATCGAACGCGCCGCCGGTCCCTCCCCGATGATGATGTCGAGCTGGAAATCCTCGATCGCCGGATAGAGCACCTCTTCGACCGCCGGCGCCAGACGATGAATCTCGTCGATGAACAACACGTCGAACGGCTGCAAGTTCGTCAGCAGCGCCGCGAGGTCCCCGGCGCGCTGGATCACCGGTCCCGAGGTGGCACGGAAACCGACGCCCATCTCGCGCGCCACAATTTGTGCCAGCGTGGTCTTGCCGAGCCCGGGAGGACCATGCAGCAAGACATGGTCCAAGGGTTCGTGGCGGGTCTTGGCCGCGGCGATGAACACGCGCAGATTCTCGCGCTGCTTCGCCTGGCCAACGAAATCGTCGAGCGATTGCGGCCTCAGACCGCTCTCCGCGGCGTCCTCAGGCTCGGGCCGCGGCGCCACCACCCGCTTATCGGCATTCATCGCCCAAGCTCCTGTAAGCCGGCGCGCACCAGCGCATCGATCTTGGCGTTACCGCCCAACCGCGCCGCCGCCGCCATCACGGCGCCGTAAGCGGCACTCTTGGCGTAGCCAAAATTGACGAGGGCGGAGATCGCATCGGCGACGGCGCCAGGAGGCGCGATCGCGCCGCCCGCGACCGGAGCCGCTACGGCGCCCATCTTGTCGCGCAATTCCATGACGATGCGTTGGCCGAGCTTCGGCCCGACGCCGTCGGCGCGCACAAACGCCGCCTTGTCCTGGGCGGCGATGGCGGTCGCCACCGCCTCCGGATCGAGCACGCTCAGTATCGCAAGCGCGACCTTGCCGCCGACCCCTTGCACCGTGGTCAGCAAGCGGAACCACGATCGTTCCGCAGCATCGACAAAGCCAAACAGCTGAATGCGGTCTTCGCGGATTTGCGTCTCAATCAGAAGCTTGAACGGCTGGCCGATGCGCGGCGTCCGGCTCAGCGTGCGCGACGAGGCGTAGACCAGATACCCGACGCCGTTGCAATCGAGCACCAGGGTTTCGTCGCCGATTTGGTCGACCAGTCCCGACAACATCGCGATCATGAGAGAGGTTCGGCCCTTTCCCAGATGCGGCTGGTCTGGACATGGTGCGCGTGACAGACGGCAACGGCGAGTGCGTCGGCGGCATCGGCCAGCGCTCGCGCGCCCGGCAACAGCATTCCCACCATGACTTCGATCTGATGCTTGTCGGCGTGGCCCGCACCAACCACGGCCTTCTTGACAAGATTGGTCGAATATTCGGCGACCGGAATACCGCGGAGCGCCGGTACCAGCAGCACCACGCCGCGCGCCGCGCCCAGTTTCAAGGTTGAGCCGGGATTCTTGTTGAGAAACGTTTCCTCCACCGCCGCGGCATCGGGGCGCTGCTGCGCCATCACCTCGTCCAGCCCATCGAACAACGCGACCAGCCTTTGCGCCAACGTGCCGCGCGGCGGCGCGTGGATCGCGCCGTCGGCGATATGGCGCAGCCGCGTACCGTCGATCGCGACGACGCCCCAACCGGTGTGACGCAGACCCGGATCGAGACCGATGATGCGCATGCCTTGTCCCTTTACCCCAGGGGCCCGCGCACTCATACGTTCAACCGCGCCATCGCCTCCTCGGACAAGTCGAAATTGGCGTAGACATTCTGAACATCATCGTTGTCTTCGAGCGTTTCGAGGAGCCTTAACAGCGACTCGGCCGTCTCGCCTTCGACGGCGGTCACCGACTTCGGCTTCCACACCAATCTGGCCGACGAAGCAGGACCAAATGCCTTCTCGAGCGCATCGCGCACGGTGTTGAGCTCGTCCGGAGCGCAGAAAACGTGATGACCGTCAGCACCGTTCTCGACATTCTCGGCGCCAGCATCGGCCGCCGTCTCGAACATACGCTCCGGTGTCGCCGCCAACGCCGGATAAACGATCTCGCCGACATGATCGAAGATAAAGCTGACGGAATTGCTTTCGCCGAGGCTGCCGCCGGATTTGGTGAAGGCGGCGCGCACTTCGCTGGCCGAGCGATTGCGATTGTCGGTCAGCGCCTCGACGATGACCGCAACCCCGCCGGGCCCGTACCCCTCATAGCGAACCTCTTCGTAATTCTCCTGCCCGTCGCCGCCGGCGCCGCGCTTGATGGCGCGCTCGACCGTGTCCTTTGGCATGTTGGCCGCCCTCGCCGCCAGCACCGCGGCGCGCAACCTCGGGTTGGCGGCCGGATCGGCGACGCCGCTGCGCGCCGCCGTCGACAGCTCTCGGATCAACTTGGTAAAGATCTTGGCGCGCTTTTTGTCCTGGGCGCCCTTGCGATACATAATGTTCTTGAATTGCGAATGGCCAGCCATGGCAAACAGCTAAATCCTGACGATTAAGGAGCGGCATCATACCACATGTGGGGAAGCAGCCGAAGCCCCGTCAGCCGCGATAGCGAGCTAACCTCTTCAATATGGCAGGATTACGGCGAATCCTTTGGGAAAGACGGCGCCCGGCCTAGCGACCGATGTCGTCGTCCCACCCTTCATTATGACTGTAGAAGACGAGGCTCATCAGGCCGATGCCCAGGATCAGCGTTAACAAAACGCCGCCGCCGAGCGCGATCACCGCAACCGTGCTTAGCCCCGAACCTCTGAGCGTGAACCAGCCATAAATCAGCACGGCGACAAGACAGAAGAACAAGGCCGCGGCCGCCAGCTTGAGGCTGTGGCGGGCGCCGAGCCGCCTGTCTTGATTGCTCGGCGTCATCCGGTCGATGCCGTTTCTGCCGCCGGCAAGGGCCAGGTGGGGGCAAGCCTGCCGCCGAGCCGCAGCGGCGCCACCCAGGTTGCCAGGCCTGTCGCGTCGTCGGTCTCGATGAAAATCGCGCAGAGCGTGCCCTCGCCTTCCGCCACCTGCATGCGCTCGCCCGGCATCTTGGTGACGAAACGCGCGATGATGCCCTCCTTCTTCATGCCGATGATGGAATCGTAATCGCCGCACATGCCGGCATCGGACTGGTAGGCGGTGCCGCCGCCGAGGATGCGATGATCGCTGGTCGGCACGTGGGTGTGGCTGCCAACCACCGCCGAGGCGCGGCCGTCGCAAAACTGGCCCATCGCGGTTTTCTCGGAGGTTGCATCGGCATGGAAATCGACCAGGATTGCGGTGACGGTGCCGAGCGGATGCTGGCGCAGGAGCCCGTCGACCGCGCGGAACGGATCGTCGATCGCATCCATAAACACGCGCCCCATCGCGTTGATGACGAGGACGGTCCGGCCGTCCTTGAGCTGATAAATGCCGTGGCCCTTGCCCGGCGTGCCGGGCGGATAATTGATCGGGCGCAACAGACGCGGGTCGCCGCCGATATAGGGGACGATCTCCGATTTGGCCCAGGAATGATTGCCGCCGGTGATGACATCGCAGCCCGCGGCGTAGAGATCGCCGCAGATATCCGGGGTAATACCGAACCCGTGGGCGGCGTTCTCGCCGTTGACGACGACGAAATCGAGTGCCAGTTCGTCCCGCAGCCGCGGCAGGTTGGCGATCACGACATCGCGGCCGGAACGTCCCACCACATCACCGCAGAATAGAATTCTCATGGCACCTCGATTTCCGTTCCGACGCGGGGCGAAACGGCAACGCCCAAGGGTTGAGGCGAGGCCGAAGCCGGGCGGTGCCGACCCTCTTTACCCCTGCCGCTTGGCCTGCCGCAGACGCGAGATGGCAAACGAGGATGGAGCCGCGACGGCCGTCGGCATTGCATTACCCTCGCGGCCCGCTTTCGCAGGTGGGCACCGTGTGCCGAAGCCACGGCTCCGGTAGGGACAGTCCCCTCGAGGTAAATATCGGCCCCGGGGTACATTGCGGCCTAACGCGCTGCGCAGCCCCATCCATTCCTTATCGCCGCTATATTTTGGCGGCCTCGAGCCGCTCGGCAACCGTTTCGATGCGTTTTGCCAGCGCCGTCAGGCCGTCGGCAAAGCCCGGCAGGCCTTGGCCGTTGGCGCCGCTCCGCGCCTCGAACAGTTCGTCGGCCATGGTAAGCAGCATCATCACCAGGAGGCGGGCCTCGCCGATCTGTCCGGCTTGCGGGCCGAATTT
The DNA here is from genome assembly GCA_030041335.1 of Alphaproteobacteria bacterium. Taxonomy (GTDB): domain Bacteria; phylum Pseudomonadota; class Alphaproteobacteria; order ATCC43930; family CGMCC-115725; genus JAATGI01. Next base: position 3,974 of record JASHOB010000018.1, on the reverse strand, counting down.
CCGCATCCGCGTGTCGACGCCGCGCGCGAGCTCGCGAATGCGCGCCTCTTCGCCGGCGCCGCAGCCGACCGTGTATTCGCGGCCGTTCAGGGAAATCGTGACTTGCGCCATCAATCTTCCAGGATGCGATCGAGTCGCGCGATCGCGGCGTCGAGACGTGCTGCAACTTGGGCCACGGTTTGCGCCAGGACCGTGGGTTCGGAACGCCGCGCCGATGTCTTGCCCGCGGCTTTTTCGAGCCGGCCGATCGCGCCCTCCAGCTGCTTCATGGCATCGTCTAGGTTCGCCATACCCTCACCCTTTCGAGCAGATTACGCGGGCGCCACGGCAAACTCAATCGGTGGGCTGGGCCATCTGCTCGCTTGCCGCGGCGTCGAGCTGGCGGGCGCGGACGATGTGAAGTCGGCGGTGCATCATGGCACGGGCGCCTTCGGCATCGCGCGCCTCGATTCGTGCCAGGAGGGCCGTATTCGAGGCGATGACACGGGTTGCGACATCGTCGTTGAGACGTCGCGCCAGGAGCGGCTCGAGCACGTAACGCAACGCCTTGAATTGCGCGATCATCGCACGGTTATGCGATGCCGCCACCAGCGCTTCGTGAAAACGCAGCGACAGGTCCGTGAATTGCGGCTTCGAGTGGCGCTGCTCGCGCTGGCGGCGCAGAATGTCGCGCAGCAAGCGCAAGTCGCTCGCGTCGGCGTTGCGTGCCGCGAGTTCGGTCGAGGTGACTTCGATGGCGATCTGCGCATCGAAGATTTCTGCAATCGTGACACCGATCAGCTTGAGCTGGATGGCAAGCGCATCGGCGAAGCGCTCGGGATTGCCTGCGGCGATATAGGTGCCGCCCTTGGCGCCGACGCGGATGTCGACGATACCGGCAGCTTCGAGCGAGCGCAGCGCATCTCGGATCGCCATGCGGCTTACGCCGTAGCGTTGCGCCAACTCGATTTCGCCGCCGAGCCGCTCACCGCTCTTGAGCTCCCCGGCAAACAGCATCGCCCTGATCTGGCGGATAATCCGCCAAGAGAGCGTGCCGTCCCGCACCGGCTGCCACGGCGCGGCGTCGCCGCTCTTGTCGGCCTCGCTCAGGATTGTGGTGCGGCGGGCCATCGCGCGATTACCGGGTCGAGCCCCAAATCTCGGCAGCGGTTTCAACGCACAGCGCGAGTTTGCGCCGCTCGACGTCCTCGGTCACCGGGTTGCCCTGGTAGCCCGAAGCAAAGCCGCATTGCGGCGACACACCCATGTCCTCGACCGCCATATATTTGCCTGCGGCCTCGATCCGCCGCTTCAACAGATCCATGCTTTCCATCTCCGCCACCTTGGAACTGACCAGGCCGAGAATCACCCGCTTGCCCTCGGGCATAAAGCGCAGCGGCTCGAAGCCGCCGGCGCGCACCGACTCATATTCGAGGAAATAACCATCGACGGCGAGACCGCCAAACACGGTTTCAGCGATCGGCTCGTAACCCCCGGTTGCCGCCCACCGCCCTGCCATGTTGCCGCGGCAGAGATGAATGCAGATCGCCATGCCGGCCGGCTTTTTCGCGATCACGGCATTGATGAGCTTGACGTAGTGGTGCGGCAACGCATCGGGATCCTCGCCGCGCTCGCGCATGGCTTGACGCATCGTTTGGTCGCACAGATAGCCGAAGTTGGTGTCGTCGAATTGAACATAGGTGCAGCCCGCCTCGCCCAGCGCCTTCAATTCCGCAGCGTAGACGGCGATGACGTCGTCGGCATAGGCCTCAAGATCGGGATAGGCGCTTTCGCTGATTGCACTGCGTCCGCCGCGCAGCAACATGGTGGGGGACGGCATGGTGAGCTTCGCGGTTTGCCGGGTCGCCGCCCTGGTGAATTTGAACCCTTCCACTTCGATGTTGCGCCGGTGGCAAATCTTGCCGACGATTTTGAGCTGGGGCGGCTGGAACGCTTGGCCAGGCGGCGCCGCGGCATCGGGCGGACGGCCGAGCACTGCTGACACGCCTTCGATCTGACCGAGAAAATCGAAATGGAACGCGGTGCGGCGGAACTCGCCGTCGGTGATGCTGGCGAGGCCGACCGACTCCTCGAGAGCGATGGCTTCGCGAATAGCCGCGTCCTCGAGCGCGCGCAACGCGCCGGCATCGAATTTGCCCGCGAGAAACTGCTCGCGCGCCGCACGCAATGCCGGGGGACGTAGCAGGCTGCCGACATGATCGGCTCGGTAGGGTGGCGTGGTCGATGGCGGCATTGACGATCGTCCTAACCAACATTGTTCGCGGGTGCGCGGGCGCCGGCAATCGAGCACGGCCGCCATGTCGTCCTCGTCGTTGCGCCCTCAAGCGAGGCGGCCAAGCGGACCGCATCGCTTGAGCGGCAAAGACGGGACAGAGCAGACACGAGACGCGCTGCGGGAGCGTCACAGTCGAGGATCATTCCGGTACTGCCGGGCCTTCTCCCCGCGCCCGGCGCGACGCCCAACGAGTCGCACCGCAAAAAATCTATTTTCATCCGGGACCGCGACCCAACAGATCTGTATGATGTTTAAAAAGTTCTGCAATGGCCTTGTAATGTCAAGGGCTGCCGTTAGTCTTAAAGACGCCGCTTCGCACATTTCTTGCAGCGTCGATATAGTCGAATTGGCGGGATTGGCGGGAGGGGGACGGCTTGAGCGACTGGCAACTCGATCGGCTTCCGGATGAGGTCCGTCAAAATGCCGAAAGTGCGGCACAAGACGACGGGCTGCCGCTCCATCGCTGGCTGGGTAAGTTGATACGGGATACCTGCGCCGCGGAAGGCGTGCCGCTAAGCCGCGAATTGTCGGCGATCGCCGGCCACCAGGCCTCAGCGAACGGCCACTATCATGCTCCCGCCGTTGCGCCCCCGCCCGCATTGGAGCCGATCGTCGTGGTACCGGGCGCTGGCGCAACCGAAGGGCGGCCCGCGGTCGGGCGGCCTGGGCCGGCACCGCATCAGGGCTTGGCCGGCGACGATCGTCGCAACGATTGGGCCAAGACCAGGGTGGTCTCGGTACTGCGCCCCAGCGAACCGCACCGCCAAATATCGCCGCAGTGGCGCGCAACGCCACCGGCGCGAGAGTCGATGCCGCCCGCGACACCACCCATCGCGCCGCTCGCACTTCGACCTCCGGCACAAGCGCCCACGAGGGCGGGCGGTGCGGCGTCGACGGCGCGGCCTGAGACGATGCCGCCGATGATCGCCACCAAACCGGTGGCGCCGCCCGAACACATCTTCGTCGGCAAGCCGCCGCCGGCGCCGCCGCGAGAGAGGGCGGCAGCCGCAACCGCGCCATCCCTCCCCGCGATATCCTTTCCGTTGGCGGCATCGCGCTCCAACGTCCGGCTCGCCGCCTTGTCGACGCTGGTGCAGCGCTTGCGGCGCAATGAACTATCGCCGATCGACGAGGCCCGTCTGTTCGCGAAGCTGATCGATGAACAGGGCGCGAGCATCTCCGAGATCGCGCTCGCCACCGGCCGCACCGAGGAGCAAGTCGCGCGTTCGCTGCGCCTCTTGAGCCTGCCGGACAAAGAGCGCGACATGATCGAGCGCGGCGCCCTGTCGCGCGCAGCGGCCTTTCTGTTGCTCGAAAAGTCCGTTCTCGACCCCGCCGCCCCCATCGCGCCGGCCAGAACTCGCATGCCATGAGACTCAATAGCGAGATTAGCTGCCTCACGCCCAATCCCTCGGCGCTGCTTTGGGAGGCCACGTGGATCGACCCTGCACTGCGGCGCATGGCCGAGACAGCGGCCGCGCGCTCGGGACTTAGTGTCGAAGCGTGGCTCGAACGGGCCATTCGCAAGACATGCTGCGCCTCACTCGCGCCGGACGCGGCCGATGAAGCGACGCCCAAAGCGCGGAGCGCGACGGGCGTGCTGACGCGGGCGCAACGCGATGCCGCGCGCGAACCGGTTCGCTGGCCCATCACTGCGGCAGCGCGGCGCGGTCCGGCGGCGGTGGCGGCGCGGCAGCAT
>JASHOB010000160.1 GCA_030041335.1 Alphaproteobacteria bacterium | reverse complement strand
TTCAAAGAATTGTTCGTGATCGCGCGCAATTCCAGCTTCGTCTACAAGGGCAAGACAGTCGATATTCAACAGGTTGGGCGCGAGTTGGGCGTGCGTTACGTGCTCGAAGGCAGCGTCCGAAAGGCAGGGAACCGCGTTCGCATCACCGGTCAGCTTATCGATGCCGCGACGCGCGCGCACCTTTGGGCCGACAAGTTCGACGGCGAGATCGAGGATGTTTTCGAACTGCAGGATCGAATTACCGAGGGCGTCGTTGGTGAGCTAGCACCAAGTTTGCAGAAAGCCGAGATCGAGAGGGCGCGGCGCAAACCCCCAGCCAGTCTCGATGCCTATGATTATTTGCTCCGCGCCTTGCCGCACGTGCTCGCTAATACACCTCGCGAAGTTCACGAAGCGATAGCTCTCCTCAACGAGGCGCTGCGGCTTGACCCGAACTACGCCTATGCCCATTCGCTGCTCGCAAATGCTTTTGGGCAGATTTACCGCAGCGCTGTCGGAAAAGAGCACGCCGACATGCAACACGCGGCAGAAGAACACGCGCGCCGTGCCTTGATTCTGGGCAGCGATGACGGTGCCGTCGTAACTTATGCCGGTTGGGTCTTGCTCATCACCGGTGCGGACGTCGCGGGCGGGCGTGCCGCGCTCGACAAGGCGACGCGCCTCAATCCCAATCTGGCGATCGCGCTCGCTTATCGCAGCATCGCGCTGGCGTTGACCGACGAGCCCCAGGTGGCAATCGAGGAGGCGACCAAAGCATTACGTCTCAGCCCAATCGATCCCAGCAGATACCTCGCGGTCGCCGGCACCATGATCGCGAGAGTTGTCCTCAACCAATACGATGAAGCGGCCATCGCAGCGCGTCAGGTTATCGAAATGAACCCGCGTTTTCCAATGGGTTATGCTTGGGCTATCGTAACGGCGTGCGCATGCGGTGACAAAGCGCAAGCAGAACTGCGGGTGAAGCAGCTGGCCGAGCTCCTTCCTGGCTTTACAAGCAAAGGCTTGCCCGGTCTGTTCAGTATTTTTCCGTCGGCAATTCGCGACAAGGCATTTGATCTGATGCGCAGCCAGGGGCTGATCGCGGACTGAGACACCCAAAACTCGGGCGATAAGGGTTGTATCAATTCCGGCCTCCTCGCGCGCTTTATTGGTGCGGAGAGCCTCAGGTGGGCTTGGCAGGACAAATCGATTTCCAAGCGGGAAGACGACGCGATTGACACATCGCATCATTGTGCTGTCTCGCAATAATTCAGACGCTTTTGGAACTAAGCGGAAGTCAACCCGGATTCATGAGTACACGGGGGCCGCTGCCGCATGATATCCCGCAACGGCAATGTGACGAGACGCTTCGTCGGCCTCGGCGAGGTTGCTGCCGACAACTTCGATTACCTGAGATGGTGCGGCCATAAGCGCACTATCCCTTCGCGTGATAATCTCGTGGAGTGCAATGGTAGTGCCGTTTCCCGTTGGCTAGGTCGGGATGGACGCACGGTGGGCTCGGTCTACAAGGGAAATAGACCCGCTGTTGTTCTATTGTTCTATAGGCCGTTCGCCGAGTTTCCAAGGGCACAGACCGAGGGCTGGGTTCATTGCGTCGGCTGCGGAAAGCGGTGCCGCGCTCTTAAGCATCGCCGATCAATCGCGGCACAAGAGCCTCGACGTGCTGCGCGGTTGCGTCCGCCGCGCCGACATGTTTAAGGATCATGCAGGTGCGACATTCCGTTAGCGTCGCGGACCCGTTGCTGGTAACTACGACCTCGGGCTACTCGCTACCTTTCCAACTAAACGCTTGATTTGATTGGAGCGGGCGAAGGGATTCGAACCCTCGACCCCAACCTTGGCAAGGTTGTGCTCTACCCCTGAGCTACGCCCGCACGCGCTCCCCGCGAAGCAATGCTCCGTGGCAAACTGCGCATCATACAGCCTTGAAAAGCCTTTGCAACGCTAGGGAAGGACATCCCGATTATCTGCCTCGTCTTTCCCCGCGCTGAGCATTTCCCGCCGGTTGGCGATCTTGCGACATTGTAAAACACATCCCATAGCTGGCTGATCACGCCATCCATAGACCAGGAACGGCCTCTGGTCACCAAGCTTTGCGGTGCCGAGCGGGAGGAAACCGATGTCAAAACCGCCATCCGTGATCTGCACCAAACGGGTCAAGGGACCAGCCTGTAGCCGCCGCCATCGGTGATCAGGATCTCGGCCTTGGCCGGATTCCGTTCAATCTTCTGACGCAGACGATAAACGTGAGTTTCAAGCGTATGGGTCGTGACGCCGGCGTTGTAGCCCCAAACTTCATTAAGCAAAGTGTCGCGTCCGATGCTGCGGGCGCCGGCGCGGTAGAGGAACTTCAGGATCGCTGTCTCTTTCTCGGTCAACCTTATTTTGCGTTTGCCGCTCTCATCAGTGAGCAGCTTCGCGCTTGGTCGGAACGTGTAGGGCCCGATGGTGAAGACCGCATCTTCCGATGCCTCGTGCTGACGCAGTTGTGCGCGCAGGCGAGCCAGCAACACGTCAAGTCGAAACGGCTTCGTAATATAATCGTTGGCACCGGCATCAAGGCCCAGAATGGTATCGGCGTCACTGTCGGCACCCGTCAACATCAGCACTGGGGCCCGCACACCACTGCGCCGCAGAAGGCGGCACAGCGAGCGACCATCCATATCGGGCAATCCGACATCCAGCAGCACGGCATCGAACCGCTGCGTCTTGGCCAGATCTAGTGCTTTGCCGGCTGTCGGAGCTTCAGAAACGGCAAATTCTTCATGTAGTTCAAGCTGTTCCGCCAAAGCATGGCGCAACATGTCGTCGTCATCGACGATTAAAATCCGGTGACCATTACTCATTCCACCCCGCGCGCTTATTGGGTCTCGAATCGTTATAGGCGCGCCCGCAACGCGACGTCCCCGAGTTCCTTGTTTGGCCTACTGTTCCACCGTTACCCCGTGCCAGAAGGCCACGTAGTCCTTGATCTGCTTCGCCGCTGGAAAAGGCTCAGGGTAATACCATGCCGCGTCCTTGTTTTCCGAACCGTTCACGGCCACTGTGTAATAGTGGGCCGTACCTTTCCAACCGCATTGCGTGGTTGTGGCGCTGTCTTTGAAGAAGCGCCGGTCGACGGATTCAGGCGGAAAGTAGATGTTGCCCTCCACGATTTCGAACTTTTCGCTAGAGGCCAGAACCTGACCCTGCCACAGAGCCTTCGCCATGATGTCCTCACCGCTGCAACGGATCACCTATTGTAAGCTCAGTATCGCGCAGGGCCAATAGTCGACCTCATTCTGGAAGGTCGCAATGGCCGGCCCTGCGGCCATCGGTCTCGTAGCATTCCACCAAGGGTTAAATGGGACGCGCGTCCCTTTCTGTGATGCCGGATCGCCATGAGGGGGAGCCGGATTCAACGGGTGGGTCGTGCGGGATGGCCGCGCCATAGTTGAACTTGCGTTGCCCGGGCGATGCGGCTAGCTTCGCCGCCTTCCGCGCCCGTAGCTCAACTGGATAGAGCACCAGACTACGGATCTGGGGGTTAGGGGTTCGAATCCTCTCGGGCGCGCCACCTGCACCTGTGTGCCCGGACCGGACACATAGGTAGCGGGTCGTATTAAAGAATAAGTTACAACCCGGCGCCGAACAGTTTGTCTGTGGGTTGCAAGATTTCCTGCTCCCGATCGATGAAGCCGAGATCGTCGCGCATGAAGCCGACGAGCCAAATGCCGTCATCGACTTCCCTGATGCCGAGCCGCAGGGCGATGCTGTTGGACCTTGCCACATTTCCAGCCCTTTTGCGTCGCACGCAGCATGCGTCTCGCGAGCACACGGCGGAACCGCACTCAAAAGCGGATCACGGCCGGTCGTCGAGAGCAACTAGGCTAGCGCCAGACCCAACCCCAACCAGGGATCCAGACCCAGCCGCCACTCCAGGCCCAACCCGGACCCCAGCCCCACCACCCTGGACCCCAGCCCCACCAGCCTGGACCCCAACCCCTCCAACCAACAGGCCAGCCCCATCCGGGCCCCCAACCCCATCCGGGCCCCCAACCCCAGCCGCGCCCCCAAACTCTACCTCCTCGCCAGCCGCCGCCATACCAGCCGCCACGGTGAACCTGGGCGGAGCCGGGATCGACTGAGGCCGCAAAAATGGTGAGAGCAACGGCGAACGCGATCGCAAGTTTACGTCCCATCGGACAGCCCCTTCCCAATCCCTCTACCCATACAATCAAGAACTGCGGGAAGCGTGATCACTTTTTTTCGACGAGTAAAAATTGTCGTTCAGGGTGTCTTCGTCGTCAAGGTTGCGGATTCCTTGGTTTTGCGTCGCCCATTCCGCGCCGTGCGAATGCCCAGCTCTTGCCTACTAGGCGGTAGCTCCGAAAGCCAGGCGACGCGGCGTTATCGACGGCGTTGATCAAAGACGATCCTCTATTGTCCCGGCATCGGCATCGGAGAAGGGTTCACCAATCGCGAAAAAACCGCAATGGTTACAAAGAGGGCGCCGGGCGGGTTTGCCACTCAAGCCTTTGATCTAACGCGATCGATTGTTTCTCTCGGCCACGTGAGTATCTTTGGTAACCGCTTAGATCAGTCGCGATACCGGCATCGCACCAGGGTAATAGTACTGCCAATGCAATGCCGAATGGCCAGAGCGCTCGCGCATTGGAAGTACGCGAATTTGCGGGCGAGTTGCCTCGTTGCAAACCACCATTGCCTAATTCGAGCGAACAGACGCGTTCGAGACGATCCCGTCGCTGACGTTCGGCGTCCCCTCGAAGAGGGAGGGAGGTGCTCAGTCCTCCTTTGCCAAGACCTGCTCTAGGGCGCCAAAGAACCGCTGCCACCCACCCCTGGCACCTTGGTAGGCCTGTTGCTGGTCCGGCCGGAATCCCGACTGCTCCATACGTAGGCGAGTCCCTGTGTTGGTAGGGGTGAGAGTCCACATGACGACACTTTCAAGACCATAGGCGGCCCACGTGTAGGACAGCGTTTTGTTCGGCTCGACTGCCAGGACCTGACAGTCGACAGCGCCCCAGTCTGCGCGAAGCTTGAAACGATGGTCCACGACTGGCTTGAAGTCGTTCTTCATGAGCCATTCCTCGATCAGGTGTGGCTGCGTGAGCGCCCGCCAGACCTTTTCCGGTGGATATGGCACGTCCCGTTCGACAATGACGGAAAGCGCTTCGGTCGCACTACTGGTCATTGGTCCATCCTTTTGAGTAGATTCTCGAGGTGGTCGAACCGGCTCTGCCAGAACCCGACCATGTGGCTCGTCCAGTCAATCAACGGGGCCAAGGCGCGGGGCTGCGCGCTATAGCGTGTCTGACGACCCTCATGATGGTCGCGCACCAACCCGGCCTGCTTCAGCACCGCAAGATGCTTTGAGACGGCGGGTTGCGAGACCCCGGCCCGAACCGTCAGGGCTCCGACCGTCTGCTCTCCGTCGCGGCACAATCGCTCGAAAATAGCCCGCCGCGTCGGATCGGCGAGTGTTCTGAAGAGCACACTGTGAGCGTTCGTCATCGAATCAATAACCCAGTGGTTATTAATTAATATATAACCACTGAGCTATGGGTGAGTCAAGCTGGAACCGTTGGGTGGCGGAACGATCCGCGCGGCGAGATCCACCGATGCGGTGCGCCCCGTCGTCTCGGCCGCCATCGACCCTCGCCCGACGGCGGGATCATGACATCGATACTGGGGATCTTTCTCCGTCGACCTCGGTCCTCAAATCTGTGTAACTGCCGCATGGATCAATTGAAAACACCGAGAAAATACGGTTGATATGGGAGCCGGCGCGGTTTCTTCTGCTCGCTACGTTCGCTAAGCTCACCGCTCCATGGCTGTCCTGGGAGATTGGAATGACCGTTGCGCAAGACGATGCCGTTGACCCGGCGATCTGGGAGGCGGAGCCGCTCTATGCCGATCGCTTTTACGTCACTACAACTGAAGTCGTGCGGTTTACGTTCGGCGAGGGCATTTCATCGGGAGACGAGACCCGCTACCACACAGCCGTGGTAATGACACGCGCCAGTGCCGTCGAATTCCGTGACCTGTTGACCAAGGTACTCGCTGAAGAATAGCAGGCTCGCGATCCGCTTTTGCCGGTGATGTTCATCACACGCGCAAATCGCCTAGGCGAACACCGCGAGAAATACGCCGCCGTCGTTTCGGAGTTAGTGATTCGCTAATGCGACGATTGCCGCATCGGTCCGGTTCGGATGCTGTCCGGTAATACGGGCTTTTGCACGCTCCAACCTCACATCGCGTTGCGCTTGAGGTAGTTTCCATAGTCGATCCGCGATCCGAGAAACATACTCACTCGAAAGCTTGACTGTCTTGCCATTCCCCATCTCGACCTTGAATTCTTGAACCATTCTTCACTCTCCAGAACAAGCTCAATGTATCAGCCGCTAGCCCTTGTCTCCGTCAACGCCGCGAAAGGGAGGAGATCGCGCCATGTTCCGCAAACTCCGGTTCTCAGCCCAAAGTTCCATCGTTTGACGTCGCCCCCGGTCTGCGTCTCATAAATATTGTTATTGCCGCGGGGGAAACTGACACGCCTGCTAGGTTGCGGTCCGACGAGGACGATTGGACAAGTAGTAGTCGTTCATATCGGATTTGGCGTCACGCGACATGATGCGCCGGCTGTGATCATTTTTGGCCCATGAGGTAACGTTCTACCGCGGCGCACCAGAGACGTCGGGACGATCCCGCGACTGAGTCTGCACCGCTTTTGCGGATTGAACGTCCCCGTGGTTATCCGACCTCGGTTTGGATAGGGTAGAGCGCCATCAGCGCTGTCGCCCGTTCGCGTAGGCGATCTTGAGGTTCGGGGTTCGGTGAATGGTTCAATTCAGGTCGCGGAGGAGTTGCCAGAGCGATGACGCGACTGGCATCGCGGAGAACAGTCATCGATGAACCCGAACCTGTTCTCAGAATGCGAAGGCAAAGATGCGTCCATCGGCGGCGACATAAAGATGGCTATGGGCCGCTATTAACGTTTGAAAATGGCGCAGCCCTTGCAGGCGTTCGCTGCGAAAAAGCGGCTCGCCTGTGTCGCCGCGAAACCCGTGCAACCGGTCATCGCCCTCCGCGCCCAGACTCCAGACGATCGGATTGGCTTGGCCGTCTGTCGTGGTAACGATCGGCGCGCCCCAGCCGCCAACGGAGCCGCACCAGGCCGTGGAAATTGCCGGTCGGTCACCCGCGTCAATCTTTAGAACCGTGACACCCCCCGGTTCATCGGGGCAACCTGACCCTGCTCCGCCAAAGGCAATCAATGCGCTTCGCGCGACCGAGTAAGCGGCAGGCGCAGTTATCACAGGGCCGGTGGAAACGGTAACCGCGGCGAGCTCACCGCCGATGCCGCCGAGTCGGTTACGGTCAAGGACGTAAGCGCGACCGTCCTTGCCCAGGGCGATAATGCGAGCCTCGGCGGTGTTTCCGTTCCCAATGTCAAACGCTAGGGGACCGGTTCCGCCAAGATCGGCGTCGCGGTCATCGAGCTCATGCCAATTCGACGGCGCAAAATAATCTTCCTCGCGGAGGCTGTGCCCGAGCTCCGGCGCCAGGCGGACAATCGCTTCGCCATCACCCCATTGCGCTGCATCAATAGTGTTGCCGGTCGCCACGTAAAGCGACTTGCCATCGCTGCTGATCCCACCCGGCGCCCAGATGCCGCCGGCGCGCGCGCGCGTGCGCCAGGCTTTGACATCCATTGGGTTACCGGTCGCGATGCCCACGACCAATCCGTGATAAGTGCCACAGTCGCCATAATTGCCGCCGAAAGGCACATAGACCCTGTCGCCGAGAATCGTGAGCGCTCCCCTTTCGCCTTGAGCGGCGGGGTCAAAGCGTTGCCCGACTGCCCGCAACGCCTCAGCCACGTCAACCGGCCATCCGCCAATTGTCGAACCATCGCGGAGCGATAGCGCGAAAATCTTGTGCCGCGGTCCCGACGGACTGTGTACGGCGGCATCGAGGTATATCACTCGAGTTCTTGGGTCGATTACCGGCGTACCGGTAATGCCGAGCGGGTCGATGTTGCCGCATGGTAGCTCATCGCGTGAAACCGCCCTGCCGAGCGACTTCTGCCAAACGATCTTTCCGGTCGCGGCGTCGATCGCCAGGACGCCATCCTCCTCGGTCGCGACGATCAGGATCCCCGCTTTTGATCCGACCGGCCACCAATATAGCGGTTGCGCATACACGTGACCGGGAAACCGGGCGTTGAAGGTAGGATCGGGGTACCCAAACCGAGCTTTATCCCACGTCAAACCGGGTACAATGAAGTTTCCATGGCGCGCGGGATCGCCATGATACGTGGTGACTGATGCCTGCTGCGCGACGGCGGTATTGATCGGCCCGGATGTCAACATCCATGACAGACTTGCCGCCGCCAAAATTCCGCGAACGACTATGTTGGCGATACGCGGCATGGATACCTGTTCATCGGAGTCAAGCAAATACCAAGGATAGGCTAAAGAGGGGTAATAGCAACCCGGTCAGTTCAAGCATGTTCCATTGGCCGCTCGTCTTGGAACGAGCCTTGCGCTGGTGGAGCGCACGTTCGGTCCGTAAGATGGCCAAAGAGCTAAGCGAACCCGATTGCTGTTGCCGGGTTGATGGAGCGAACATGGACTGGTATCGCGAGATGAGCGTGTCGGAGCGGCGCACTTTCTGGGCGTGCTTTGGCGGCTGGGGGCTCGACGCTTTTGATGTTCAAATTTATACCTTTGTTGTGCCAGCACTGCTCGCGCTCTGGCACATCACCAACGCACAGGCCGGTCTGCTGGCGACGAGTACTTTAGTCATTTCTTCGTTTGGCGGTTGGGTGGCTGGCATGATGGCAGACCGGATCGGTCGCGCCAAACTTCTTATGATTATGATCGCGTGGTTTGCCTTTTTTACCTTCCTTTCCGGCTTTACCAACAGCTTCACCCAACTTCTTGTCGTTCGCGGATTTCAGGGGTTCGGGTTCGGCGGCGAGTGGGCCGCTGGATCAGTCTTGATGGGGGAGGCTATCCGCGCCGCGCACCGAGGTAAGGCGGTCGGTATGGTGCAGAGTGCGTGGGCATGGGGCTGGGGCGCCGCAGCGATTGTGGCTACGGTCGTCTTTCAAGTATTCCCGCAGCACATCGCGTGGCGCGCCATGTTCTTTGTCGGCATAGTTCCAGCGCTCCTCATCTTCTACATACGCACCCGTGTGCCCGAACCGGAACTCTTCAAGCGGATGACGGTGGGGTCGCGGGAGAAACGCCGTCGCGCTTTCGAGATTTTCGGTCCCGACCTGCTCCCAACAACCGTACTTGGCGCAATCCTCGCGACCGGCGCCCAAGGCGGGTACTACGCAATCACAACCTTTCTTCCGACCTTTCTGCGCACGGAGCGACATCTGACCATTATGGGCACGGGCGGCTACCTCGCCGTTATTATTATTGGTTCCTGGCTTGGTTACCTTGTCAGCGCCTATCTCAGCGACGCCGTCGGCCGACGAAAGAACTTCTTGATTTATGCCGTGGGGTCCATGGTCATCGCCATCGCTTATACACAGGTCCAAATTTCCGACGGCACCATGCTGGTACTCGGCTTCCCGCTCGGCTTCTTCGCTTCGGGAATCTTCAGCGGAATGGGGCCGGTCTTAACGGAACTATTTCCCACCAGCGTGCGCGGGGCGGGGCAGGGATTCTGCTACAACTTTGGACGCGGCATCGGCGCCGTCTTTCCAACCTTGGTTGGTATGTTGTCGGCATCAGTCGCTCTGGGTACGGCGATTGGCATTTTTGCCGCCGTCGCCTATGCCATCGTTATTGTGGCAGCGCTCATGCTGCCCGAAACGCGCGGACGTGAGCTTGTCGTGAATTGAACGGGCTTATGACGCGGCTTACGGCGACGCTGTTGATGAACTGCGTCAAGGGGCTTTCTCTCAGTTCGGGAGACGCAATCCGTGACCGATATATAGGTACAATGTCGCGGACGGGACGCCCGCGTGCTCGATCTCAACGGCGCCCTCCGGGGTCAACCGATCGAAAAAGTCATGGTAGCGCTCGACGACTTTCTCGCTCGAAGGAATCGCCGTGACGATCACGACATCGGCGCCAACAAAGTGTGTCAGCGGGCGCAGAATGCCGTACTCGCGAGCGTCACTGCAAAGGCAGGTAACTGGAACCTGGCCACCCAAAGCGTAGTCAAGCTTACCGGTGTCCCGCCAGTTCGTGCTGGCCACGATGATGCCGGGCCGATCGAGATAACGGCGCCTATTCAACGCTTCTGCGACAGAACTCCAGTTGACCGCCTGCAGGTCGGGGTCACGGCCCCAGCTGAAATGTTCGCCGATTTCCGGAAGCCAATTCCATTTCACCTCCGTCGCCGTGATCGCTGCGGCCCCGCACACGAATATCGCCGTCGCCACTAATGCCCAACGGATCCACCGCTCGCCACGTTCAAGTCGAGTTGCCACGTCGTTGCCGAGGAGTGGCAGAAGAAACAAATATCCAGGGGCGGCCCAATGATAGAGCATGCGAGCGTGCGACCAGATCGAAATCAGCGCAAAGCTAAGGATCGGCCCGGCGGCGAGACTGAAAAGCAGCCAACTTCGTGCATCGCCTGGCCCACGCCGCATTCCGTTGGCGAAGTGCACGAGCAGCGGTAATCCGATCCAGGGCAGCAGGAAAACGACCTCACCTGCGATGGTCAGGATCGGGCCCCAGGGACGGAATTGCAGCCCACCGGCCCGACTGCCTTGAAACAGCAATGACGCCCAGCCATGATTCGCATTCCATTGCAGCACGGGCGTGCATAGAACGACTGCAATCGCCAAGGCGAAATAAGGCTCCGGCCGGCGAAACCACGGGCGAAGCCTGCGATCAGTGAGCAATACGAACGGAATGCCCGCCAGGACCAAAAAAGCCATGTATTTCGACAACATCGCCAGGCCGGCGCACAACCCTAGTCCGAGCCACCAATAGTGTGCGTGGCGGTCTTCGCGGACGGCGTGGACAAAGCAGATCGCGGCACCCAGCAAGGCGCAGTCGAGTGGCCCGTCAGGCAGTACCCAGCTGCCTACCACCAGACCAAAAACCGGAGACAGGTTGAGCAGCACAGCGGCGTAAAAACCGGCCGCCGCCCCGAACAGGGTTGCGGTGAGGCGGAACAAGAGCCAGGTGGACAGGGAAAATAGAAGAATGAACGGTAGCCGCACCGTGAGTGCCTGGTCGTTCCCCAAAATCTGCGTCCCAAACTTAACCAGCCACCACACCAAGGGAGGATGATCGAAATAACTGAGCTGCGGCACACGGGCCGTGGCCACCACGTAGCTTTCGTCAATGCCAAGACCGAGCATCGCACCGAAGGCGACCCGGAGCAGGGCGGATACGCAAATGAGGATAAGCGTGGCTCGCGCCGGATTCGGTGAGACAGCGTCAACGCCGCGCGCCAGCCATGAACGGTTGACGGCGGGTTTGGGGATAAGCCGGACTTCGGGTTCGCCCGTCAGGTCCAAGGATGGATTCAATTGGCTCTCGTTAATGATCGCTGCAATACGGGTCTCAGAGTTGTCGGTCACTGTCGTCTGACCTGCGGACTCGGGAAACAAGAGGTACCACAACGGCAGCTTCTGTGGCGGGACCGGTTATGCGTCGGCGAGAAAAGAACGCCGGTGACCGTGCACCGGATCACCGCCGAGCGATCCACGTCTGTGGTGGGAAACCTTGGTCGATGTCAAATTGGTCAATCGAGCGTACCTGTCAACTAAGACTTACCAGCGGGTCGGCGGCGTTCTTGGACGCTGGACCGTGTCTCGTCAAGCTCGACGATCGGACGGCGGGGCGCACTTATCGATCGCCGGGACGACGCCGGCACCGCATCTTGCGGAATTTGATCTCGAAATCGAAATGCCCATGCGCCCGAAGGGCGCGCCGGCGTGATTGGGGCCCGTCGGGGTGCGGTCGGTTTTCGTGGTGTCCTTGGTATGCGCAAGCCAATATCACGGCGGGTCCGGGTTGGCCCTGAAGAGAGGCCTCCTTTGCTTTGGGTCGCGTGCCCGGGGGGCCCGCACGCGTCATCCGCGCCAGCGAGCTGGAACCGGCATCGGAGCGTGAACCGGTTCGCGACCGGGTGCCGGTTCTGCGTACTTCCGCTGGCGCTCGTCCCATTTGGCAATCGGCAAGCCGCCGACAGCGGAAGCCGTTGTCCTGGGTGCCAACGCCCGGGTTATGCGGCTTTGTCGTATTCGATCGACACATCTTTGCCCGTGTAGTCCGGCATCATAGCGGTCGCGATGATGCTGATCACGGCACAGACCGCGATATAAACCGCAATCGCATAGCCGGTCTGATAGCGCGCGAATAGCGCGGTCGCGATGATCGGACCCGGCCCGCCCGCGATTATTGAGGCAAGTTGATAGCCAAGCGAGGCGCCGCTGTAGCGCAGACGCGGGGTGAAGGCCTCGGCGATCAATGCCGCCTGCGGCCCGTATTGCATGTCGTGCGGAATCAGGGACAGCACGATCGCGATGAACACCAGCGCCGGCGCCCCGGTATCGAGCAGGGCGAAATAGATGAAGCCGAAGATGCCGACGGCCACGGCTCCGATGATGTACATGCGCCGGCGACCGATGAGGTCCGAGATATGTCCAAACAAGGGAATACTGATGAAGGATACCATGGCCGCCACCATGACGGCGTAGAGCACCAAGTCGCGCGGGACATGAAGCGCGCCAGTGCCATAGGCGAAAATGAAAGTTGTGAAGATATAGAACGGCGCCTGCTCCGACATCCGCGCGAATGCGGAGAGAATGATCTCCCGCGGTTGCTTTTTCAGCACTTCTAGAATCGGTGCGCGCTCGATGTTTCGCTCCGAGACCAGTTTTTGGAAGACCGGCGTCTCGAGGATGCCAAGCCGTACCCAAAGGCCGATCGCGATGAGCACGATGCTCAGCAAGAAGGGGATGCGCCAACCCCACTGGTGAAAGAATTCATCGCTCGACCAGGAGCTGCACGCTGCCATGACCAATGTCGAGATGAACAGGCCCGACGGTACGCCGAATTGAGGCCATGAGGCGACAAAACCCCGATTGTCGTGGCCGCGCGCCCATTCCATCGATATCAATACCGAGCCACCCCATTCACCGCCGACGCCAATGCCCTGAAACACCCGCAGCACGGTCAGAATGACGGCTCCCCAAATCCCGATCGAGGAATAAGCCGGCACGAAGGCGATGAGGAAGGTGGCGATGCCCATGCACAAAAGCGTGGCGATCAGCGTCGCCTTGCGACCAATGCGATCGCCGTAATGGCCGAAGATTGCCGCCCCGATTGGGCGGCCGACAAAGCCAATGAAATATGTGCCGAACGCTGCCAGGGTCGCGGTGACGGCATCCTGGTGAGGAAAATAGAGCTTGCCGAACACAAGGCCGGCAGCCGTGCCATAGATAAAGAAGTCGTACCATTCGATGGTGGTACCTACCGTGGCCGCAATCACCGCTTTGCGCAATTCGGATCGATGCTGCGCTTCGCTCAGCGGGATGTTCGCCATCGTCGCGGTCATGATCTTCCTCCCTGCTTTTCAATTGTCTTTGGTGGCAACATACCCTCACCGAATCCAACCCGGCCACGAGGCCGTTGAATCTCACGACGGCAAGTTCGCACACCCATGAGCAAACAAATATTGAAAAATATTGCGATTTGTCATCTGTCAAAGAGGCGAGTTCGGCCCGATTTGGTGACGGCTTGCCGAGGTCTTGGACCGCAACGGATATGATGGGAGACAACAACCTTTCGCGCTTTATCCGCGACAACACTGCGCCCGTGTCACCGTCGTTGGTGCCCGAGATCCGGTTGCATCTTGCGACCGAAGTAACGCCCTTGTGGCACGCGACGGAGAAGAACCTGGCGCAGAGTAAATTGCCGCCGCCTTATTGGGCCTTTGCCTGGCCCGGTGGGCAGGCGTTGGCGCGCTATGTGCTGGATCACAAGGTCGCGGTGCGCGGCAAACGCGTCGTCGATGTCGGCGCCGGGTCGGGATTGGCGGCAATCGCTGCCGCGATGGCCGGAGCCTGCCAGGTCACGGCGATGGAGATCGATCCCTTCGCCGTCACTGCGGTTGCCATGAATGCAGCCCTGAACGGGGTCGCGGTGGCGGTCGAGAGCCGTGACTTGCTAGCGCCGTCGCCGCGACCTTCATCGCCTCTCGCGGCCGCCTTCTGCGCGGACGACGAGGCTTTATCGATCCTGGTCGGCGACATGTGCTACGAGCGGGAGCTGGCTCACCAGCTCATGACGTGGCTCCACGCCGCGGCAGCACGCGGCGCCGAGATTTTGCTAGGCGATCCCGGCCGCGCTTATCTCCCCGAGACCGGGCTCGACCTGGTGGCAAAATATGACGTGCCGACCTCGATTGATCTCGAGGATCGCACTCATCGTGACACCGCCGTCTATCGCTTGCGAAACTGAGCGACACCCCCTTATCTTGCGCTGCAACAATCCCCACTTGTCAGGGATCCTTCCCGGTACACGTCTATGGAACTGCGCAACATCGCGATCATCGCCCATGTCGATCATGGCAAAACCACGCTGGTCGACGCGCTGTTGCGCCAAAGCGGCACCTTCCGCGCCAACCAGCAGGTGGTTGAGCGTGCGCTCGATTCAAACGAGCTGGAGCGCGAACGCGGCATTACCATTCTGGCCAAATGCACCTCGGTCGAGTGGCATGGCACGCGTATCAATATCGTGGACACGCCGGGCCACGCCGACTTCGGCGGCGAGGTGGAACGCATCCTGTCGATGGTCGACGGTGTCCTGGTGCTTGTGGATGCGGCCGAGGGGCCCATGCCGCAGACCAAATTCGTTACCGCCAAGGCACTGAAGCAGGGTCTGCGGCCAATCGTTGTCATCAACAAGGTCGATCGCTCCGATGCCCGTGCCTTCGAGGTACACAATGCCGTTTTCGACCTGTTCGCCGCGCTTGATGCCACCGACGAGCAACTCGATTTTCCCACGCTTTATGCCTCGGGCCGCAACGGCTGGGCGGTCGCCGATCTGGAGAAGGACGAGCGCCGGGATCTGACGCCCCTGTTCGAGCTGATTCGAAGGCATGTGACGCCGCCCAACGCCGATGTCGACAAGCCTTTCGCGCTGTTGGCGACGATCCTCGAATACGATCCTTATCTCGGCCGTGTGCTGACGGGGCGCATCGAAAGCGGCGTTGCACGCGTCAATATGCCGGTGAAGTCGCTCAACCGCGAGGGCACGGTGATCGAAGAGGCCCGTCTTACCAAGCTTCTTGCCTTTCGTGGCCTCGAGCGCCGTCCGGTCGATGAGGCACAGGCTGGCGACATCATCGCCATAGCGGGCCTCACGATCACGACCGTTGCCGACACGATTGGCGCCAGTGATCTTGCCGAGCCGCTCCGCGCGATTCCCGTCGATCCGCCAACCTTGGCGATGACGTTCTCGGTCAACGACTCGCCGCTCGCCGGGCGCGAGGGCACGAAAGTCACCTCGCGACTCATCGTCGAGCGTCTGCGGCGGGAGGCCGAAGGCAATGTCGCGATTCGCATCACCGAATCGCCAGATAAGGATTCGGTCGAGGTCGCGGGCCGCGGCGAATTGCAACTCGGTGTGCTAATCGAGACCATGCGCCGCGAAGGTTTTGAGCTCGCGATCTCTCGCCCGCGGGTGTTGGTTAAGCCCGATCCGGCAAGCGGGCAACGGTTCGAGCCCATCGAGGAGGTGCAAATCGATCTCGACCAGGAATATGCCGGGGTCGTCGTCGACAAACTTTCGCAGCGTAAGGCTGAGATGCGTGACATGCGCCCGTCGGGCGGCGGCAAGATGCGTATCATTTTCCTGGCACCGACCCGTGGCCTCATTGGCTATCAGGGCGATCTCCTCGCCGACACGCGGGGCACAGCAGTGATGAGCCGCATCTTTCATGCCTATGCACCATGGAAGGGATCGATTGAGGGCCGCCACAATGGCGTCCTGATTT
>JASHOB010000002.1 GCA_030041335.1 Alphaproteobacteria bacterium | reverse complement strand
TCACCATGATGCGCGGACTGGTCGGATTGGCCAGCGGGCCTGCGCACAGCGTCACGCCGCCGGCGGGCCCGGGAAGGTCGCTGATCACCAGAGCGTTCTGCAACGTCGATTGCAGCACGATGTTTGGATCGCCGGGAACGCCGGCGAGCGCTACCACCGGCACCTCGGCGGGGTTGCCCCACCAGCCACCCGTCCATACCGGATAATCGGGATCGCCGCCTTCGAACTGGATCCACACACCGGCGCCAATCTGCGGCACAAAAAACGTGCCCATCTGCTTGCCGGCGATCGGAACGCACGGCATCGCCCATGTTGAAGGCGTAACGCCGCCGACATCGGGCACGATCGCCATGATGCGGCCCAGTTGCATCGGGTCGACATTGTTGGCGACCGTGCCGCGATAGATGCCGTAATATCTGTTGCTCATACGCTCACCGTTGAGACCGAGGATTGAATCCCGCCGCGTGCCAGCGTGAAGTTCTGGCGGTATTGACCGCGCTTGATGTCGTGGGACACGCTCTTGACGTAATAGAGGCCGTCGTAATAGCTGCCGCCGCCGCGGACAGCGCAAAGCTGCCGTGCCTTGAAGACCTGACCGTAGCGAATGACATCGAGTTGACCGCTGGCGGTGACGACGTCACTGGTTTCGAACAAGGCACCAAGCGCCGCCAGTGCCGCGCCCATCGGGTCCTGGTTCGCGATCGGCCGCAGTTGCGTGTATTTGAGTGGCGTCGGCGCGGTCGCCGCCTGCGGTGCCTTGATCAGACTGATGCTGGGCAGTGGGATAGGTATCGGCAGTTGCGTGTTTTGCTCGATGATGGTGACGAGATAATTCGACGCGAGCGTGCCGTCGTACGAGAAGCTGAGCGAGTCAAGTGTCGTGGTGCCGTCGAAGTTGATGCTCAGTGCCGGCTGTACGCCACCAAACATCTTGGTCAGGTCAGGACCCCAGTAAGCCAGGCTCTTGCCGGGCGTTGGCCCCGGATCGAGGTAAAAGACCGCGCCTGTCTTCTGTGCCAACGCATTTACATAAGCGTAATCCGTGCCGTCCTGCTTCATGAAGCGCGCGATCGGATTCTGAATGAGCGCGATGATCGGCGGGATCGCGACCGGCACCACGCCAAGCGGGATGTATTTCGCCAGGACCAATTCGACGATGGCGAAGATCGGCATCGCCGGATAGGGAATGCCGGTCAAATCGATGAAATCCATCAACGCGGTCAGATCGATCCCCGTGACCGTGAAGGTGGATTTGCCGGCGCTGCTGCTGGGCGTCAGGTCCTGCTTGGTGATGATCCCGTCCATCAGCACCTCGGTCGCGCCGTTGACGGTCACCGCGATGATCACGCGCTGACGCGGATCGAAGAACCCGCCCGCGTGAAGCTGTTCGAGTGCCCCGTTCTTGCCCCAGGTGAATTGGAGCTGAAAGCCGCCTTGCGATCCCATCGTCGTCGTCACTTGAACCGCCGTCAGGGCGTCAATCACCGCTTCCGGCACCGGGCTCGCGGAAAAGCCGCCCATCATCAAGGTGAGATAAAAGCCCTGATTCACAGCGCCGCCCCGGTGATCCCGGCCGGCATGGTGATGCGTAGTTTGCGACCGACCGTTGCCGTCAATTCCCATGGCTTCATCGCGCGATTGGCGTCGCACGCGCGCCAGAACAGCGTCGGGTCGCCGAGATACTTTGCAGCGATGTTGTCGAGGCGGTCTCCCTGCGTCACCGTGTAGGTTTGCAGTAGCTGGAAGTTCTCGGGCTGCGGCACAAAGCGGCGCAGCAGATAGACGATGGGTGGTGCTCCGTTCTGCGCCAGGTTGGTTGTCGCGATGCCGTAATAGCGGCTGGTGGCGGTGAACAGCGTCGTTTGCAGCGACGTCTGCCCTAGCATCGCTTGGACAGGATCGGTTTGTGGATTGCTCAGGCCGGTCATGGCAATCCCCTGAGGCCGAGTGAGCCCAGCGTGCCGCCTTGGTAGAGCTCCGCCAGCGTTTCCTTCTGGCGTAGATACGCCATGTAAAGGCTGCCGCCTTTATCACTGAAGAAGAGGTCGTCGATGGACAGCACGTTCATGCCGAGGCTAACCTTGGCACGAAGCGGATTGAGCGCCGGGTCGAAGGCTTCCTCGGTGATACTGAACTCGGTCAGCCGCACAGGGACGATGCGTGTCGCGCCCCACACGAACAGACTCATCGGCGCCAATATCGGCATGATCTCGAGCGTGCCCTGCTGCGAAAGCGCGTAGTTGTTCTGTAGCGTCGCCGAGGTCGGATAGACCATGGTTTCGAGCGCGGCGAGTTGCGGCGCGATGCCGTACTGAACGGTGTTCGGATTCTGTTGCGGGTTCTCCAGTTGGTCGGTGGCGTCGATTTCTGCTTCTATCTTGATCGATTCCGTGGGAGGCCCGGTGAGGCGCAGCGCCTCCGACCGATCGGCGCCTTCTTCGATCCCTTTGATCTTGAGCGAGCGCGTCAGTGTATCCGGGTTGTACTGCATCAAAACAATGCCGTTCGGCAGCACCGCGAAGCTGTCGGGATGCAGCAGGACGATGCCGGCCTTGAGAATACGGGGTGAACCGGGGAACGCACTCATTGTCAGCTCGTTTCCTTGGAAAGTCGGTTGGCGAGCCAGCCGCCAGCAACGCCGAGAAGCATGCCGCCGCCAAGGCCTATCAGGCCGCCGATAAAGCCCCCCTTGACCCTAGCGGTTGACGACGCTACGGCCGCGCCGACCGCGGTGCCGATAAGCGCGCCCGAAAGCCCACCGGCGACCAAGCCTCCGACGAGGCGTCGCTTGCGCAACGCGGATTTCAGCGGCGCCGCAATCGGGGTCAGAATCTTGGCAACGGCCTGCTTGAGGTCACTGAGTATTCTCCGCGACGGCTCGGCGTCGATTCCGTATTCCAGGCGAACTTGCTCTCGCCAATATTGCATCATGACGCTGCGGTCAGGCTCCGTGACTGTTCGATCGCGCCAGCCGTACCAGCTCCACCATTCATCAAAATCCGCCTCGAGCTTTGCCTTCGCCTCCTTATCGAATTCCCGGAACTGTGGCGACGTCCGGACAAATTCCTTGCTCTCAATTTCCTGGGCGGCTTCGCCCGCGTTCTTCATCGCGTCGGCGACCTTATTGGTATTCAGCGTGTGGGCGAGGATGACTTGCACGGCCTGTCCCACCGCGCCGCCGATACCGCCCGTCAACGACGCGTATTCAGACAACTTATCCTGCATCACGTTGCCCGCACCGCCGGCGGTGATGTTTAGGATGTCGGTCATCTTCTGATCGGCAGCGGCGTCTTTATCGAATTGACCGAAGAAGTCCTGGATTTGATGATTGGTTTGCCTGGTTGCCGCGCTGCCGAGTTCGTACCAGGTGTCGACCAGCTCCTGCTCGAACATCGGCTCGACATAGTCCCAGGCCTCGACGGGAGCTTTCTGGACCGGCTGCTTTGGGACCTGCTGACCACTCGCCGTGAGCGGGGCTTGTCCCGCCGATCGTGCTTGCGGCGATTGTTGCGTCACGGACAGTGCCTGGCGTTGCACAAGTCCCCGCGTGGCGGTCAAACCCCCCGCCAAGGCGATCGCGGCCCCGTGAAGCGTAGGTGAGACGGAGGCGAGCGCGTGGTCAGCCGCCCGGTCTGCCGCGCTCTCGAATTTGTCGCCCGGCTGATTGAGCGTCGAAGGGGAGACCGTGGGTGCTCGGGAACCGTTTGCGGCGGATTGTTGAACTACGTGTGCAAGTTCGTGCGCGATAAGGCGCTGGCCGGATGGCGTGCTGGGAGCGAAGCGCCCCGTGGCAAAGGCGATATGGTTTTCTATGGTATAAGCGTTGG
>JASHOB010000159.1 GCA_030041335.1 Alphaproteobacteria bacterium | reverse complement strand
CGCACAATTTCTCGGCCCCATACGGATAGGCCATCCAGCAAACTGCTCGCCAAGGCACCGATGCGGAGCGCTTCCCATTCGGCCGCACCCGCCGGCAGATCGAATTCCGGTCTTCCGTCGAAGTGATCGAGGTAACGGCAGATAATCGCGGATTCCTCCATTCCCACGCCATCATCGCGCATGAGGTAGGGGACCCGGCCCGACGGGTTGACGCTGTAATACTCGCTGTCCGCAAGTCGTGTCCGGGCCGGCACGATGTCGACCCAGCCTTCCAGTCTCTTCTATTCGGGCCATGCGCGCGTATGGCGATCCTGGTGTGATATACAGCTTCATGACGTCTGAACTCCGCCTCGGCGCGAGCTTTTTATCGTTTATCCTGCCGCGGCGCTCCCAGAAAAAGTTGGAGCGCGCCGAGGAGCGTACGTTCCCCAGACGCAAGCGTTGCGGCGTGAGCGGATCGATCACGAGCACAACCCTCGAATGTCGCTTTCGGGGTCGGTAGCAGCCGAAAGTGCCCGGCGGGCGCAGCGTCAGCTTTTCCACGCTGCACTCGCCCGGATAGGGCTAATTCAGCATCGGCCATCATTTCTCGTAGTCTCCAAGCGAGCGAAAAAGCAGAGAATACATTTTTGCCTCCGTTGCATTGCAGACGTTCGACGATAGATCTGTCGACAAAATTCTCGAATTTTGGCTGCGCGAAAATTCAATTGCGCGATCCGGTCCCGCGGTGGGCCCGAGATTTTCTCGAGACCCCCCTCATCTGAGGGAAGCAAGTCAAGTAGAATTTTTCATCACGGGGGTTTTCTTTGCAAAAGTGAGAATTTCGTCATCATGGAAGGAAGGTTTCTTTGCAAGGTAGATAGCCAATTGAGCGATGTTGGCGCGGCGTCAAGATCCGGGCGGCCTCTGTAGTGCTCATGCGGCGAAACCGCATCACCTCATCTCCGGTTCGGTCGTCAGCGACCGTGACCATAATCCCACATTCAGCGGGGAAGAGGCCGGACCGGTGGGACCAATCTTTTCCAAACGGCAATGAGCCAAAGGGGGGAACGGTCACGCACCGACCCGGTGACACAGGCGCGCCATGCGCCCGCGTTATGGGCGATCCTATGCTGCGCTCATGACAGCTCCCTCTGGGATCAATCCGGTTGTGAGATAGCGCCACAGCGCGACCATCAGCTTGCGCGCCAAGGCCACAATAGCGATCCGTCGGACCCGCCCGGTGGCCGCGCCGACACGCTGGCCGAACCACTTAGTCAAGGCGCTGTTCGGTTGGTGATGGACCCACAACCAGGTGATCTCGATGGCAAGCCGACGCCCGCGGGGATTGCCTGCTTTGCTAATGCCTTGATCAACGCGCATCGAGCCACTGTGGTATGGGCTTGGCGTCAGGCCAAAATAGCTGGCCAGTTCGCGACGATTGTTGAAGTGACGATAGAATACTTCGCGACACAGCAACATGCCGCTGTTCTGTCAAATACCCTTCAAGCGCACCAATGTCGCAGCCTGGGCGGCACCGCGTTCCGCTGCACCCGACGCCTCTTCTTCCCGCTCGCCATTACCTCGACCAGGGTTTCACCGCGCGCTAGCGCCGCCAGGATATCTGGCAGCACGGTCTCGAACCAAGTGAGCAAATAACGTTGCCGCGTATTCGGGAGCCTGACCCAGACGACAGGCGGCCCGTTGCCGCTCAGCGTCTTGCGCTGCGCGAAGTCCTCGTCCTTCGTGACGATCGTCGAGGACGATGACAGCGCATAATCCCAGATCGCTGCATCGGACGCTGCTTGCGTCTCCAGATCGCCGACATGCGCCGCCTCATGCCCATTGGCGGCGAGCCAGCGTGCAAGCGCGGGAGGAGGCTGCGCGTCCACGAGAAAGCGCATCAGGCGATGCGCAGCACCGGATGGTCGCTTTGCCTCGCCGCATATTCTAGCGCGGCGGTGATGTCGCCGGGTTCGAGCAGTGGATAATCTTCCAGGATTTCCTCGTGGCTGGCGCCGGCGGCCAACAGATCCAGAACATCCTTCACGCGGATGCGCAGTCCGCGCAGGCAGGGGCGCCCGCCGCACTGGTTGGGATCGGTCGTAATGCGGTACGTTTCGCTCATGGTCGCACTCCTCGGGGCGATACCTCGCCCGGATGGCAGGATAGCATGAAGGGAACGGGCATGGTCAGGCGACCACCTCCTCGTCGTCAAGGCAGGTTCAATCTGGCTTCTGCCAGATCCGATCCTTGGGGATATGATGGTTCCGTCTCCCTCCTCTTCCCCTTATAAAGGACACAGCATCCACATGCGTCAGAGCTCAACCGGTGTCATGCCACTGGATGCAACGTGTCAAACAAAAACGATCGCCCGGTAGCGTTCTAGGAGCGTTATGACTTCCAGGCTCTCGCTAGCGAACAACGGCGCCTCTTCCTGCCATTGGAAACTTCGAGAGACTCCGGCTGTAGTTGAACCCGGCATGGTGCTTGGCAAGCCAATGTCGCAATGTCGGGCGGTTGAGGCGGGCTGCCCTGCGCCTCATTCCTCTGCCCGACTTGATTCACTTGCGTGATTGTTTCGTTTCCCGCCGTGGGGCACATTTCGGTAAAAATAACACGTTGCTTTCTGGTCGCACCTCGGCTGACTGTGGGCAGAAAGCCTCCACAGAGATAGACGCCATACGATCGCTGAAGCGGAAGATATCATTGCGACCCTGAAGAGCCGATTGACTTCGCTCCTTCGCTCGACCGGGAACGGGCGGAAATCGCCGAGCGATTGAGCGTGCTTGAGCGCGCCCTAGCGGGTGAGGCAAGACACCGGGCCCATACCGTTGCTGCCATCACGATGGCCTCGCCAACTGCCGCGAAGATCGCGCTTTTCCGGAGCCTATTTCGCGGGCGAGCGGATGTATTGCCTCGCCGGTGGGAAAATCCGAAGGCCGGGAGAGCGGGTTACGCATCGATGTGCCGGAACGAATGGGTCCGAGGCGTCTGCGGAAAGCCGCAGGTGAAATGCGGGGAGTGCCCAAATCAGTCATTCGTCCCGGTCGACGATGTTATTATCCGCGCGCATCTTGCCGGAAAGGCATCCGGCAGTGCAGCCGATGTCACGGTCGGCGTGTACCCGATACTGCCGGATGAAACATGCTGGTTTCTTGCCGCTGATTTCGACAAGAAGTCATGGATACAGGATGTGGCCGCGTTTCGCGATACGGCCCAGGCGAAGGGTGTTCCGGTCGGCATCGAACGGTCGCGGTCGGGGAACGGGCGCACACGCTTGGATTTTCTTTGCTGAGCCGGTACCTGCGGCGGATGCAAGGCGGCTGGGTGCGCTTCTCGTCACGGCGACGATGGATCGCTGCCCCGATATCGGCTTCGATTCATACGATCGGTTCTTTCCGAGCCAAGACACGATGCCGGCCGGCGGTTTCGGCAATCTGATCGCCTTGCCGCTTCAAAGCCGGCCTCGTGAGAACGGCAACAGCGTCTTTCTCGACGACGATTTCCGTCCCTATGAAGATCAGTGGGCATATTTATCGACGATCGGACGGCTACCGCGTGGTGAACTGACATCGATCGTGGCCGAAGCTGCTGCGACTGGACAAATTATCGGCGTCCGGCTTCCTTCCACCGAAGAGGACGATGAGCCTTGGGCCGCGCTGCCGTCCCGCCGTAACAAGGAACCACTGATCGAAGGCGAGCTTCCCGCTTCGGTCGGGGTCGTACTGGGCAACCAAGTCTATATCGACCGGGCAAAACTACCGCCGGCCCTGGTAAACCGCATTACACGGCTGGCTGCCTTCCAGAACCCCGAGTTCTATGCGGCGCAGGCTATGCGCCTGCCGACCTTCGGCAAGCCACGCGTCATCTCCTGTGCCACGCTATTCTCGAAGTATGTCGCCCTTCCGAGAGGATGTCTCGACGATCTATTGAATCTTTTCGATGACGTGGGTGTTGAGGCAAAGCTACGCGACGAACGCCAGCAGGGACAGCCTCTCGGGACACGGTTTCTCGGTGAGTTGACGACGGAGCATCGGCAGATGTCTGCATACGCGCGTCCTCCTGCTCAGGCTCGCCAATGACCAACGACTTGTGCGTGACAACTCCCTCGAACAAGCCTGCCACCATTGCGTACCAAGCAAGCGAAGAAGAAGATATGCGGAAGGCCGGGATGCCAGAGCGATGTAGGGGGAGGATTTTCCATGGCTGCTGTGATCGACGTTGGCGAATGGATCAATCAGCAACGGATCAGCAAGCTCCAGATTTTGGTTATCCTGATGAGTGGCGCATGCGCGCTGCTTGAAGGTTTCGACACGCAGAGTATCGCTTATGTCGCGCCTGCGGTGATCAGGGAATGGCACCTGGCGCCGCAAAGTTTCACGCCGGTTTTCATGGTCGGACTGCTGGGCCTCCTCGTTGGCTGCCTTGCTATTGCGCCGCTTGCTGACAAGCTGGGGCGCAAGACCGTCATGCTAAGCAGTGTCATCGCCTTTGGCATATTCTCGCTCGCATCGGCGTTCGCGGGGTCATTGACGACGCTTGCGATCCTGCGGTTCTTGACTGGAGCTGGCATAGGTGGCGGCATGGCGAATGCAATCGCCCTTACGTCGGAGTTCTTTCCAGAACGCTCTCGCGCCGGCACGACCGGCGCCATGTTCGCCGGCTTCCCGCTTGGCTCGAGCCTGGGAGGTTATCTTTCGGGGTGGCTCATTCCGCATTTTGGGTGGCAGTCGGTCTTTCTCGCCGGCGGCATCCTGCCGCTGATTCTCGCACCGGCGCTGTTTTTCATTTTGCCCGAGTCGATCCGCCACCTAGTCGTCAGTGCTTCCAATCCCGAGCGGGTAAAAGCCGTGCTAGCCCGGATCAATGTCGGTGCGGCGTTTGCTCCAGGCACGCGCTTTATTGTCGCCGAAGAAAGCAAGAGCGGACTCACCGTTCGTCACCTTTTTACCGATGGGCGGGCGTTGGGTACCGGATTGATCTGGACGGTGTTTTTTATGAGCCTTCTCGACATTTTCCTCGTGTCGAGTTGGCTACCGATGATCCTTCGGAATGCCGGGCTTACGCTGTCCACGGCAGTCCAAGTTACAGCGACGATGACGCTATCTGGAGCGATCGCGTGTCTGGCTGTGACGCCGATATTGAATCGATTTGGCTGTTTTACTGTCCTCGTGCCGGCCTATGTCGTCTCCGCATTCGGGCTGGCCTTCTTCGGCTTTGCCGGAACAGACTTGGGTCTAATTCTGCTTGCTGCCGCCGCGGGGGGCGCCGGCAATATCGCCGGACAGACTACCGCGAACGCGCTGGCGGCGGCCTATTACCCGACTTATGTTCGCGCCACTGGCGTCGGGTGGGCCTTGGGAATAGGGCGGATCGGGGCCATCATCGGCCCCGCGGTCGGTGGGCTGATGCTGGCGTTGCAAGTCAGCCTGCACGCATTGTTCTTGATTGCGGCGGTGCCTTCGCTGATCGCCGTGGCCGCAATTCTTTGGCTCATGCGGGTGGAGGCGGCCAAGGCGGCGGCGCGGCAGCCTGTTCCGGTGTAGAGAGAAAATGTCACCGAATTCCGCTTCGCGCGGCCTTGCGGAACAAGCGAAGGCAACGCTTCGAC
>JASHOB010000017.1 GCA_030041335.1 Alphaproteobacteria bacterium | reverse complement strand
CACCGAGCGTCGGGTCGTCGGGGAGCCGACCCTCTGCCAGCGCCCATCGGAACATGGCGCGCAGCGTGTGGAGAAAATTGCGCTGCGCAAACGGCGTCGCGCCCTTCTTGTTGACCATCGTTTGCACATGATGGCGCGTGAGCAGCATGATGCGGCTCCCCGCGCCATCGGTGCGGAAAAGCGGCAGCTGACCATATGGCGCTCGGCGAGCGCGATCGGCGACCCCTCGCGGCTCGACTGCATCGCGTCGCATTCGTCGAGGGGCAGGATGCGGGCGCTGTGGCGCCGGAGCGACCTCGGCGCCTTCGCGGGGACGATCTTCAAACTGCCGCCCGGGAAAATCCTGTGTAAAATCGTCGACCGTTCGTCGGGCCGGCGCGAGGGCGGCCGGAGCAATCCCTGCAGCGTCGGACCGCTGTCAAAAAGCGGCTCGAGGTCGCTCACGACATAATCTCTGCAATCGGATTCGACGGGCAGGACGACGAGGATCTGCGCGGGGTCGTTGGCGACATGGTGGGCAATGACGGCACTCAGGAGTGAAGAGAAGCCGATTCTGGTTGCCTTCAAGATGCTGATGCGGCCGACGCTGGGGTCGCTGAGCGCATCGCAAATTTCCTTTTGGAATGGCCACAGTCTCATCGGCCCCGGTACCGCCTGCGATCCCGGCAAACACACGTTGGCCTCAACCCATTCCGACAGCGCCAGCCTCCGGGGCGGCCTCAAGGCCTGCAGCGCGGCAAGACGTGCTTCGGCGAGCGTCGGCATGATTGGCACACCATAGACGCGTTTTTTTGCCTCGAGGACTATCCCAGTACCAGGAACCGGGAAAAACCCGCGCCTTATGGCAGAACGCAGAGCCGATTTTAAAACCCGGTCATCGGGCTCATAGTGTAGATAGGGCCGGCCACCCGCCCAAATTTCTAACCACCATGCGCTGAGGAAGCGATTGGGAAACTTGATCCCGGCGACCATCGGCGGCGCCTGCCGCTACGGGCTGTGCGGTCGCGGGACTGGCGGCGAGAAGGAGGAGTACTATGCCCGCGACCGTGCCGCTGATTGCCTGCATTGGGTTAGCCTTGCCTTGAGCTCGATTGCGACCGTCTCGCTCCTAAGCAGTATTGTGTAACCACAAAACTGCTTGCCCTCCATCACTTTTGTAGCTACATATCGCGCGGTGGAGATCGCTTATGACCCGGCCAAGAACGCCCGCAACATCGCCAGCCGTGGTCTCTCGTTCGACGACGTGCCGCAGCTCGGCTGGGCCAATGCCATCCTCCGCCCCGATACCCGACGCGACTATGGCGAGGATCGGATGCGGGCGTGGCTGATCGGACCGGATCATAAGCCCTATTCCGTTGTGTTCACGATGCGCGACGAGGTGACGTGGGTCATCAGCTTCCGCCGCGCG
The DNA here is from genome assembly GCA_030041335.1 of Alphaproteobacteria bacterium. Lineage (GTDB taxonomy): Bacteria > Pseudomonadota > Alphaproteobacteria > ATCC43930 > CGMCC-115725 > JAATGI01. The sequence goes on along the minus strand of JASHOB010000017.1, from coordinate 8,453 downwards.
CATGAGAAGGAGTGGCGACGCTATGCGCAAAAAGCCCGACCCGTTTTTGATTGATGATGAGAATCCGGAGTGGACAGCGGACGATTTTAAAAAAGCCCGTCGATTGGATGAGACGGCTGAAGGCCGGAAGCTCATCGCCGGCATGAAGAAGCTCGGCGCCAAGCGCCGTGCCGAGCTGAAACGAATGGGGCGCCCGCCGCTGGGCATGGCACCGAAGGCCCATATCGGTTTCCGACTCGACGCCGATGTCGTTGCCCGTATCCGGGCGACCGGTCCCGGATACAACGTACGTGTCGAAAAAGTCCTACGTTCGGCACTGGCAAAGGGACAGCTTCGATAACTGACCGCCGGCGGCCTCGAGCTTCGTGCTGGTGCTCGAACCAGCATGCGCGGCTCTTTTAGGCGGGTGATCGCCGCGCCTCGGCCTCGGGCACGAACGCGGGATTGAGCCGCACCCGGCAGGTCGTCGATCCGGCCTCCGCCGCGGCGATCACCACGCCGATCAGCAAATCGCCCGAACCGCCGACCAGGTTGTTGCTCCAATAGGCGAATTGCCCCGGCGCCAGCGCGGCCGCGCCCTTCGGCAGCTCGAAGACGCCGCTCGTCGCGGTTTCAACCTCCATGCCCGCCTTGGCGTCGGCCGCGGCGACGCCAACGATCGCGCCGACGTTTACAATCGCGCCGCCCTTGACGTCGGCCGGTGTGACCAGGGTCAGAACGTCGCCCGGTTGAATGAAGTTCCTCATAGCGTCTTCTCCCATCCGCGCACGCCGCGCAAAACTACGTTCTTCGCAACCGTCCCCTCCACGGCGGCGATGCGCCGCTTGAGGTCGGCCGCGGCCGCGGCCATGTCGCTGTCGCTCTTGTACTGCACCGTCCGCGTGACGCCGTTTCCCTGGTAGCTCACGCTCAGTGTGCCGGCCCAGCGCGCGAGCTGCTGCGCCTTGAAGCTCCGTGACTGAGAAACGCCGGTCGAGCGCTCCAGCCCAGCAGGTGCCAAGGTGGCACTGATCGACGCGGTGACATAGCCAATGATAAACTTCGGCCGCCAGCCAATATCGTAGGCCTTGCGGATCGCCATCGGCGCAAAGCAACCGCCGACGCCAGTCATGAAGACGTCGGCGCCCGACGCTTGAAGCCGGATAATCTGCGAATCGATGTTGCGTCAGTCACTTCGTAGGTGAGGGCTTTGATTATCATGTTGGTGTGGCCGGCGGGGCCCGCCTTGAAACCGGCAAAGACCTCCTTCCCGATCGCATCGTCGGAATAGAGGATGCTGATCTTTCCGTTTGTGAAGGCTGGCGCCGATCTGCAACCGCAGAGATAGCCACTGTATGCGCACCTCCCTTATCGCGGGCTATGGGTTCTGTAGCCCTCGCGCCGAAAAGTGCAGATCGTGTGCGCAATTCATCGTGTCCTCGGCGGGGCAGAGGGGCCGATCCGGGGCACCTGGGACAACCCACGGAGTCGCAATAAAAAATCGCGCAAAATCGGCCGGGACCACATATTTGACAACGCCGGTCGGTTTTCCTGCGGATGTACCGGCCTTAACTATTGCACCGCTCTAGCGCGGAGCCGCGCGTACTCCTCGTCTGAAATCGTCCCGGAATTCTTTAGGCGTTGCAGCTTCTCGAGTTCATCCGCAACACTGTAGCCGATAAATTGGCGCACATCTTCGCGCGCCTGCTGCACGCGCTGGCTCTGCCGCTCGGCCATCCCGCGATGTTGCGTGATCAAGTAGATGAAGATGCCCAGATAGGGAAATACGATCAGCACGATCACCCAAATCACCTTCACCCAGCCGGATATGTCGTGACGGCGGAGCAGATCGCTGAAGACGGTGATCAGCAACCAGAACCACAGCACAAAGATAAAGATCGACAAGACGTCGGCAATAAAGTTGGAGAACGTGAAACCGCCCGAAAATAGCATTCGATCCTCCCCTTAAACGTCACCACGATAGCTTCCAGATGATAAGCCGCAATCACCTCGCCATATCAGCTAAAGATATCGAGGCAGCAGCTAACTTGGTATACAACCGTGAGCCCTTGGCTCCTATTGAAGGTCTCGTGGCAGGCCCGCGTGTCGAAAGTCGACTTCCAACCTTATCGAGCAAGTCAGTTCGTTCCAACGTACGCATGTGGCAGTGAGGATCAACAATTCGAGCTCGCAGCCGTGATGCGCGGTTGGTCCCGCAAGGTTGGCATGAATGCCAGCAATTCGGCGTAGTGCAGGGCGGCATGGCGCTTGACGCACCTCGGCAGCGGCTTATCGAGGTGCCCGCGCGAGCGGGTTGTTGTTTCCGGCTTGTGCAGGAGCGCACGAACGGCCGTAAATTGGCGATGCTGACCTCGACAAGCGTAGATTCCAGCACTGTGATCAACTGTTGGTCCGTTTGTCACCGTGCCGCGGGAATACGCGCGCCGGCGCCAAGCGCGGAAAGGTGCCACAACGACCGCGGTAGCGCGACCATGATCTGTCGTTGGCACGGTCAAAATAGCGCTCGTGGCGCGATAAAGAAAAATCGGCTAGAAATTCCGCGACTGGCATTGCGAAATCTTCGACTATCTAGAATCCGCACACCAACCGGTTGCGTGTGAACGTCCAATTCAGCCGCCGCCTGCCACACACAAAGTGCGCTGCAAGTTCGGTGCAATGCCAAGATAGAGGTTGAAGCCGGTGGCGCCGTAGGTCGGCAGGGCTTGGTTAGCTGCCATGAACGTGGCCGATGCGGCCTCGTCGATCTTGCCAAGCCCGGTTGTCGGACTGCTCGCCAGCTGGACATAGAGGATCGACTTGTAGACTTCGTTTCCTGCACTAGCACGCTGGCGGGCGTGTTGCCCCACGCTGTGCGCAAAGCGCGCGCCAGCGGGCGGCTTATCGCCGACGCAGACGGGCGTTTCGATCTGGCGCGGCTAGGGAACCAGCGCTCTGGGTCGTGTGGCGTTAGCAAGGCTTGGACGGCATCGGCCGGTTTCTCCCGTCGCGGCGGCGGGGCTTGCAGGGAAAAGGAAGCTGTGCCGTGTGCTTGCTAGACGCTCATTTTTTCCGGCAGGCCATAAATCCGGCTGCTGCACACATTCGTTACCATGATCGGCGCTTCGTCTAAGCGGCGCGGCTCAAGGTGGATATTGCGATCCGGCAGTTGGGACAGCGGCGCCGGGGCGTCATAAAGGGTGCACATGATCGTAGCCTCGACACGCTGGCGCAGGCGCTTTTCGTCCGGCATCTGGGCGAGGAACAGGCGAAGACCCGCCATCATGCGCCGGCCGTCTTGTCTGATCTTCGGAATGTCGACCGGGTCGTGTGCTCTGCGGGTCCAGTCGGTGCCGCGCCAGACTTCGGTCCGCTCGCAGCGCTGCATCGCATCCATGTCAAAGATCGTCCATTCGCCGAAACGCAATTTCGTGCTGTGTGCGCCAAAGCGTCGGCGCGCATCCTTGGTCTCGCCCGCCAGGTACACGAAATAGCCGTCACGATACCAATCGTGCCGCGACTCGACTGTCCACAGATAGACGCTCGAAACCGCAGGCAGGGGAGTTGATCCGTAGCCGGGCCAGGGAAAGGGCCCGAGCCAGGATAAAATCATTGCATGATCGAGCATCGCTCCCTCCCATTGCGTTGAATCCTCTTTAAGTAAGCAACCTCGTCGCGCAGCTCCTTTGACTGACGCAGCAGGCTAGCCAAGGGCGGCGAGCGCTGTGGGCCGCGTACCGTCAACCCGGCGTTCAGCCAAGCACCCGCGAGCCCCAAGGTCGGCCTGGTCGTCACCACAGTCGGCAAGGAGAATATCGACAATATCGTACTCGTTAGAACGCCCGCCCTGTGCGTTGACAGCGCGCGTCCCCGCATATGACCTAGCCCTCCCGGTGTCGAGCGATCCATGGGCATTGTCCGGGCATCCGGGTCAATCGAGCCGTCGGCGCGACCTCCAACCGCCCCTTCCGCAATGCCGAAAGAACACCTTGATGCGAAACGCCCGCCAGCTCGGCGATCTCACCCGGCGTCAATGCCAATGGCTTGCGCCCGTCAATCTGGCGCGTAAACAAAAAAATTTTCTATCGCTAAAGGGAAGGCGGGCGTCTTGCGGTACCTCTCGTCATGGAAAAGCTTTCACGGAAATAATTGTCGAATCCGTATTGCCGTACGCAACTCCAAGTTCGAATATCGGCCCTGCCACCCGGCATTCTCACGCCTATCAAAAGGAGGGATCCTTATGCTCTTCTCGTGCGCGCCCCCGAATGCAATTCTCCCAGGTCGTTTTCCCGGAACTGTGCGCGGCCGTGGCAAGTACTGGACCATCGATATCCATTGCCACGTTCACAGTCTCGCGGCGGCTGAACTCGCCAAGGACGCCTTCCGTCCCGAGCACGAACCCAGCTTCGAGTTCGCCGATCACACCACCCGCGCCGTTATTCGCCCGCAAGCCGAGCGCATCTCCCCCCAGCTCACTTGCGTCGAGCGGCGTCTGGCGGACGTGGATGTTATGGGAATCGACAGGCGCTGTCGCCTTCCCGGCCCAAACCTACTATTGGGCGGAACCCGAATTGGGGATCGCGACGGCGCGAGCGATCAATAACAATATCGCATCGCTCACCGCTGCGTACCCCGACCGCTTCGTCAGCATGGGCACCGTGCCGCTCCAAGTAAATGGCCGTCGCGGAATTGGACTGGTTGTGAAGGAGCTTGGTTTCCATGGAGTCGAGATCAACACGAACGTGGCGGCGAGGATCTGTCCTCATCCCGCTTACGACCTTTGTTCGCGAAGGCGGAGTCTCTCGGGATCGTCCTTTTTGATTCATCCGATCGGGTTCACCGACGCGAAACGGTTGATTAACCACTACTTCAACAATGTGATGGGCAATCCCCTCGAGTCGACGATCGCCGTTAGCCATCTGATCTTCGGTGGTGTCCTGGACGCGCATCCCGGCCTCAAGGTGGTCATAGCCCACGGCTGGGTATATCCTTGCCCGCCTATGCGGGGCCTATGGCTCATGCGGCCGCAACCTGCTCAGACTGCTGCGTCCATCTGAAGGAGATGCCGAGTCGCTACCCGCAGCGATTGCACTTCGACACTATCGTCTTCTCAACCGAACAGCTGAAGATCTGGTGCGCCAATATGGCGCGGATCATCTGCTGCTGGGCACGGACTATCCCGACGACATCGGTGATAGGTGACCCGATCGGATTCATTGAGAGCGCGAAGCTCGACTCCGTTGAAGCGCGGGCGGTCATGGGCGAAAACGCCGGACGTCTGCTCAAGATCGAAGCGCCGCTCAATCGTCCGGTGCGGTAGCGAGCGAGGGACCACGCCGGAATCATGGCACCGACTTAGGATGCGACGGCCGCGCACTTGCCAGCGCCGGCAACATTCGGAACCACCTGCACCGCTGGAAGTTCCATCGAGCGGAGGCCCGTGGTTCAAGCTGCACGGGGCCGATGGCCGGTCGCTGCAGTGGCAGGCGCTGACAGCCGCGCCGCCACGCGCGGCTCGCCGTATTGGTTTGGAAGGTTCGTGACCTAGGGATTGCGGTCAGCCGAACGAAATATCCACAAGATGTTGCGTGCGACAGGGCAATTTGCGTTGACGTGGGTGGCGAGCCTTGGCACGTTCACCGGGTGCTTGGCAACACTCGTTCCCGCATGAAAATCCGCGTCCTGGGTCGTTCTTTTATGGCCTTCGTAATTATGCCGCAATTGCCGCTTGATGAATGGCTCGCCGAACTCGATGCGCAGATCGCCCGCTCTCCAGGCTTCTTTGACGCACGGCCCGTCATCGTCGACCTCGGTGGCCTGACCGGCCCCCAGCCTGGCACCGATACGCTGCTCGCCGACCTCGAAAAGCGCGGCATAAGCATGATCGATGTCGAGAATGCGGGCGCGTTGCCGGGGGCGGAACTTTGGCGAAGGCCGCTGGTCGGCGGTCGGAGCGCGGGCGAGATCGATATGGGGAGCGCCAAACTCGCGCCGGTGGCGCCCGAAGAGACTTCGCTGATTGTGTCGGAGACCGTGCGATCGGGACAATCCGTGATGTTCACCAGCGGCGACCTCACGGTCGTCGGATCGGTCTCGTCCGGTGCGGAGGTGCTGGCAGGCGGTTCCATCCATGTTTACGGCAAGTTGTGTGGACGGGCGATTGCCGGCGCGCTCGGCAGATCCGAAGCCCGCATTTTCTGCCGGCGGTTCGAAGCCGAGCTCGTTTCGATCGACGGATATTACACGACGGCAGACGATATGGACCCTGCTTCACGCGGACGCGCGGTTGGCATCCGACTCGATGGCGAGTCAATAGTGATCGAGCCGCTGAGATAGGACGGAAAGGGAACAACATGGCGAAGGTGGTAGTAGTGACGTCAGGCAAGGGGGGAGTGGGGAAGACCACGACGACAGCGGCCCTCGGTGCCGCACTCGCCCAGACCGGTGAGAAAGTGGTCGTGGTCGATTTCGATGTGGGCTTGCGCAACCTCGACCTGTTGATGGGATCCGAACGCCGCGTGGTGTTCGACCTGATCAATGTCATTCAGGGCGACGCGAAGTTGGCGCAGGCATTGATCCGCGACAAGCGGATTGAAACCCTCTCGCTCCTGCCGGCGTCGCAAACGCGCGACAAGGAGGCGTTGACCGGCGAGGGCGTCGCGCAGGTCCTGTCCGAACTGCGTGAAACTTTCGACTGGATCCTGTGCGACTCGCCCGCCGGAATAGAGCGGGGTGCGACTCTGGCGATGCACCACGCGGACATAGCCGTCTTGGTAACCAATCCCGAGGTGTCCTCGGTGCGAGACAGCGACCGGATCATCGGGATCCTGGACAGCAAGACCGCAAAGGCGGAGCGCGGCGAGCGGGTGGAGAAGCATTTGCTCCTGACGCGCTACGACCCAGTGCGCGCCGCGCGCGGCGACATGCTGAAGGTCGAAGACGTGCTGGAAATCCTGTCGATCCCGCTGCTTGGAATTATCCCCGAGAGCCAGGAGGTTCTGCGCGCTTCCAACGTCGGCTGCCCGGTGACGCTGAACGCCCCGGAAAGCGCGCCAGCGCGCGCCTATGCCGACGCAGTCAAGCGATTGCGTGGGGAAACGCTGAAGGTAACCGTGCCGCTGCCTACGCGCGTCGGGTTGGTCAGCCGACTGCTCGGGCGGAGGGTCGCATGAGCATCCTTCATTTCTTCCGCCGTCCTCTGGCGCTTGCCGCAGGGCGCGAACGGCCGGCCGCTGTGGCGCGCGAACGGCTGCAGATCCTGCTCGCCCATGAGCGGGCCTCGGCAGGCCAGGAGGGTCTCGTGGCCACGCTACGCGAGGAGATCTTGGCTGTGATCGGGAAGCACGTGATGCTCGAACGCGACAAGGTGCAGGTCACGGTGGAACGCAACGGCGAGATTTCGCTGCTCGAGATCGAGGTTGAGATGCCGCCCCAGCCGCGCGCTGAGATGGCATTGCGAGCCTGATGGGCCGCATGTCCGGCCGCACGAACCATGCGTAATTGGTAGGGACAGGTCTCAATTTGCGGCCCTGACAAAAACGGCGGGACGAATTGCTACGTCGTTAGTGCCTCAGTTCGCATATCGGGAAATGACCCGTGCGGTCGCAGCGAAAGTTTTGGCTCGACTGTGGAATTGAAGTGACCGGGTGACATAAATGAGCGAACTGCAACCGGGTCCGACGATGCATTGGCCGCACAAGAGGCGGAATTGGCGCATGTATATTCGCGATACCGGCATGATGATGATGCAGCCGCCGCCCGTTAATGAGTCGGTTGATTACTGAACTCTGTTACGCCGATCACAGTAACGATCCACAAATCCTGGAGCGCTGACTGGCTACTAAGACGCCCGAGATCGTCGGCTCTTGGATTATGATTCCCGCACCTTTGTGATCTAAATATTTAATATAATTCAATATTTCTTTGGACACACAGATGCCAGTAATCGCTCAGCAATCGCCCGACCGATGGACAGTCCCCTGACCTCGACCATAAACTGGGCTCGAAATCACGATGCGGCAGGGCAACTCATATGGCCGGAGCGCGTGTCGAACGGTGGCTGGCAGCAATCCTCGCTGCTGACGTCGTAGGCTACAGCCGTTTGATGGGTGGCGACGAGGAGGGCACCCTCGGTGCGCTCAAAGCACTGCGCCAATCCCTTCTTGACCCGAAGATCGCCGAACATCGCGGCCGCATCGTAAAGACTACGGGCGATGGCGTCTTAATGGAGTTCGCCAGTACGGTCGATGCGGTCCGTTGTGCCATCGGCATTCAGCACGCGATGGCAGCGCACAATACCGGCCTGCTTCCCAACAAGAGGATGGAGTTCCGCATCGGCATTAATGTCGGCGACATTATTGTTGATGGCGATGATATCTTTGGTGATGGCGTCAATGTTGCGGCTCGGCTTGAGAGCATTTCGCCGAGCGGGGGTATCTGCATTTCAGATGTCGTTTACAAGCAGGTGATCGGTCGAG
>JASHOB010000158.1 GCA_030041335.1 Alphaproteobacteria bacterium | reverse complement strand
GATCCCGCTCTGATCCATTTGTTCCAACGCCTGTTCGGGAGACCAGGCCGGAAAGCCGCCGCTGATCGAGGGGCCGCGGCCAGCGGCAATCAGCGCCTCGCGGTAAAAGGGTGGAATGAGATGGGCGTGGACGTCGATCAACGGCATCGCTTGATCACCCGCGCACGACGCCGCCATCGGCATAGATGGTCTGGCCGGTGATGAAGCCGGCATCGTCACTGACCAGGAATGACAGTGTCGCCGCGAGATCCTCGGGCATGCTGGGCCGCGGGACCGATTGCTTGCCGATGACGAAGCTGAACAGCTCGTCCCGGGTCATCCCGGCATAGCGGTCTTCGAGCGCCTCCGTGCCTGGCGTCCGTGTCAGTGCCGGCGCAATAGCGTTGACCGTAATGCCGTACTGGCCGACCTCCCCGGACAGCGCCCGCGTAAAACCGATTACGCCGCCTTTGCTGGCGACATAGTGGGTCAAGCCGTTCGTCTTCTGGCCAAAGGTGTTGGATGCCATGTTGACGATCCGGCCCCAGCCGCGCTCGCGCATATCGGGTAGGAAACATTGCGTCATCAGAAATACGCCGTCGAGATTCACCGCCATGATGCGGCGCCAATCGGCGAATCTGATCTGCTCGAAAGGCTGCGCCGGAATCAGTCCGGCATTGTTGACGAGAATATCGCAGCGCCCGAACATGTCACGAACCAGTCTGCCCAGTTGGGCCACGCTGTCAGGATCGGCGACGTCGCAGCGAAACGCGACGGCGCGACCGCCGGTCGCCTCGATCCGCTGGCGCGTCGTTTCACCTGGTTGAATATCCGCAATCACGACGGCGGCGCCCTCCGACGCCAGCCGGATCGCATGCGCCTGCCCGATGCCCGAGGCAGCGCCGCTGATAACCGCCACTTTTTTGGCGTGTCGTTGCTCCATCGATCAGTTCAAGCGGCCAGGCGGAGCGCGGTCAAATGATCCTCGAGAGTGCGCGGCATGTCTTCGGGCGGATTGCGGCCGAAGCCGCAGTAGGCTGCCAGCCCGAAGTCGGGCAGATATTTGCGCGCGACGTCGAGGCGGCGCGTGAAGCTTGGCATGTTGTGGATCATGCCAAGATAAGGCCGTGCCCCGCCCAGATCGAGCCGCGCTAACGGGCGATAAAAATCATCGTCGCCGCGATCGAGCGTCGGGATGTGCACCCAATCCACCCGACGTGGCACCGCCGCGACGACGGCGTTAACCAGCTCGACCGTTCGCCCAAGATCGGGCGGCGCGAAACGCGGCCAACCGCCAAACGTGCCAAAGCAGAAATGAAACCCGAGCGCGACCCGATCCGGAAGAAGTTGCGATAGGCGGGCGATCGGCCCGAGATGGGTCTCGATCCGCGCTTCGGCGGGAAAACCCCGTTGCACGTCGTGGCCGTTATGGATGGCAGAGACCTCCCAAGCGCAATCCCATTGGATCGCCAGATCCTCATCGGGAATCGAATCGAGCATTGCCGCCAGTTCGGCGCCGATCGCTTCCTCATAGCCAGGCCTGATGCGCTCGAGATCGCCCGGACGCGGAAAAGTGAGCGGCCGCACCACGCTGTCCACCATCGGCATCGAGACCTGAAAACGCAGGCCCTGCGGCAGCACGCCCTTCTCGCGCAACGTCTTGAACACAAAATAGGAACTGGCCGCGTCCTTGGCATAGCCCAGCCGATAGCCCGGATTGCCAAACCGCACCTGCTCGACACCCTCCCTCACCTGAAACAGCCAGACATCGTCACGGTCGCGCGGCATCAATCGCTCGACCCCATTCTCACGCCGCGGCCGTTTGATCGTGTCGAGATCAATGTGTCCGTTAAATACCTGATAAGAGAGCCGCAGCACCCACGAGCGACGCTCCCCGACCTCGCCGTCCGGAAGCGCCGGCAAATGCGGGCCAAGCGCCCCGCCAAAGCGCGTCATCACTTCCTCGACGCTGGGCAGCGGCACGCTGCCGACCAACAAAACAGCCTGTCCCATTACACTTCCACCAATTCTTCCGGATAGGCGTGAAGCCGTTCCACGCCTCTCTCTCCGACCAGGTAATTGTCGCAGAAGGTCGCAAACACCAGATCCGTCACGTAATTTGGATGACAGGCCATGTTCATGTTGGCCGCGACCCTCATTGGCTCGTCATGTCGCACCAGAGGTCGCTCGACCATGTCATAGCCCTGACCATGGCAATGAACTCGCGCCTCCGCCGGTTTGCGGTGCCGCCGCATATAGTCGTTGTAGGCGGCAAAGACCTCGGCGCACGAGGCGCCGGGGACGAGCCGCTTTAGGGTGTAGTTCCGTGCTTCGATGATCGCCGCGTGCTCGTCATCTATCTCGGACGATGCCCTTCCCAGCACGCAAGTGCGGCCGATTTCGGTATAGAAGCCGCCCGGGCCGTTGGTCTCGACCAGCAGCGTGAAGACGTCGCCCTCGCGCAACACGCGGTTCTGATAATAGCGGTTGGCTTGACGCACCGGCTCGCCCGGCTGATAGGAGCAAGTCAAATAAATCCCTTGCTCGGACCCGTGCGCAACGCAGTAATGCTGGGCGACGGCGGCGACTTCGATCTCCTTCATGCCCGGCTTTACCGCGGCGAAGGCGGCGGCGATGGCCCCATCCTGGATGCGAGCCGTGGCGCGGATCAGCGTTACTTCCTCCGGACTCTTCACCGATTTAATCGCGTCGACCATGTCGGTCGCATCGGTGAAGGCGGCGTTTGAGAGACGGCCGCGCTTTAAACCATCGACCAGCGGATAGGGCAAGGTGGCGGTCCCGACCAGGCCGATGGTCGCGCCGGCGAATCCTTGGAGCGCCTTCTCGGCCAAAGCGACCTCGTACGCGACCGAATACGGCGTGCTGGCAAAATAGGGCTCCGCCAGGACGCGCTTGGTGCCGCGCGGCACCGTATTGGACGAGGGCGCGATCGCGCGATCGGTCGCGAACGGGCCGTGCGCGATAATCGTCATTTCGTCGTTGCGTGGGAACACGACGCTGGTCGGATAGCCGTTGGTCGCTGGCGTATCGGAAAAATATTTGACATAGCCGCCCATCGAATCGTTGTTGTTCTGCATCAGCAGAACGTCGATCCCGTGCGCTGCCATCCCAGCGCGCACCGCGGCCCAGCGCCGTTCGAGCTCGGCGGTCGAAATAGGCGCGTTGAGCCGCTCCGCAACCATGCTACCTCCCGATTTATTCGCGTTTTTTGCGAAACTAAATGGAGCCATATTGCATTACAAGGCTCTTTTTGCGAAATCTACGCCGCTAGCGAGAAGAGGATGGAGCTCGGCATCGAAATTTTCCTGAGCGGCCGGGGGCGGAAAGGGCGATTTGCGCCGACGCCGCGATGTCGGCCGCGCACCCGCATTCCTGCGCCACGCGTTCCGCCGATTAGTCCCGTGTGCGAGCTCGTGCGGCGCGCGAAAAGACGAGCAACCGCCGACTCGCGACTACATCCAGGGCCGATGGGAGCGTCGGTCTTGATGCGCCTCGAGGCCGTAGGGTACCCGACGGTCGAGGCCGCGACCGGAGACCGCGAAAGGGGTCGGGACTAGTCGGTTATTGCAATGAACCGCGGCGATCGCCTGCATCTTATCCTGCGCCTCTTCAGCCCGGAGCGGCCGCAATGGACGGCTGAAGAAACCGCCGCCGCCTTGGGCTTTTCTCGGAGCACTGCCTATCGTCAACTCGGCGCCCTGGTAAAATCCGGCTTGCTCGAAACGCTGGAGCGCTCGTCGGCCTATGTCCTCGGACCCGCGATCATCGAACTCGACCGCAACATTCGGTTGAGCGACCCCTTGTTGACGGCCGCGACATCAGCGATGCGATGGCTGGCGGAACAGGCGCCCGTCCCTTGCACCATTCTTCTCTGCCGTCTCTATCGCGACCGGGTGATGTGCATCGCGCAAGAGGAGAAGCGCGGCGAGATCGGCGCCGTGAGCTACGAACGCGGCAGGCCGATGCCGCTGTCGCGCGGCGCTCCGTCGCGCACCATCCTGGCCCAGCTGCCGCCGCGCCGGCTCGCGACGCTGATGCCAACGATCGAAGCGGAAAATGTGCCCGGGTTCGACAGCGAATCGTTCCGCCGCCAGCTTCGCGACATCCGCAAACACGGCTATTGCATCACCCGCGGCGAGGTCGATAAGGGCGTGGTCGGCATCGCGGTACCGCTGGCAATGCCGCGACGGGCCGCGGCAGCGAGTCTCGGCATTGCCTGTTTCGGTGCGCCCGACGAAGCAACGCTTGCGCGCGTCCGCGCCCTCCTCGTCGCCACGGCCGAAACCATCAAGGCGTCACTGCCGGCGGCCTAGCCCCACACCTCGGCCGCCGTTTCAACCAGCAACGTCAACTTGCGGCGCTCGACATCCACGGTGAAGTCGGTGCCGAACAGATTGGTCGAGAAGCCGCATTGCGGACAGATGCCGAGTTGCCCCAAATCGACATGCCGCGCCGCGGCGTCGATACGGCGCTTGAGCGTGGTTTTATCTTCGAGCCGTGCATCCTTGGTGGAGACGATGCCGAGCAACACCTGCTTGCCTTCCGGCACATGGCGCAACGGCGAGAAATCGCCGGCGCGCGGCGTATCGTATTCGAGCAGGTAGGCATCGACATTGGACATATTGAAGACAGCCTCCGCCACCGGGTCATAGCCACCCTCGCCGCCCCAAAACGCGTTCATGTTGCCGCGGCACATATGGATGGCGATGAGCATGTCCGCTGGCCGCTCCGCCACGATATCGTTCAGCACACGGACATAGGTTTGTATCAATTCATCGGGATTATCACCGCGCGCGGCAGACATGCTGCGATGCCGCGGATCGCAAAGATAAGGCAGCATGCACTCATCGATCTGAAGGAATTTGCAGCCAGCGGCTCCGAGGCCTGCAATCTCGGCGCGATAAGCCCCAACGAGTTCGGCCCAGAAGGCGTCGATGTCGCTATAGACCGACGGCACGAACGCGGCGTCGCGCAGAAAGTGCACGATCGGCGGGCCCGGAATCGTGGTCTTCGCCGTCTTGCTCGTGAGCGTTTTGAGGAAACCGAAATATTTGGCGAGGGTGCTGTCGCGCGGCCGGATCGGCCCTTCGACCTTGATACCGGCAATCGGCCGCGTCTCGCCAGCGGCGTTGATGAGGGTGATCGGAGTCTTGCCGCTATAGGAAATCGCCAGGCCGGAAAAGCCGAGAAGGAAATCGGTCCACCAGCTGCGGCGCCGGTAATCGCCATCAGTGACAATCGATAACCCGCACTCTTCCTGCAGCGTCACCACGTCGCGGATGTGGCGATCTTCGATCGCGCTCAGCTCCGCGTTGTGATGCGGCCCCAGATTGCGGTCGGCATCGTGCTCGCCGAGAAGGCGGATTCGCGCCGCGCGCAGTTCGGCCGGCCGCAACAGGCTGCCGACATGGTCGACATGAAGATGAGAGGCGTCAGCCATGAGAGCGGTTCCGGTCAGGGTGAGCCATACGTATCGTCGACGGGCAAATGTGCCGTCAACCCGTGCCGCGGACGAGCCGGCGGTGATCGATTACGGTCGGCGGCAGCGCTATTAAGACGATGCATAGGATTTCCTGATTCAGTAGGGATTTCGCAATTTGCAGCAATCATGATTGTTTGCTTTTGACTCTCGCAGCCATTTTTTGCAAATCTAGTCGAAAGAACTAGGATGCGTGTCAAGGGAGGATACCGGGTAACCGGCAGCCATAGAACCGCCTTGGCGGTGTTCGAGCGGCGACGCCGCCGGTCGGGAAATCCTGCGCTTCACCGAGGCGAGCCGGGCGGGCGCGGGTCCGGCCCTAGGCCGCGATTTGGCGGCGGACGATGTCGCCGCGCGGCTCGAGGCGACCCGGACGTTTCTCCGCGCTTCTTTCGACGTGCTGCGGCCTGAAGACGTGTTCGCGATCGCGCTCGCCTCCACTATGAAAGTGCCAGCGACGGTGCGGCGTCTCATCATGGCGCGCACCCCGCCGGCAGTCAGCGCCACATGCTGGCAGCTTTGCCGTCGCCGATCTCGCACAGTAGCGCCGATGCCATCATGCCGGCCGGGTAGGCGCAGGCCTTTGCCGATCGACTGCCGCGCGCGTTTTATCGGTTGACGACGGCGTCGGTCATTGGGTGATGGCGGAGGCGCCCGATCGCTTCGATGCGGAACTCGGAGATTTCGTCGAGGCCACAACCAGGGAGCATCGCGGTGAAACGCAGCAGTCAACGCATCCTGACCACCCATGTCGGTCGCTTGCAGCGTCCCGAACGACTGACGCAGGCAATGGAGGCGCATCCACGTGGCCGGCCGACCGACGCGGCATTCGCGGCGCTGCTCAAGGAAGCGGTCGTCGATGTGGTGAAACAGCAGGCCGAAGCCGGCATTGACATCGTCTGCGACGGCGAGTTCGGCAAGCTCAGTTGGCACTCTTATCTGATGGGGCGGTTGGCCGGACACGAAACAGTGCCGGCAAAGCCCGGCGAGACGGCGCGGCGCTCGCGCGATCGAACCGAATTTGCGGCGTTCTATCAGGAGCTCGAGAGCGGCGGCTCCTATTACTATCGCAACCCCGGACGCGATGTGCTGCCGGGCATGCGCTGGGCCTGCACCGGCCCGGTCAGCTATGTCGGCCGCGACTCGCTGCGACAGGACCTCGGCCACCTGCGCGCCGCAGTCGCGGCGGCCGGGATCGAGGAAGCGTTCCTACCGGCGACTTCGCCCGTGCGGCGCCGCGTCAACGATTATTATCCCGACGACGATTCCTATTTCGAAGCGGTCGCCAACGCCATGAACGAGGAATATCGCGGCATCGTCGATGCCGGTTTCGTGGTGCAGATCGACGATCCGCAATTGCCGGGCCTATGGGATTCGGGCCTGCAGGAAATGAGCATGTCAGACTATCGCAAGCTCGCCGGGCAGATGGTCGAGGTGGTGAATCATGCGTTGCGCGGTGTGCCGGAGGATCGGGCGCGATATCACATTTGCTGGGGCAGCTGGCACGGCGCGCACGCCTACGATTTGCCGTTGAAGCATGTCGCCGATATCCTATTGCGAGTGAAGGCGCAGGCCTATGCCATCGAAGCCGCCAATGCGCGCCACGAGCATGAATGGCAGATCTGGAAGGACGTGAAACTGCCCGATGGCAAGATCCTGATTCCCGGCGTGGTCTCGCACGCTACCAATCTGATCGAGCACCCTGAGCTAGTGGCGTGGCGCATCAAGAACTTCGCCAGTGTCGCCGGCAGGGAAAACGTGATCGCCGGCACCGATTGCGGCATGGGCTACCGCGTCCATGCCCAAATCGGCTGGGCGAAGTTGAAAACGCTTGCCGAAGGTGCGCGCATCGCCAGCAAGGAATTGTGGTCGCAATGAACCTATTCCGGGAGCAGACGGTGAATCGCAGACGGATCGCCCTGTTGTTGTTTGCCGCCTCGTTGGTCGCGCCTGGCGTCGCCCAAGCGGACGATGTCGTCATCGGCGCGCAATATCCGCTGTCGGGGCCGATGGCATCCTATTCGGGCCCGTTTCTGCGCGAGGGTACCGAGCTCGCGCTCGAACGCATCAATCGCGATCATCTCTTGGGGGCAGGCCGGACCTTGAAGGTCATGCTTGAAGACAATGGCGGCGACCGGAATCAGGCGATCTCGCTGATGAGCCGCTTCGCCAACAGCAATGCCGTCGCGGTGCTCGGCGTCTATGGCTCCTTTCTATCGCTGCCGGCGGCACCAGTGGCAAATGATCTTAAGATGCCGCTGCTGGCGATCGCCGTTTCCGACGCGATCTCGCAGGCGGGGCCCTGGTCATTCTCGCTGCTCGAGCCGGCCGACATTTCCATGACGGTGCTGGCGAAATTCGCGGTCGACCGTCTACACATCAAGAATATCGCCCTGGTCTACGACCGCGCCAACGATGCCTCGGTGCGGATGCGGGATTCCTTCGCCAACCATGTCAAGGCAGGTGGCGTCAACATCGTGTCCGTAGACGGCATCACCGCCCAAGACACCAATTTCGAGCCGATTGCGACCAAGATCGTCAACGAGAAGATCGATTCGCTGTTCTTCGAGTCGGTGCCGTCGGTGGCCGCCAATTTCGTCATCCAGGTGCGGCAAGCGGGCCTCGATCCCGATATCAGGCTGCTGACCAGCGGACAAATCGGTGCGCCGGTATTCTTCAACATCGCCGGAGCAGCGGCGGAGGGTATCTATTACGCGGTCGACTATCTTCTCGACATGGGAAATGAGGAGAACAAGAATTTCGTCAGCGCCTATCGGGACCATTATCACAAGGACCCGGACCAGAACGCGGCGTGGGGCTATGCCGGTACCATGCTGCTGGCGCGGGCCATCAAGAGCGCGGGCCCCGGCGCCGATCGGGCCAAGGTGCGCGCCGCGCTCGCAGCACTCGACAACGTTCCAACCGTGCTGGGCGCCGGCCGTTTCTCGTTCCGCGATCGCAAGGGCTACTATCCGAGCGTTGTGGTTCAGGTGGTAAAAGGCAAGCCGGTGCACGTCGAATAGCGCCAGCGGAGCGGTGCCATGTTCGGGCAAGAGCTGCTGAACGGGGTCGTGGTCGGCGCAGTCTATGCGCTGTTCTCGCTCGGGCTGACGCTCGTCTTCGGCATCCACCGCATTCTCAATCTCGCCCATGGCGCGGTTTTCATGTGGGGCGCCCTGATCGGCTATTTCGCGGTGACAGGCGCAGGCTTGGCTTTGTTGCCGGCCTTCATACTGGCGATCCTGGGCGGCGCCCTGGTCAGTGTTGCGCTCGATCTCCTCGTGTTCCGTCCATTGCGCCGACGGCAGGGTGACGAGTTCGGCACCATCATCGTCAGCATCGGCGCCAATCTCGTATTGATGCATTTGGCCCAGCAGGCCACCAACGCGCAAACCCTGCGCTTTCCTTTCGGGATCTTCCCAATTCACTTCTACCACCTGCTGGGATTGCGGGTTTCGCTGCAGCAGATTGTCATTGTCGCGGCGGTCGCGTTGCTGGTGATCGCCTTGGTGCTCTATCTCTTCCGCACCAATCTCGGCACCGATGCCCGAGCGGTGGCGATCGACGAGCGGACCTCGATGCTGCTCGGCATCAATCCCCATGCGGTCTATTTCGGCACGTTCGCCATCGCCGGCGCGTTGGCGGGCGCCGCAGGCGTCATCCTCGGCATCGCCTTCAACTCCGTGTCCTACCTCATGGGCGAACCGATAATGCTCCAAGCCTTTGTCGTCATTGTGCTGGGCGGACTCGGCAGCGTGCCGGGCGCGTTGTTGGCGGGAGTGATGCTCGGCGTGATCCAAACATTGACGACGGTCTATATCTCCTCGGAATTGTCGGACGCCGTCGTGTTTGGCCTCCTCTTCGTCGTGCTGCTGGCGCGGCCCCGCGGCTTTTTCGCCGGACTTCATACCGAGCACCGGGTTGCGTGAGCGATGGGGAATCTCGTTGCGACCTATCGACCGCTGTTCGATCTCATCTGCATCTACGCGGTGTTTGCCTTCAGCCAGTACGTCGCCCTGCGCGCCGGCTTGTTTTCGCTGGCAACCGCCGGCTTTGCGTCGATCGGTGGCTATGCCGGTGCCTATCTTTTGAAGGAGACGGCCCTCGGCCCGGTGCTATCCGGCGTCGGTGCGATACTGTGCGGCGTGGCAGCGGGACTGTTCCTGTCGCTGCCTCTGGCGAGGCTGCGCGGCGCGTTCCAGGCAATCGCTACCATCGGCTTCGTCCAGATAATGGTGTCGCTCTCCCTCTTTGCGGCACCGATCACCGGCGGCGCGCTCGGCCTCAACGCGATACCCAAGGTGGCATCCAGCGGATTGCTCGTCGCCATCGTTGCCGTCTTGATGTTGCTGCTCGCCGTTATCAATCGCGGCGGCATCGGCCGGGCCTTCGACGCAATCCGGCAGGATTACACGGTGGCCGCCTCGCTCGGCATTTCGACCAACAAATATTCTCGTTACGCCTTCGCGCTCAGTGGCGCGATCGGGGCGCTAGGCGGCTGTCTCCTGGCCTTCGACACCTACTCGATCCAGCCGGACCTGTTCGGGTTTCCGCTCCTCGTCTTCGCCATTGCTGCGGTGATTCTCGGCGGCCGATCGTCAGTCGCCGGACCGCTCGTGGGCACCGTGTTTCTCATGGTATTGCCCGAACTGGCGCGGCCGCTCGCCGACGAACGCCTGTTGCTCCAAGGCGCATTGCTGATCGTGGTCATCATCTATTGGCCTCGCGGCATCGTCGACGGTCTGGTTCGGCGCTGGCACGATCGGGACGCCGCGCAAGATCCTCAAGCACGCCGGGACCGGCATGGACTCCCTGCGGCTTGACCGGCTCGGCAAACATTTCGGCGGGATCGAGGCGGTCGCCGAGCTATCGTTAGCGTTCGCGCCCGGCCGCATCAGCGGTCTCATTGGACCCAACGGCGCTGGCAAGACGACCGTGGTCAATATGATCACCGGCCTGATCCAGCCCAGCGCTGGGCGCATCACGCTCGCGGAACGGCGGGTCGATGGCGCGTTGCCGCACGAGATTGCTCGAATGGGCATTGCACGAACCTTTCAGAATGTGCGGTTGCTGAAGGAGGCAACGGTGCTCGACAATATCGTCGTCGGCTTCCACCGCCATGAGCACACGTCGCTGCTTGCCTGTTCGCTCGGCTTGCCTCCGGTGTGGCGCGAGCGGCGCGATTTCCGCGCGCAAGCGCATAATCTGCTCACGCGCTTCGGCCTGGTCGAGTTCGCGGCGCGGCCCGCGGGCACCATCTCTTTCGGCCATCAGCGCCTGGTGGAAGTCATGCGCGCCCTCGCGATGTCGCCCGATTTCCTGCTGCTCGATGAGCCGGCGGCGGGAATGAATGATGTCGAAAGCCGTAATTTGGGTGCGATCATCCGCGACCTTGCGGCGGATGGCGTCGGCATCGTGCTGATCGAGCACAATATGCGTTTCGTCATGGAAATCTGCGAAGCGATCCATGTCCTCGATTCGGGACGCTTGATCGCGAGCGGCACGGCGGAGACGGTGCGCCGCGATCCTGCCGTCATTCGCGCGTATCTGGGTGGGTGAAAATGTTGGAGATTTCGGGGCTCACCACCCGGTACGGGGGCATCGTCGCGGTTGACGACATTAGTCTGTCCATGGCCGAAGGCCAGGCGGTCGCCATCATCGGCGCCAACGGCGCCGGCAAGACCAGCCTGCTGCGAACGATCTCAGGATTGTTGCGCCCGGCGAGCGGCCAGATCAATTTCGCGGGCACGGGGCTGACTGGCCGGCCCGCCTATGGCGTGGCACGGCAAGGCATTCTCATGGTGCCAGAGGGAAGGCAAATCTTCGGAGCGCTCACGGTCGAGGAAAATTTGCGCCTGGGTCAACGTGCGGCCGTTGCCCGCAGCACCGCGCCGAACGCCGAAATGAACAAAGTGTTCGCGCTGTTTCCGATCCTCGCCGAGCGCCGCAGCCAATATGCTGGACAGTTGAGCGGCGGTCAGCAGCAAATGCTCGCTATCGGTCGAGCGCTGATGGGGCGGCCGCGCCTGCTCTTGCTGGACGAGCCGAGCCTTGGCCTTGGGCCGAGCGTGGTGGCGCAGGTATTCGCGGCGTTGAAGGCGCTGCACCAGGAAGGGCTCAGCATGATTTTAGTGGAGCAGAACGCGCGCCTGGCGCTCGAAGCGACCGAATTCGCCTATGTGATGGAACGCGGTCGCATCGTTCATCAAGGACCAAGCGTCGCGATGCGATCGGATCCCTTGGTCATCGATCATTATCTCGGTCAAGCGGCCGGCGGCTAATCAGGCGCCGACCGGCAACGGCGGTTGGCCCCGGATCATGTCCGCCGCCTTCTCCGCCACCATGAGCGTCGGCGCATACGTATTGCCGCTGGGCACCAGCGGCATCACCGAGGCATCGACAACGCGCAATCCTTCGATGCCGCGTACCCGCAACTGCGGATCGACAACCGCGTCGCCATTGACGCCCATGGCGCAGGTTCCGACGGGATGATGACCGACCTCGACGCGTTGCCGAATGAACGCGTCGAGCGCCTCGTCTGATTGCACTTCGGCGCCAGGATTGGCCTCGCGCACGATGATGCGATCCAGCGGCGGCGACCCATAGACCTTGCGCAGCCAGCGGACGCCCTGGCGCAATGCCTCGCGGTCGGAACGCTCCTTCATGAAATTGAGCACGACCCGCGGCGGCCGGCCAGGATCGCCGGAATAGAGGCTGACATGGCCGCGGCTCTCAGGACGCAGTAGGCATGCCGTGCCGCTGAAGCCGTGCGCCACGCGCCTGCGGAAACCCGGGCCCCAGATCTGGGCATCCTGTTTCACCGGGCCGAAAAAAAGCTGCATGTTGGGTGTGTCAAGTTCCGGTCGCGTGCGCACGAATGCGTTGGCAGTGATGACCTGATTGGCGAAATTGCCGGTGCGCATGACGGCGTAGCGCATCATTTGCATCGCCAACCGGTCGTAGCGCAGCTGATCGAGGAATGAGGTATCGAGATTTGACTCGAACGCGGTCGATACCATCGGATGCTCGGAGAGGTTCTTGCCGACGCCTGGAAGATCGTGGACTGACCTAATGCCTTGGGCGGTGATCTCGTCGGCCGGACCGATGCCGGAGAGCAGCAGCAATTGCGGCGAATTGTAAGCGCCGCCCGATAGAATCACCTCGCGCCGCGCATGCGCCACGAAGCGGTTTCCGTCCTGGGCATATTCGACGCCCAGTGCCCGCCCCTTGTCGAGCAGGACGCGAAGCGACAAGGCATGAACCATGACAAAGACGTTGGACCGTTCCAGTGCCGGCCGCAGGTAGGCGCGAGCAGCGCTCGATCGTCGCCCGTCGCCGCCGACCGTGACATCGAGTCGATTGAAGCCTTCGGGATTGGCAGCGAAATCGGCCGTCAGTCCGATACCGGCATTGATGGCAGCTTCCCTGATCCGCTCATAGCCATAAAGTCGCGTAGCGACCGGCGTGACCTGAAGCGGGCCGTCGGCTCCGTGAACCTCGGTGGCGCCACGCCAGTTGGTTTCCGAACGCTTGAAGTAGGGCAGGATTTCCTCGTAGCTCCAGCCGTCATTGCCCAACTGCCGCCATGTATCGTAGTCGCGCGGATTGCCGCGAATGTAGAGCATGCCGTTGATGGTGGACGAGCCGCCAAGCACCTTGCCACGCGGCAACGCCAGCCGGCGATCGTCGAGATAGACCTCCGGCTCGGACGCGTACATCCAATTATAGAGCGGCCCGCGCCAGATCTGGCGCCAAGTCAGCGGCATATGGACATAAGGGTGAAGGTCGCGCCCGCCGGCTTCGAGCACCAATACTCGACTGTACGGGTCTTCGCTCAGGCGATGGGCCAACACACACCCGGCAGCGCCGGCGCCGACAATGATATAGTCATACTCCTGCATCGATCTCTCCGCATCGCCGGTTCGCTTTTTCAATAGTCGCACGACCGCACGCGCCGCGCACCAATGCGCAAACCGATGGTCATTCTCAGTTATAGGCTAGGCACCATCCCGTCCCTTTGACCCAGCAGCGATCATTGGCGATGTCATCGGTGCGGTAGAGGCGCGTTACCCTGTCCCAACCACCCTTTTCAAAAGCCTTTGCCAACGCGACCTCAGAGGCCTTGTCCCATGCGCCCTCGCAGGGAAAAATTGCCACGGGAGAAATCCACCGCGCTGCGAATTCCGAGAGTTCCGCTCGATCAGGAAAACCGCGCCGCGTCGCTCGAGCCCACGCCAGGCTTCCCCGAAACCGGCATCCGTGGTCATCGGCAAGATAAGCCGTCCGCCGTCCTTGAGCGCATCGAGCCAAATGTCCGCCGGCCTGGTGACACCGGCGTTGACATAAATGACATCGGCGGGCGCGAAGGCCATCGCCGCCCCGTCGCCTTCGATCACCCCGACGCGAGCTTCGGCGAGATTGGTCGCGGCCTGCGCCGCAAGACCTCTATCGTATTCGATCGCCGTCACATCGCCGGTCGGTCCCGCGAGATGCGCCAAGATGGCGGAGTAGTAGCCGGTCCCTGCGCCAATATGGACGACCTGGTCGCCGGCTTCGATTGGGGCTTGGCGATCAATGTGGCGTGGAACGACGGTTGGCCGTTATTGATTCGTCGCTCCGGGACGATGCCGACCGGATCATCAACATAGAGATAGACCGGCCGCCGCCATGATCTGCTTGGCATAGGCGCGGCGGACGATCGCACGTTCCGATTCCGGATCCATCTTCCTTTGGGCGCATGCCTCTTTTCCGTAGCGCTCCGCTGCGCTAAAGTGTGCGTATCGACACACTCTTACCACGAACGAAACGCGGATGCGAGAGTCGAAGCGCTTTTATCCTGGAGTTCTGGAACGGGCCGCAAAAGGCACCTTTGCCGTCTGGTTTCCCGATTTCCCTAGCTGTGTCGCGGCCGGCACCTCGCAGGACCAAGCTATTCAAAAGGCCGAAGGGGTGTTGGCTCAGGCCATCGATTCATTGGCCGAGCGCGAGCAGCGCTTGCCTAACCCCACCCTTGTCGAAGCGATTTCGCTGCCTAAAGGGTGTCGGTTCGTCGCCTTCGTCATGGTTGGGGTGGGACCGCCCGACCCGTCCGAGCGCGTGAACATCTATTTGCCGAAACGCCTGATCGAGCGCGCCGATGCACGCGCGACGGCACTCGGGATGAGCCGTTCCAGTTTCTTCGGTCTCGCGGTCAGTCAGATGCTGGAATGGCCCAGGCCCACGGCGATTTGGCTGCCCACCGGCACGGCCACTCAAAAGACCCGTGTTTCACGACCGCGCATCGTCCCGGCGGCAGCGCAGCGGCGCAAAAGCCGAAGAGATTAGCGGCTGCGCCGAACATGACGGCGCACCAACATAGAACGGCCGACAGCGAGAGATGTGGCCTGAGGCGCCGTGGTGCGGCGTGCCTCCACGCCTTCTCAATCGTGGCGGGACACCGTCATGTGGAGATGTGACATGCGAAACATCCGATCGGCGGTTGAGCGTCACCGGACCAAGCCGGCAGCGACCTCGCCGGCCTGATGGCCCGATGGAAAGCCTCGGTCCGTTAGCCCCCGTAAGACGGCACTACCAACCGGTCGCGCAAGAGTCCGCCCATGGCCCAGTCCGCGAGAAGGGGGACAGTCATCACCCGCGTAATTTCGTTACGGAGAAAGATGCCGAAGCGCGTCCGCGGTGCGAAGGATGCTGCTAACCGCGCAGCTACCCGTTGCTTCCTCGCGACGAAAGGATGGAAAAGCGCCTCATAGTTGGCAAAGGCGCTGCGATAATCACCGTCGGCGCTCTTTAGTTCGCCAGCGAGAATGTAGGCTCCAGCCATGGCCAGCGCCGAGCCTTGTCCTGCCAACAATGACGGGCAGAAACACGCGTCGCCAACCAAAGCAACCCGTCCCCGCGACCAACTGTCCATGCGAATTTGGCTCACCGCATCGAAATAAAGATCGGTGCACTGGTCCAAACCCGCAAGAAGGTCCGGGACTTCCCAACTGTCCCGCCTGAAGGTGTCGCGCAGAATTTTCTTCTGCTCTGCGGTCTCTTGGAGTGACCTTGACGGTGTCGTGGGGGATGAAAAGACCAGAAACACCACCGTGCGGTTGCCGCGCAGTGCGCAGCGCATGACCTGACGCCCTGGCGCGGCATGGCCGACATAGGCGTGGGCGTCGCGATGGGGGTAATCGTCGATGGTGAAGGCTGCGGCACAATAGCCAAGGTATTTTTCGAAGCGATTTTCCGGTCCGAAGACCAAGGCCCGGATCGGCGAGTGAAGTCCGCCGGCGCCGATCACCATATCGAACCTTTCTGGCCTGCGGTGTGCGAACGCGACATCGACGCCAGCGGCGTGCTCGTCAACGGCAATCACGGAATCGCCGAAAATCGTCCGGACCCTGCGCGCGCACGCTTCGTAGATGAGCTTGGCGAGATCGCCTCGCAATATGCTCACGTAGCGGTCGCCCAGGCCCGCTTCAAACACGCGAGCGCCGAAGCCGCCGCGGCGCCGGCCTTTGCCGTCAACCAGCCGGAGTTCGTTGATCTTGTAACCAGTTTCGCGCAACGCCGGCAGCAGTCCCATCTTCTCAGCGATGTCAAAGCCGAGGCCCCAAACATCGATGATGTACCCGCCGGTCCTTAACGCCGGCGCCCGTTCGATCAAGGTCGGCTCGAACCCAAACCGTTCCAACCAAAAGGCTAAGGTCGGGCCTGCCACGCCGGCACCGCACACCAGAACCTTCCTGGGTTTACTCACGGCTCTCCTCCACCGGGCGTGTCACCATGTCACGCTTCGGGCGATTTGTCGCCGCTGCGCCGTGGTGGTCGACGCCGTTGCGGACGGAGCATCCTTCGCGGAATTCCCGCTTACCTGATTCCCTGAAACTCAGCTGCCCGCTGCACGCGACCTGCAATTGCCAATGCGCGCGCAACATTGCTCCCGGCAGCGGCCAACAAGCCGTTGACGGCGAGGGTAGTCGCGACCGTTGACCATCGGCTCGGTTTGCCGGCAAGCGACCCAACCCCTGGCCTCACTCCGTAACGGCGTTGTCCGCGCAACGATCGGCTTGTCTCGCACCACAAAGCGCGCGCCTCCTCCGCTCAAGCGCACCGCCGCGCCATGCTTGCCGCTGCCGCCGCACCACCCGTCATCGGCGCTGACCTTGACCAACTGCGCCGCCGGGCGAAAATTGCACCGCAACGGCAGTGCCCCGTCGATGCCCCTTCTTTCGATGCAGCGGCCACCCTATGTAATGATTCCGACAAGGAGCATGACATGACCGGCATCACCATCGAGCGCGTCGACCATATCGGCATCCGGGTGCGCGATCTCGATCGCGCCATGTCGTTCTATGAAGCCCTCGGTTTCAAGCTGCTACATAGGGTTACCTTCGACCCGGTGGCGATCATCCGCAATGCCGCCGGAGTTGAGATCAATCTCATCCTCAATGCCAACGCCGGCGATCCGGCGAAAAACATTCTGATGGATGTCGCCGAAAAATATGCGGGCTACACCCACGTTGCGCTTCGCGTCGCCTCGATCCCGGACACGATTGCAGCGCTCAAGGGTCACAACATTCGGATCACGCAAGGTCCGTCGAAGTTCGGCGAGGATGGTGGTATCTCGGTGTTCGTTCGCGATCCCGACGGCAATGTGATCGAGCTGCGTGGCCGGGATCAGGGGAACGTCGAGGGTGTGACCCAGTACGCGAACGTGAACTGAAGCGCTTCCCCGCGTAGCGCGATCGTCAGACGCGCAACCAAAAACGCGCCGGCGCACCCTGGGGCCTGTTGCCGCCGGCTTGATTGGCGGCACTCGGTCCGTTTTGGTCTAACGGGTCTGTTCTATCCTGCGTCCTTGCTCTGTCACCCTTTCCGCGACGATGCGGCGCGCATGCACCGTCCCGATATCGTTGCAGGTATCGAGCAGCGCACGATTTGGGTCTTCGGCAAGGCGCCGTTGTTGCACTTCGAGCAGTGCCTGGTCCTCGCGAAAGGTCGCCAACGCAAGCTGCTGCAGGCGCCGGGTCAGCGCCGCGTCGTCGACGCGGAAATTGCGGGCGACCGAGAACAAATACCGCGTCCGCGTTTCGGTCTCCGGCGTAATGCAATGAAGGTGACGCAGGTGCATGCCGCCGTCCCGCCGGCCTTGACGCGCGCCGCTATTGGCATCAGTCGCGCCGGAATAGAATTGGATGAGGCCAGTTCGGAACTCGATCTCCTGCCAGCGGTCGATATTGCCGGCAAAGCCGCACATCTGCTTGTGGAATGGCGGGGCTGCCATGTCCAAGAGCCAGCGCGCGACGAAGACACGGTCACCGTCACGCGTCGCACTGAGTTGCGCCCGCCCATCCTCCAGCGGATCGCCGCCGATGGTCCTGCGATGGACATATTGGAGATGGCTCAGGTCCAGCAGATTGTCCGTCAGCAGCAGCCAGCCAGCCTTGACCTCGAGGGTATCGTATGTCCACACCCAGGCGGGATCACGGTGATATGGGTAAGACGGAACCCGCTCGGGGTCGGCCCTGTCCGCAGCGCCGACCCAAACCCAAATCATCGCGTCGCGCTCGATGACGGGGAATGAAATGACCCTCGCCGCGGCTGGGATTTGGGCTTGGCCTGGGATCTTTGTGCACATCCCTTGCGCGTTGAATTCGAGCCCGTGATAGGGGCAGCGGATAATCTCGCCCTCACATTCGCCACCTTGCGAAAGCGGCATGCCGCGGTGGATGCAACGGTCTTCGAGCGCCGCGACCGCGCCGGTTTCGGTCCGAAACAAAACCAGCGCCTGATCGCAGATGCGCCGCGCCAGCGTGGCGCCTGGTTCGAGTTCAGCACTCCACGCGCCGACGTACCAGTTGTCCTTGAGCAGCAGGGTCGATCTCCTAGGCAGCCGCGGCGCCGGTACGCGCTTCGTCGGCGACACACTGCTCGACCAGGCGCCGGCCCTGAAGTCCGCCGGCATCGGCTCTGATGTCGATGAAGCCGCGTCCGGGATTCTCGAGCATCCGCGCCTGTTGGCCTTCGAGCACCGCCTTGTCTTCGAGCAAGGTCGCGAACGCGGCCTGATGAATGCGTTCATCGAGCTCGGTCTCGCCAAGTCGGAAGTTCCGCGCCTGCGTGAAATGGTAGTAGCAGGAATGCGCGGTTCGCGGCGTGACGCCGTGAAAACCCATGAATTGCACGCCGCCCTCGCGCTTGCCCTCGTAAGCGCCGGTACCCGCGTCGGTGCCGCCGGTCCAGATGCGTACCAGGCCCGGGCGAAACTCGATTTCCTGCCAGCGATCGATCTTGCCCTTGAAGGCATGGCCCAGCCGGTAGAACGGTGGCGGCTCGGTATTGGCCAGCCAGCGCGTGACATGGACCCGGCCGTCGCGGTGCTCGACCTTCATCTCGGCGCCGGCATGCGCAGCGGGATCGCCGCCGATCGTCTTTTTGTGGACGAAGCCCAAATGCGTCAAGTCCAAAAGATTGTCGTTGAGCAACGACCAATCGCATTCGATTTCAAGAAAGACCGGGCGCCACTCCCAACGCGGATCATTGTGGTAATGGTGCTCGGGAATGGTGGCGGGATCGGCCCTGGCCGGATCGCCCGTCCAGATCCACAGCAGGCCGTTGCGCTCTACCAGCGGAAAGGCGGCGATGCGCGCCCCCGAAGGCACGTAATCCTGGCCCGGGATTTTGCGACACATGCCGGCGCGATCGAATTCGAGCCCGTGATAGGGACAGCGCAGGATATCGCCATCGACCTCGCCGCCTTGGGACAGCGGCATGCCGCGATGGATACACCTATCCTCAAGTGCCGCGACCGTGCCGCCGGTGCGGAACAACACCACCGCCTTGCCGCAAACGGTGCGCGCCACCGGTTGCGCCGCCACCTCGGCGGCAAAGGCCGCGACGTACCAGCAATTGCGCAGGAACATGGCTCGCCCTCCCTCGGCCTATTTTGCATCCCCGAGGCCGCATTGCGGACTGATCGGATCGAAGATCTTGCCCGCGTCGATTGTTTTCACCGGTTTTAGCACGTCCCACGGCCCCTTCGATTCCGCCGCCGACTTCACGCGATAGAGCTCGACATTGAAGATGGCGCGGCCGTCAGCCCGGATTGTCGATGGCACGCCGAAGCGCGAGACCGTGCCATGCTTCAGACGCGCCACCACGGCAGCCGCATCACCTGTGCCTGTCGCCTTTACCGCGTTGAGATAGGCCATCACGGCCGAATAATTGCCGGCATGGGTGAAGTCCGGCATACGGTGCTCTATGGCGAAGAATTTTTTCGCGAAGACCCGGGTGTCGGCATTTTGGTCCCAGTAGAAATCCTGCATCGCCCAGACGCCTTGCATCGTGTCGAGACCGGTGCCGCGGATCTCGGACACGGTGATAACAAACGCGGCAAGGCGCTGCTTTGAGGACGGCAACACGCCGAATTCGCGCGCCTGCCTGATCAGGTTGGAGAGATCGGTGCCGATCGCGCCGGTGGCGATCGCGTCCGCGCCCGACGCTTGCGCGCGCAACACGAATTGGCTGAAATCGCCACCGTTCACGGGAAAGTACACGGTGTCGACGACCTTGCCGCCGACACTCTCGATGTTGCGTTGCGCGTCCGCCGCGAATGCCTTGCCGATAGCATAGTCGGGCATCAGCAGGAACCAGGTCTTGGCGCCGTCCCCGCTCAATGCGTTGACGAAGGCGCGCGCAATCGCGGTGCTGTTCACGACCCAGTGGATGGTGTAGGGCGAGCAGCCCTTGCCGGTGATGGCCGCGCTCGCGGCGATCGTCGGCATAAAGACGCGCTTGCTGGCGGTGGCGAGGCCGCGGATCGCCAGCGCCCCGGCCGAGTTCGGCACATCCACGATGAGGTCGACATTCTCACGTTCATACCAGCGCCGCGCGATCTCGACCGCGAGATCGGGCTTCGACTGCATGTCGGCAAACACCACCTCGATCGGCTTACCGAGTACCATGCCGCCGAAGTCCGAGACCGCGATCCTGACGGCATCGACCGAGCCCTGTCCGGCGCTGCGTGAGGCAAAGCTGGTCAAGTCGGTGAGCACGCCGATCGTGATGGATTTCTCGGCGCCCGACGCCGTCGCCGCGATGAAGAATGTCGCCAAGGCGACAAGAAACGTCTTCATGGTGAAGCGCATCTCCCGCTTGTTCACCGGCCGTTATATCCGGCAGCCGCTTCGATCTGCGCGATGTCGGAAAACCCGATCAACACCGTCGACAAATCCTTGTTCGACAACGCAAAGCGCACCGCCGCAGCCGCCCGATCCGCCAACGCGCCGCCTTCGAGGATGCGCAGGCCGATGATCCCCATCCCGGCCGCGGCCGCGCGTTTTCCCCCGCCGTCATAGTTCCGGGCCACCGTCTCGTCCGGTTCCCAAGCCGTGCGGTTGAGCAGGCTGTAATTGACGGTGATGGTGTCGAAGGCGCCGCTGTCGATAAGCCGCGCAACCGCCGCCGGGTCGCCACCATAGGCCGAGCAGCCGAAGAACCGCACGAGGCCCCGGTGCCTCAAGGCGTTGAACGCTTCGATGACGCCGCCTTTGCCCAATACGTCGTCAACCGTCAACAGCGCGCCGCTGCCATATGCCGCTTTGCTCGCGCGCCTGACGCCCACGCGATTGTGAAGTTGAATGAGCGTGATCTGTTGGCCGATTCGCTCGGTGCTGGCCTCAACCGAGCGGACGACACCGCCACCGATATCACCAAAATCATCTGCCTCAAGGGCGACCTTGGTGGCGATTGTCGGCGTGGCGCCAAGGGCACGCAGCGTCTCGCCGAGATGCGCCTCCGATGCCGTGTCGCCGTAGACCGGCGCGGTGTCGAAATAGTCAATGCCGAGCGCGAGCGCCCGCGCCACCGCCTGGCACCGCTCGGTCAACGTGCCACTCACCATAAGGCCGGCGGTCGGACCGCAGCCGAAGCCGATTTCCGGCACCGACGAGCCGGTGCGGCCTAGTTTGCGGCGCGTCACGGGCACGCTCGGGTGCTCACACCTTTTCCTTCTGCCGCGCGTTCAGATCCTCAACCTTGCGGAACAGCTCGAGGATGACTTCCCGGTCCGGGCAAAACCGGTCGGCGTCGTCGTCGATGTAGGGCCAGCCGCCCTTCGACAGCTTATGATAGTTCTCCCGATAGCCGATCGACGCACCCAGCATTGTCGCGCGCATCGGCGCACCGCCGGTGTCGTTGCCGGCGATTCGCAACTCCGGACTGTCGATCTCTGCCGCATCGCGGAACACGTTCATCGGTTCTTGTCCGGCCTCAACCAGATCGATCTGCTCGCGCAGCAGATTGCGGTAGGCGACTACCAGCGCGTCGCTGGCACCCAGGTGTTCCTGCGTGCGGTCGGTGATCTCGCCCTGCTCCGCCCAGGCGACCATGTCCTGCCCCAAGACATAGTCGAGTCTGTACTCGCCGTTTGGCTTCTGGAGAGGTACCTCGGCATAGGGTACCGAGTCCTGATGCGGGATCGCAATCTCCTCCGGCACGACATAGCAGAAATAATTGACGTGCCAGGTGTGCGTGTCGTCGACTGGCACGCCGAACTGGTAGGATTTTCGGATGCGCTTGTCGCCGGCCTCGGGGCCGAACGCCAGCAGATATGGGAACAGGATCGGGTTGACGCCAACGCTCCAGGACCGGGTGTCCTCGCTCTGGTCGCTGTTCAGCATGCCCTTGGTAAAGCCATATTTGTTGTAGATCGGCCGGTAT
The DNA here is from genome assembly GCA_030041335.1 of Alphaproteobacteria bacterium. Classification (GTDB taxonomy): domain Bacteria; phylum Pseudomonadota; class Alphaproteobacteria; order ATCC43930; family CGMCC-115725; genus JAATGI01. The sequence continues at coordinate 91,823 of JASHOB010000158.1, read as the reverse complement.
TTGGTGGTCACGCCCCGCGCCAATGCTTCCGCCTGCGTCTTCACCATGGCGTTGTAGCGTGCCTTCGGGTCGTCAGTTAGACGCCCCTCGCGCTCGAGCGCGTATTGGAACAGGCGGCCGTGCAAATAGACCGCATGGCCGAGATCGCCGCGATTCTCCATGCATTGCAGCCAATTGCACGGCAACTGATGCCCGACCATCTGGCGAAAGCCGTGCGGGCGGACGAACAAATCCCAGCGCGGCAGCAACGGCGCCGGCTTAGGCCCGAGATAGGCCCAGACCAAGCCGCCCAACGCCTGCACGGGATAGGCCTTGATGCTGACTTTGTCCTTGAAGCTGGTGCCGCCGGGCTCGAGCGGCTGCTCGAGACACTTGCCTTCGGCGTTGAACAGCCAGCCGTGATAGCAGCAACGAATACCTTCGGCCTCGGGAATGCCCACGGCGAGACTGGTCATGCGGTGCGGGCAGCGTTCCTGCACCAGGCCGAGCCCGCCGCCGCGGTCGCGGAACAGCACCAGGTCTTCGCACAGGATGCGCACTTTTGCGACCGGATTGTCGGCGAGCCTGGCCTCGGGATAGATCGGGTGCCAGTAGCGGCGCAGCAGCTCGCCGCATGGTGTCCCGGGTCCGACCCGGGTCAGGCGTTCGTTCATCTCGCGCGTCAACATGAAACGTTCCTCTCTCTAGGCACTCGTTCTTTCACGAACCTTGGCACGGCCCATCGCCAGGTTGCGGGCATGGACACATTTCGACACCGCCGCCAGGCCGCTTGCGACCAGCCGCCAGTTCCGGCCGTTCTCGAAGCTCGCGAAGATGTCGCCGTCGGTGGTGCCGGCGACGAAACCGAAGGCGCCCGGCCACTGCGCCATTGTCACCGCCTCGATATTGCCGGGCAGTTGCGCGGGCAATCCCTCGCCGATCTGCGTCCAGCTTTCGCCGTTGTCGCGGCTGACGACGATGGCCGAGCGCGCGTCGCCGGTTTCACGCCAGATATTCGGCGGATCGCCACCCCCCGCGGCGTAGAGCACACCCTCTTCCTCGGGCGAGACATAGAAATGGTCGGGATAGGAGACGCGCATCTCCGGTGTGGTGAGATGGCGCCAGGTCTTGCCGGCGTCGCGACTGGTGGCAATGCCGTCGCCGCCGGGCAGGAAGATCTCGTCGGGATCGCGCGGATTGACGATCACCCGGTGCGTATCCTTGTTGAGGACGTAGCTCTTGTCCTGGAACGGCAGGTCGCGGAACGTCCTGCCACCGTCCTCGCTCTTCAACAGCGCTCCCTGCTCGACACATGCATAGAGGACACGCTCGTCGCGCGGATCGAAGGCGACATGCTTCACGTGCGGCTCGAAGGGCGGCGCTGGGAAGTTCCATTTCGCGACGCTGGCGACGTCGCGGACTCCGAACAGCTCCTGCCAATGCTCGCCATCGTCGATACTGCGATAAAGATGGGCCGGCTCGGTCCCGGCATAGAGCTCGACGCCCGACCTGGTTTCGCGGCAAGCGAGCGAAAAGACGTGATCCTCGGTGATGCCGTTGCGCGCCAGCTCCCAGTGCGCGCCGTCGTCGCGCGAGCGGTATAGGCCGACACCGTGGATGCCGGCAAAGAGGTGCCCGCGCGGATCGCGCATCAGCGAGCTGACATGCAGGCCCTTTAGGCCGGCGGCCTGCACATGCCAGCGACCGCCATCGCGCCTGACCCGCGCGACGCCGTCGACGGTCGCGACCAGCACGTCGGCGGGCGGCTGCTCGACGTGATAGACATCGACGCCATTGGGACTGAGACAGAGGGTGGACATGATTCCGCCTCCCTAGACGGGATAGACCAGATAACGCGGCGTGGTGGCGGTATCGAGAACCGCCTTCTTGGAACGAAATCGGGCATCGGCCGGACCAAGCTCGATCGCGTCCTCGTAGGTGCCGGCGACCAGGATTTCGGAGCGGCCGCGGGTGGTGGTGTAGGCGACCATGAAATTGCTTTCCACCGTGATCAGGCCGTCGCCGTGCGGCGCACAGTCGATGCGCTGCACAAAATGGCGGGTCTGATAATCCTCGAACGTGCCGGCCCAAACCTTGGCGATGTATGTCACCCGATCGTGAATCCGGGCGAGACTGTCGTCCATCATGAGCGCGACCGGGAGATCCTGCTCAATATTCTCGCGCGCGATGCAGATATAGCTGCCGTTCTCGCTGAAACAGCCGGCCCACCCCGCCATGTCGCGCGTGTCGAGCGCACGCGCGTAGCGTTGCTGCAGGGCGTCGATGCGGACAAGCGTTTGAGCGTCAATCACGCGCAAACCCCATCGTCTCGCGGTAATGTTCCCAGCGGATGAGATTGCCGGCCTCGTCGCCCTTATCGAGGACGTAGGGCGCCTCAATAGGCCCACGCACGCCCTTTTGGAAAGCGACGTTGCCGTCACTGTGCGAGCCGACATGCAGGCGGTTGAACACGGCGCCGTCCTCTAACGAAATGAAACCGCTCGGCCCGATCAGATTCGAGGCTTGGCGGATGCGGTGCTCGACGAGGTCGGCATCATCGTCGGCATGAGCAAAATAAGCGTAATGCACTTCGGTCTCGTCGGGCGAGATCGGCGTCGCATAGCGGATGCTGATGACATCGAGATTGCGGGTAATGATCGTCACCGGAAACAGGCTGACGACGATGTTGTGGGGCGGCAGTCTGGGATCGCGCCCCTCGACCACCGAGCGGTCCTCTATGAAATTCGGGTCCGGCACGGACAGCGAAGCGCTGTTCACCTTGTGAGCGTGCGGGGTCATAAACTGCACGCCCTGCCCTTGCGCGAATTTGAGCATGCGGAACGCTGCGTGAAGCAGCGGACCGTGATAGCCCTCGTTGTCGCTGTATTCCTTCCAGTTGCTGGCGAACGCAACCTTCTGATAGCCCAACAGCTTCAACCGGCCGTCGCCGCCCATGGCGCGGGCGATATGTTCCACCGTGTCGTCGAGGTATTCGTCAAGTGCCGGCGTTTCCTCGCTCAAGGTGACGAAGACAAGGCCGCATATTTCGGCGGAGCGCAGCACGCGCAGCCCGTAATCCTCCTTGCGGAAGTCCTTGGGAAAATCACCAATGCCCGGCACGCCGATCAGCTCGCCGCGGTTGCTGAAGGTCCAGCGGTGGTAGGGACATTCGATTTTGTCCGCCTTGCCGCGCGCGCAAGTCTTGAGCTGGGTGCCGCGATGGGCGCAGGAATTCTGGAACACGCGTATGACACCATCATCGCCGTGTATGATCAGCACCGGCACGGCGCCGACATAGCCGGTCTTCAGGTCGCCGCGCGCCGGAATCTCGCCCGAATGCGCGACCGGATGCCATTCGCAACCGTGGAAGATGCGCTCGAGCTCCAGCTTGAAGACGTCGGCGCGATGAAAGACCTCCTTCGGTATTTCGTTGAATTTCGCAGGCCAGCGAAGATCAAGTGCGCTGTGGTTGCGCATCGCTACATCCTTTCGAAGGTCGGCACATTGATTCCGGCGCTGAGGCCGCCATCGACCACGAGGCTGGCGCCGGTGATGTACGAGGCGTCGGACGAGGCGAGAAAAATCGCCGGCCGAGCGATCTCTTCCGGCTCGGCCGAGCGCCGCATCGGCGCAAGCACCGCGATCTCGCTCTTTCCGGTCGGCGATCTTTGCCAGTATTTCTCGAGGCGGGGCGTGCGCGTCGAGCCAGGGCACACCGCGTTGACGCGGATATTGTCCTTGGCGAAATCCATCGCCAGGTTGCGCGTCAGCAGCATCACGCCGCCTTTCGAAGCGCTATAGGCGCCGCAACGGTTTTCGGCGAGGATACCCGCGACCGAGGCGATATTGACGATGGCGCCGCCGCCGCGCTTGCGCATCTCGGGAAGCGCGCGCTTGCACGTGCGGTAGATCGAGGTGAGATTGGTGTCGAGCACCGCATACCACTCGTCCTCCGCCATCTCCTCGATATTGCGCGGAATGTTGATTCCAGCAACGTTGAAAAGCGCATCAAGGCCGCCCGCGACCTGCACCGAAGTCGCGACTGCATCGTGAATCGCTTGGCGATCCTTGACGTCGAGCTTCATCGCGTGCGCGCTGCCGCCGATCTCCGCGGCGACGCTGTCTGCCGCGGCGGGGTCGATGTCGGTGACGATCACGACACCGCCGCGCGCCGACCACTCGAGCGCGATCGAACGGCCGATACCGGCGCCGGCGCCGGTAACTAGAGCGACTTTCCCTGCGAATTCGTTTTGCGTCATGCCCGCCGCCTGGCCTGACGGCGCACCGGTTCCTGCCGTGCCTCTTTCATCAATTGCCAGAGCCGGGTTCGCGCAACACGGTTCTGGTTGAGAATCGCGTCGTCGATGTTTTGCTGCATCGACGCCAGCGTGCTCTTGAAGGCGGCGATATCGGCGTCGTCGACGTCGCGCAGCACCGCGGCTTCAATCGCGATAATCGTCGGCGTCATGGTCTTGTTGAGCGCTCGCCCCTTCTCGGTGAGGAATACGCGCCGCTTGCGCCGATCTTCCTTCGCCGTGACGATCTTGATGAGTCCGCTTCGCCGCAAGACGCGCAGCGCCGTCACGGTGGTTGCCGCTTGACGACCGACCCGGTCGCTTAATTCGCGTTGGGTCAACCCGTCTTCCTCCCACAGCTCGCGCAAGTATCGCCACTGCGGAAAAGTGCCGCCGAGCGGCCCGAGCCGGCGCTGTAACAGGACGCTCCAAGTCTCAGTGAGCGTGCGCAGGTGGTAGCCGAGACTTCTCGCCAAGGGGAGGGTCGCCGCGGCGTCACTCTTGCCAAGACTCGCCATAACCGTCCTTATTCGCTGGCCACTATCCGGAATCGTTACTCCGATAACATCGAATTGCAATCTATTTGATATCTAACTATATGTTATGAACCGGCGGCCGACGTTCCCGCTTAGTGCGGTTGGCGTTCCTCGAGGGTGCGAGTGCCGATCTTGACGGGCGCCGCTTCAATCAAAACAAAGACGACACGAGCCGGCGTGTCGGCGCTGGGATTTCGCCACAGGTGATTGGTGCCGCGCTGCACCACGATATCCCCCGCTCTGAGGCGCTCCACGGTGCCGCTGTCGAGCACGAGCTCGAGTTCACCGCTCATGACGATGCCGAAATCGAGCGAGTGCGTGCGGTGCATCGGCGACTGCTTGCCCGGCAGCATATCCACCACCCGAATCGCCGAGCCACCACGCAGCGTCAGCCCGACATCGCGCAATCCGCCGTCGGTCTCGTCGTTATTGTCGGCCGGCACTGCCTCCGTGGTCCACACTTGCGCGAACTCGGCGTCGCCGCTTGGAATAAGCGTGGGCAAAAGCGTATCGACGCTCTTGACGATGGCCTCGCCCTCGGAATTGTGGCCGGTGACGACGCGGCGGAAGGATGTCGACATGGCGCTCAGCTCCACATCTCCGGCTGCTGGACGAACTCGATCAAATTGCCGGCATTGTCGCGGATGAAGATGTTGGCACCCATCTCGTGTTTTTTGACAAACACGATGTCGGCGCCCCTGGCACGGAGTTCGCGCTCGACCGGAGCGATGTCGCGAACGGCGAACGCGGCATGCTTGTTGCCGTGTGTTTGGGCATCGCTGTCGGGATGGCGACGTTCTTCGCCAGCCGCTTTCGCCCGGGCGACATGAAACAGCTCGATGCGCAGGCCGTCGCGCTTCAGCATCGCGCAATCGGCGGGTATCGCCGGAATATGAAAGCGCCGCTCGAGCTTGAAGCCGAGCACGCGCTCATACCAGCCGATAGAGTCCTCCAAATTCGGCACGCTCATCGCCGCGTGATGGTGTTTGATGTCGAACATCATCGCCTCGTCAGCCTGTCGAAGTCGATTTTCAAATCGCCGCACATTTTGATGGCGGTCGCGCGGCCGGCGCCATAGACCCCGCCGCCCGGATGCATGAACGGCCCAACGAGATAGAGCCGCTCGACCCCCGGCACCTTGTATTGGCCGAGCTCCGGCGTCGGACGATGACCGCCCGACTGGTAGAAGAACGGCGCCGCGCCGTGGACGTCACCGCGCACCATGGAGTTAGGCGAGCTCCGTTCCAGATCGAGCGGCGAATAGATTTTGCGCGCGACGATATTGTCGTCGGTGAGATTGCCGCAGAATTGCCGGTAGTAGCCGAGCAGCTCGTCGGCCGTGGCCTCTTTGATCTCGTCCCAGCGCGACGGGCCGCCATCGGCAAGCTCATAGGGCGCGAAGCATATGCCGTGGAACAGGCCAGCACCGGGCGGCACGCGGCTCGGATCGTTGATGCTGGTGTCGTCGCCGCCGATCAGCGGCCGCTTCGGTACGCGTCCGCGCCGCAGCTCGTCGTAGTCCTGAAGCATCTCCGAAAGCTTGCTGGTGAGCAGGTATTCGCACATGACGGCGCGGCCGACCTCCTCACCGGCATAGAATGTCGCGCGCCTTTTCAGCGCATAATGGCTGACGAACAGCGTGAAGGTGCCGAGCGTCACGCGCTCGGCCCGCGCCAGCACCGGCGCCGGCACGCCATCGACGAATTCCTTGAGCTTCAAAGGATGGATCGCGCCGATGACGCCGTCCTTGGCCATGAAGCCTTCGCCATCGACCGTCTCCACGCCGGTGGCGCGGCCGCCCGATGTCAATACCTGGCGGACTTCGGCATTGCAGCGGATTTCGCCGCCGTAGTGCTCGATGCATTTGACCAGCGCTTCGGTCAACTTGCCGCTGCCGCCGACCGGCTGCGAGACGCCGTAAGTGTGGATAATCCCCGGCATGAGGAACATGCCCATGCCGGTGCCAAGCTCGTCCGGCATCTGCAGATTCTCCGAAACCAGCTTCAACAAATGGATTTTAACCTTGTCACTCTCGAACAGAAGGTTGGCGATATCGAGGCAGGAGCGCTGCATCGCGTCGAACAGGTCGCGGCCCTCGTCGCTCGAATCGAGCATCGCCATGAACGGACCCATCGGCACCGGCGGCGAATAAAGACCGGCCACGATCAGCGGCAGCATCTGCGAACTGCGCAGGGCGAACTTGCGGTACGTCTCGGCGTCCTTCGCCGACACTTTTGCAATCGACTGGCAAGTCCGGTCGAGATCCTTGTAACTGACGATCGAGGTCTGGTCTTCGTAGATGCTGGCGTAGGGAATGTCGGAATAGATGTATTTGAGGCCAAACTTCGACAACAATCCGAGTTCGTCCTGCGTCAGCATCGGGTTGCCCTGGATCATGATGTGCACGCTCGAGTGCTCGTCGTGCCAATAGCCCGGCACGGTAAGCTCGCGCGTCGCGACGCCGCCGCCCGGCCAGGCCTTGCGCTCCAGCACCAGCACCTTCTTGCCCGCCTTGGCGAGATAGGCCGCGGCGACGAGGCCGTTATGCCCGGCTCCCATGGCCACAATGTCGTAGGGTCCGTTCATAGCTTGAACACGCGCTCGGAATTGGTCTGATAGAGCTTCTTCTTGTCTGCCTCGGAAAAGCCCATCGCTTCGAACTTGGCGACTTCTTCCGCCTGATCCTCATACGGATGATCGATGCCGAACAGCACATTGTCGACGCCGAGAACGGCAATCGCCGCTCGGAGCGGCGCTGGGAAGTTCATGCCCGTGGTCGTCACTGCAAAATGGTCGCGAAAATATTCGCTCGGCCTGCGCTTCATCCGCTTGTCGGGGAACAGGCCGGTCTCGAAACGATAGCGATTATCGATGCGGTCGAGCATGAAGGGCAGCATCTCGCCGAGATGGCCGAGCACCATGCGCAGCTTGGGGAAACGCTCGAACACGCCGTTGGCGATGAGCCTCAGCGCGTGCGTGCCCGCCTCGACCGCAAAGCCCCAACCGACCGTGAAGCCCGTCAGGTTCAACGGCGCCGCCATCGCCGGCGACGGCTCACGCGGATGGAGATAGATCGGCACGTCAAGCGCGGTGACCGCCTCGAATATCGGCCAGAACTTTGGGTTGTCGAGATACTCGCCGTGGGTGTGTGAATTAATGATGGCGCCCTTGAGGCCGAGCCTGGTGACGGCACGCTCCAGTTCCTTGGCCGAGCCGGTGGGGTCTTGCGGTGCCACCGCGGCGAGGCCGGCAAAGCGTGTCGGATACGCATCGATCGCCGCCTTGAGACGGTCGTTGGCGAGCTTCGCCAGCGACAGCGCGGTCGCGGCATCGTAAAGCTGCACCCCAGGCGCGGTCAGCGAAAGGAGTTGTAGATCGATGCCGGCATTGTCCATTGACGCGATGCGACCTTGGCCAATATCGCACAGGAGTTCGACCAACGGCCCGACGATCGCCCCCGTCCCCATGCTCGGAACGCCGCCGACGAGCTTGCGCGTTTGTTCCACGATCTCGGGAATGGTGAAGGCTTCTTCGGTGGTGATGCGCTTGATCGCCATGAACCCCTCACATCGGTGCGGCGATGGCAGCCATCGCCGCGGCCATTAATTTCGTTTGTTCCTCAGCCGAGCCGTGATTCATCTCGAGTTCGCCGATCTTCAGGGAATTGTTCACCACAAGTGCCGCGCGCGAATAGCGCCGCGTCATGAAACGATCGAGGACGTGATCGAGCGGCATACCGGTGCCGAGCAACTCGGTCAAAACCAGTCCATCCTCCACAGCAAGCCCCGCGCCCGAAGCGAGGTGCGGGGTCGTGCCGTGCGCCGCATCGCCGATCAACAGCACGCGACCGCGGTACCAGGGAAGTGGCATCAAAATCGCTTCGAGCGGCCGGTAATTGATGTTGGAGTTTGGGCCCAGGCTGCGGCGGATGTCGCCGACCAAGCCGCCGAACGGCGCCAGTTGTCCCGCAAGGATGTCGTGCAGCCGGTCGTCCGGCATGCGCGGATTGTCGGGCACATGCTGAAGGTAGAAAAGGTACATCTCGTCACGTGACACCGGCGTGATGCCGGCCTTTAAATCCTTGCCGAGGAACATCTGACCGCTGTCGACTTCGCGCGGGCGAGGCACTACCACGCGCCAGCAGCCTTGTCCCGTCATCCTTGGTTCGGGCGCATCGGGGAAAACCAGGGTACGCACCTGCGAATGCAATCCGTCGGCACCGATGACAAAGTCGTACGTGCCGTGGCTGCCGTCGGTCAACGTCACGTTGCCGTCGGTTGCCACCGTTTCCACGGTGACGCCGAGCCGCACGTTGGCGCCTTCGGCCCTCACGGCGTCCGAGAGGATAGAGTGCAGCACCGGCCGCAGGATGCCGCCATTGCCCGGACTGCCAGGCCCGGTGAGGCCCCGCATCGGCATCACCGAAAGCGCGAGCCCGTTCGCGTCGCAAACCTTGAGGCTATGGGTGACGTTGCCTTCGGCCGCGATACGTTCGGCGACGCCAAGCTCCTCAAAAGCGCGCAACGACGGCGCGGTCAGGGTGATGCCGGCACCATAGACCTTCCACTCGGGATCGATCTCGACCAGGTCGACCGCGACACCAATCTTACGGAGGCTGACCGCAAGCGACATGCCGGCGATGCCGCCACCGACCACCAGGGTGTTCCTCACCGCCGCCACCGCGCTACTTTCCGATTGAATTGACGTCGCGGGTAAAGATCTTCACATCCCAGGAAGGTTGCTTGGGCATGAAATGGGGCGGATCCGTCATCCAGATCGCCGTCCCGAACATCGGCTCCCAGTCGCGGGGAATCCAGTGATCGTCGGCATAGTCCGAGTCGGCGTGGTATTCGGCGTCACCACCGGCCGGGCACGGCATATAGTAAAACAGCGCCGAAGAGATGCGATGACGGCCTAACCCGTGCAGCCCGCCGCGGCCATCGAGATTCCAGCCTTGCGCCTGCATATGGTTCGCGCCCACCATCAGCTCGTCGATATCCTGAACGCCCAGCGCGATATGGGCGAAGCCGGGCTTGCCGCCGGGAATGCGCTCGCAGTTCAGGAAATAAATGTTGTGATGTTCATGGGACCCGTCGGCGCGCGCAAAAATGCCGAACCCGCGCTGATAGTCCGATAGGCGGAAATGCAGCTTGTCGCGAAAGAACGCGAACGATTTCTCGAAATCCCTCACGGTGAAGACGACATGGTCGATCTGCCGCGGCTCGGCGCGCCGGCGCCAACGGCGTGGCTGGTTGAGCCGACCGACGTGGCCCGGCGCATTGAGCGGATCGAGTACAACCTCGAGCGGCTTCGGCTGGAACAAACGCAAGCCCTGCGGCATGCCGTCATCGGCAACAAAATGAGCGCTGCCATCAGAATCGCGCACGACTTCCCGGTCCGATAGGCCGCGCACCAATCGCTCCAGTGCCTCGACGCTATCGACGCCCCAAATCGTCTCGCGGATACCAGGCCCTTCATACCAGCGCTTCGGCAACGCGGGATCATCGCTCTTGCGCAGCACGACCTTGGAGCCATTTGCCAGGGTGAAGACACTGCCGCTCGCGTCGCGGGCCGCGAGCTGCAGGCCAAAATCTTCGAAAAATTTTGTCGAATGATCGAGATCATCGACGCCGTAAAGTGCGGTTTCGACTCCGACGATGGCCATGTCGTTACTCCGTTTCGGCGACGCAGCGATTGCGGATGGAGCCGGTACCGCCTGCATCGCCACCCGCGCCGGGACCGCAATCCGCCGTCTCGTGAAAACGTGACAAGAGCGAACCCTGCTTCGAGAACACCAGGCACCCGAAGCTCCCTGATGTTCGCTAGTTAGCGGCGGCCCATGGTATAGGTAAAATCGTTTGTTCGGATAAACAGTATCCATGGCGGCGATACCTGATGAGGTTCAACGGGCTCGATCTCAATCTGCTGGTGGCGCTCGATGCACTCCTGAGCGAGGCGAGCGTTAGCCGCGCCGCCGACCGGCTCAACATCAGTCAGTCCGGCATGAGCGGAGCGCTTGCACGCTTGCGCGAGCATTTCGAAGACGAGCTCTTGGTGCAGATCGGCGGCAAGATGCGACTGACGTCGCTGGCGCAAGGCTTGACCGAGCCGCTCGCCGACGTGCTGCAGCGCATGCAGTCGATTGCGGCATCCCGTCCCCGGTTTGATCCTGCCGTGGCGCACCGGCATTTCACCATCGGCTCGTCCGACTATGCCTCGACGATCCTGCTGGCCGAAGTGTCGCGCGCGGCGTCGCGGTGCGGCGCGGGCATCACCATCGGGGTCCGTCAAATCGAGACCGAGGTGGTCAACATGATGGAAAAGGGCACGATTGACTTTCTCGTCACCGCCCACCAGCAGCTGCTGCCGGACCATCCCTCGGAAATTTTGTTCGAGGACGAGTATGTGTGCGTCTCCTGGACCGGCAACAGCGAGATCGGAAAATCGATCAGTTGGAGGCAATATCGCGAGCTGCCGCATGTCATTTCCGAGTTCGGCACCGAGCCACGCCCGAATGTGTTCGACATCTGGTTTCTCAAGACCCACGGCCAGACACGGAACATTGCCGCATCGCTGCTGAATTTCGGCGTGCTGCCGGAATTCGTCATCGGCACCAACCGCATCGCGACTTGCCACAGGCGGCTGGCAAAAGTTTGGGCGAAGCGGCTGCCGATCCGCATTTGCCCGCTGCCCTTCCAGGGCCCGCCCTTCTTCGAATGCGTGCAATGGCATCGCGCCGCCGACCGCGACCCCGCGATTTGGTGGTTTCGGGGACTTTTGCGGGACGCCGCGGCCGCCATCTAAGAAACCGGCCCAATCGCCGCCAGCGATAGTCTTTATCACGACAAACGATTTCGCGAATATCAGGGCCTGCGGCACATTTCGGCCCAATTGAAATTCGGCTCACGAGAAGCCGTGGGGAGGACCAAATGACCTTCGTCAGATTCGCGCTCGCGGCGAGCGTGCTCGCGGCAATCGGGCTTTTCGGCGCATCGGCGTTTGCCGCGCCCGATTGCGGCATGAATACCGGCCAGGCGGCGACCGGGGTGCCGATACCGATTGGCGCAATCGTTACCGCTTCCGGTGCCGCCGACATCTCCAGCGGCGCCAAGGGAGCCAAGGCCTATTTCGATTGCATCAACGCCAACGGCGGGATTCACGGCCGCCCGATCGACTACAGTTTTGATGACGACCAAACCAGACCCGACAAGGCAGCCGAGATCGCCAAGAAGATGGTCGAGGACAAGAAAGCCGTCGCACTAATCGGCAGCTCGAGCCTGGTCGATTGCATCGCCACAAGCCAGTATTACCAACAGGCGGGAATTATCAGCTTGATGGCTGGCGGGGTCGCGCCGCAATGCTTCAACGCCCGCAACATTGCCACCACCAATGCGGGACCACGCTACGGGTTGCTCGGCGCGGTCAAATACGCGGTCGAAACGTTACATGTGAAGCACATGGCCTGCCCGCAACCGACCGTTCCGGGGGCCGACTGGGTGTGCGCCGGCGTCGAAGGCTACGTCAAATCGAAGGGCGTCGACTATTCGCATTTCACGTTCGACCAGCAGTCGGCCGATTATGATTCACTGATCCAGCGCATCGTTCAGACCGGCGCCGATTCCACCATTTTTCTCGGGTCACCGCCGACCATCGTGCCATTCCTCGCCGCTGCGGAACACGCCGATGTCGGCGACAAGCTCAAAATCCTGGCGCCGTCGCCGGTTTATTTTCCCGACTTGCCGAAAGCGGCAGGTCCTTACTGGAACGACAAATTCTGGGTCGATCTCGAGTGGGGCCCGACCAATTCGGGCGGTCCCGACATGAACAACTTTCTGGCGGTGATGAAGGCCTACAACGCCACTCCCGACAGCCTCGCCGAGGGCGGCTATCTCGCGGCACGGATTGCCGTGCAGGCGCTGATGTCGATTCCCGCCGACAAGATTGATCGCGCAACGGTCACCGCAGCCTTGCAGAACGTCCAGGATTTCAAGAGCGACATCTTCTGCACCTCATGGTCGTTCGGACCCAAGGACGCGACTTCGCGTCTCGGTAACCGTTCCGGTTGGATAGCCATCATCCATGCCGGCAACTGGCAGGTTCTGCCGGGATGCGTCACTCTCGATGACTCGATGGTCATGAAATAACCGGCTGGTTCATCGAGAATAGGAAGCGGGCCGGTCCCGGACCGAGCCCGCCCTTGCTTCAGCGGATCCGTAACGGGGAAAGTGATAACGTGAATCTGCTGCCTTTCGTCGCCACCGGCATCGGATTGGGGGCCGTTTATGCCCTGTCCGGAGTCGGGCTGGTGTTGCTCTATCGCGCGGCTGGAACGCTGAATTTTGCCTTCGGCGCGTTAGGCGCTCTTGCCGCACATTGCACCTGGACGCTTATTCAGTTGGACGCGCCGACGGCACCGTCCTGGATCGCCGGCATCATCGTGTCGGCGCTCGCCTCCTTTCTATACGGTCGCTATGTGTCGGCACGCCTGGTCGACCGTGACCGAACCGTGCGAGCGATCTGTACCCTTGGCTTCGCCCTCGCAATCCTCGGCGCATTGACGACGATCTGGGGACCGGGGCTACCGCGCCGCTTGACGCTGCCGACCGACAACATGTTCGTCATCTGGCTCGGCTTGCGGCTTTCCTACACTCGGATCGCGGCGTTGTTGGTCGCGGTTCTTGCCGTGATCGGGGTTGGCGTCCTGCTCACCCAGACCCGGACCGGTTTGGCGATGCGCGCGCTCGCCAGCAATCGCGTGGTGAGCCAGACGATCGGCGTGCGAATTCGCGCCACCGATGCCATTGCCTGGCTGATCTCAGGGATGTTCGCCGGCGTGGCAGGGCTGCTGCTCGGGGATCTTGTGGTGCTGAATCCTCTGACGTTGACGTTTCTCGTCATCCCCGCGATGGCAGCCGCCATCATCGGCGCGCTGCGGTCGATGATCGGTGCCTTCGTCGGCGGCATGCTGTGCGGCATGGCCGAGGCGCTGCTGATTGGCGTGCCGGACCTGGCCGAGGTCAGAAGTGCCGCGCCCTACGTGATCGCGATTCTGGCGATGGCGGCAATCATGCGAGCGCCAACCATGGCTCGCGAATGAACCTAGTCCGCACCGTCGTATTGGCATCGGCGGGAATTGATTCCAGACCGGGAGCGCGCCTCCGCCAGCTGCTCGCGATGGCCCTCCTGTTCTCGGTCCTCGCCGCCCTAATCGCAATCTTCGCGCGCGGGTTCTGGCTGATCAATCTCACGGCTGCCTACGCAACGATGCTGGCACTGATGGGCACCAACCTCTTGTTCGGGCAGCTCGGCCTGGTGTCGTTGTGCCAGTTCGCGCTGGTCGGCATCGGCGGCTGGGTGACGCTGAGGCTCTACCACGGCTTCCACTTGCCGTTCGCGCTCACCATGACCTCCGGCGCGGCCGTGGCCGCGATTATCGGCGTGATCTGGGGCCTGCCGGCCCTGCGGTTTCGCGGCATCTATCTCGCGGTTGTGACGCTGATGCTGGCAGGCGCGTTCCAGGCGCTGATCGGGGCATGGAACTTTCCCGGCGGCGGCACGGGCTTTTGGGGCACCGAGGGAATGGAAGGACGTCCGCGCCTCCTGCTGCAGCGGCCGGCCATCGCCGTCACTGATACGCGCTATTTCCTCTATGTCGCGGCGATATGCTTGGTCGGGCTGGCGATTGTGGAGATCCATCGTCGTTCCAAGCCCGGCCGTGCCTGGGCGTTGATCCGCAAGGATCCGATGCTCGCCGCAGCGAGCGGCGTCAGAATCATGGTGTACCAGGCTTGGGCTTTTGCTCTCGCCGGTTTTTTGGCAGGAATATCCGGTGCGCTGCTGGCGGCGCTTTACGGCCAGCTCGATGCCACCGGATTCACCGCCTCCGAATCGATCACGCTGTTCGCGGCATCGATCCTGGGCGGCACCTCGAACTGGGTCGGCACCCTGATTGGCGGGATTCTGGTGCGCGCTGTGCCAACACTGCTTGACGTTGTCGGCGTGTCTGCGACGCTCAGCCTGTTCGTGTTCGGCGTCGGTCTGATGAGCGCGATCCTGGGCGGACCAACCGGCATCGCCGGCCTGTTCGATGAGTTTGTGGGACGCCTCTCTACCAGGCGGTAGCGCCGCCATCGATCGAGAAATCGGCTCCTGTCACCCAGCTGGCTTCATCCGAGGTGAGGTAGACCACCGCCCAGGCAATGTCCTCCGGCTGTCCCAACCGCGCGATCATTTTCTTTTCCAGCACCGCCGCCTTCAGCTCCGGTCGCTCCAGCACCGGCCGTGTTGCGCCGGTGACGATCATGCCCGGTGAGATCGTGTTGGCGCGGATCTTGTGGGGTCCGCCTTCCATCGCCAGCTGCCGCGTCATCGCGAGCACGCCGCCTTTTCCGGCGCAATGCGCCAGCGCTGCGGAATTCTTGAGGGCAACATACGCGTTCGCCGACGCGAAATTAACGATCGAACCGCCGCCCCGCGCCTTGAGCTGCGGCCATGCCGCCTTGCACACCAAAAAGACAGTATCGAGTTCGGCGGTCAGGGTGTGGCGCCAATGCGCTTCATATTCCATCTCTTCGATCCAGTGGAAGTCGGCGGTTGCCGCAGCGTTGACCAGGGTGTCGATGCCGCCGAAACGCGCAACCGTTGCCCGCACCAGCCGGTCGACCTCGGCCGGTTGTGTCAGATCACAGGGGTGGACGCTGTCGAACTCAAATCCCTCGCTGTGCGCCGTCGCCGCCGTCGCCTCGGCACGCTCGGCGCTGATATCGCAGCCCATGACCCTTGCGCCGTGGCGCGCCATCATCAACGCGCAGCCCTGTCCGATGCCGCTGCCGGCGCCGGTGACGATCGCGACCTTGCCGGCAAGACGCTGCGACAGCGATGGCACCGGTTACCCCTTCGCGAACAGGGCGCGCATGGGCGCGTAACTAGGCATGTGCGACGCGGTGCCGCCATCGACGACGAAATTCTCGCCGGTGATATAACGCGCCTCGTCCGAGATCAGGAAGGCGACCATATAGGCGATGTCACGCGGATCGCCGAGATAAGGCGTCAGCGCATCGGCCTCGACGATCTCGCGAATTTCCCTTGGTATCGTGGTTCTAACCGACCGCGTCAGCGTCAGGCCCGGCGACACGGTGTTGCAGCGGATCCCGCTCTTGCCGTGCGAGGCCGCGATCGAGCGCGTTAGCTGGATGATGGCAGCCTTCGAGGCGGCGTAGGCGGACTGGATCAGGCTCCCTTGCAGCCCGAGATTTGATGCCATGTTGACGATCGCGCCGGCTCCCTGCCCCTTCATCGGCCCCAGCACGTGTTTACAGGCAAGCATGGTGCCGCGGGCATTGATGCGGAAGGTGCGATCCCAGACTTCCGCCTCCATCGTTTCGATGTCGCGATCGCGCGGGTAGAGCTCCGGCGACTGGTCAGCGGCGATATTGCAGAGCGCATCGACCCTGCCGAATCTGTCAAGCGCGGTTTTAACCATAGTCGCGATCGAGGGTTCTTCGGCGAGGTCGAGATGGAACGCGATGCCGCCGACGGTGCGGGCCACGGTCTCTGCCCCGGCGATATCGACATCGGCAATGAGGAGTTTGGCGCCGCGCTCGGCGAGGAGCGCCGCGGTCGGGGCACCGATACCGCCCGCTGCGCCGGTGACGATGACGGACTTGCCGGACAGGTCGGCCATTTCAGCCGCTTCTCACGTCGAGGCCGGTGAGTATTTTTACCGCGATCGGTTCTGCCAGCAGATCGGCGATGGCTGCGCGATAGGCCTTGTAGTGCGCCGTGGAGCGGTGCGCCTCGACCGCCGATTGATCGACATAGAGCTCGAACAGATGGAATGCGCCTTGCGCATCCTTGTAGAGATCGTAGACGCGGTTGCCCAGCTCGCTGCGGGTCGGACCGGTCATTGTGCGGAGAATCTTTTCGACGTCGGCCTCTTTACCGGGCTTAGGCGAAAAACTGGCAAAGACGGTGACTGTCATGATGGCCTCCTTGCCTCACCGGGCGCCGACCAATCGGTTACGCAACGTGCCGAGCCCCTCCATCCACAGCTCGACGACATCGCCGTCTTTAAGGTACCGGTCACGCTCGAGGCCGCAGCCGTTGCTGATCGTGCCGGCGGCAATGAATTCGCCGGGATGCAGTGTCTCATCCCGCGAAGCGAACGAGATCAGATCGGCGAAGGTGTAGAGCCCATCGGCCATGGTATTGTCGCTCCAGATCTCGCCGTTGATTCGGGCGGTCATCCGCATCTTGTAGGGATCGGGCATCGCATCGGCAGTGACGATCCAGGGCCCGATTGCGTTGCCGGTGTCGAAATCTTTGCCCTTGCCGGGACCGAAGCCCGTCGGCATTTCGTAGGATTGTTCGTCGCGTGCGGAGAAATCGTTGAAGAGTGCATAACCGAAAGTATGTTCGGCCACTTTGTCCGGCGGGATATCGACGCCGCGCTTGCCGATGAAGGCGCCGCATTCGAGCTCGTAATCCATATATTTGCTGTAACTCGGCCGGCGCACCTCCGCGTCGGTGCCGACGACCGTTTGGGTATTGCCCTTATAGAACAGCTTGCGCCGGCGCGGCGTTTCCGGAACCTCGGTGACCGGCGGCAGGTTCGGCACCGGCTCGCCTTTGAGACGCGCCGTGAGCATCCGCATGCCGCGCCCGGCATTTTTCAAGTGCTCGGGAAACGAGCTGAAATCACGGATCGAGCGAGGCACCGGCACCGGGGCCAACAACATGCCGGCCGCGATCTCCCGATTGAGCGCCGGCTCGCCGGCATATTTCTCGAACAGGCGACGCGCTCGATCGAGCGCCGCGGGTCCTGCGTCCATCAAATCGAGCATCGAGTGGAACGCGGGTTCGGATTTGCCGTCGCGTTCCGAGGCAGCAGCGATGTCGAACAGCGTGTCATCGGCGCCATGGACGACGGCAATGCGACTGCCGTCGCCGCCCTTGAATGTTGCGAGCTTCATTGCGCCCTCCCGTGATGATTCTGCGTTATGATAACCGACCGGCGAAATCGTTTGTTGCGATAAGCCATATCGTCGAGACCGATTGGAGCGCAATTTAACATCCCGGATCAATTGAAACCGTGCGGAAAATGTACCGGGTGCCGGAGCCGCTTCAGCGATGCGACCAAGCTGCCGACGCAAGTCTAACGGATCGCACGGCAAGGGTCGCCTCTCGCCCGC
The DNA here is from genome assembly GCA_030041335.1 of Alphaproteobacteria bacterium. Classification (GTDB taxonomy): domain Bacteria; phylum Pseudomonadota; class Alphaproteobacteria; order ATCC43930; family CGMCC-115725; genus JAATGI01. The sequence goes on along the minus strand of JASHOB010000158.1, from coordinate 73,823 downwards.
CCATGCGCTGCCCTGCAAGCTCTGGTAGAGCGCGCGGCGGCCAATGAGCGACGCGCGATCTCTCGCCAGCGGCGCGCGCGGCCACGATGCCGCGGGTGAGAGCGGCGCGTTTCTGACAATGAACGCGCGATCGCCCGATGGGAACCGGGTCTGCTCCTCAAACAATCGAAATTGCTGTTGCCGTCACGTGACTGGGGCGCTCGCCCCCCGCTTCCTGGCCAACAATGGGAGTCAATCCAATGCAACATCGGCATCCCGTATCCTGCCCATGCTGTGGAACCCACCACCGGATCTATGATCGCCGCCGTTTCCTGGCTGCCGTCGGTGGCGGCGCAGCAGCGCTCGCATTTCTCCCTCATACCACAGAGGCCGAGGCGGCGCCGACCATCGCGTTCAACTCCGTCCCCGATCCCGTACGGCTGCCGCCTGACATGTATTTCGGCGAATGTTCTGGCGTCGCGCTGAATTCGCACGGTCACATCTTCGTTCTGTCGCGCGGCAACACCGTTGGACCCGCTTACGGCGCCGCTGCAACCCAGCTTCTGGAATTCGGTCCCGGTGGGGAGTTCATCCGCGAGATCGGGCACAACCTCTATGCGTGGTCGTTCGCGCATACCGTCAAGGTCGATCACGAGGACAATATCTGGGTCACGGACAAAGGCTCGGACATGGTGATCAAGTTCACCCCGGAGGGCCGCGTCGCCATGGTGTTCGGACGAAAGCAGGAGGCGTCCGACGAGGAAACCGGTCCGCTCAAACACCCGAACCCGCCGCTTCCCGCCGAACCCGGACGCTTTCGCCAGGTGACAGACGTCGCGTGGGACGCCGCCGGGACCGCCTATATCAGCGATGGCTACATCAATTCACGCGTCGCCAAGGTCGATAAAAACGGGGACTGGGTCAAATCCTGGGGCGAGCGCGGCACTGCCCCCGGCCAGTTTCACACTCCGCACAGCATCGCGGTTGACAACAACGGCCTCGTTTATGTCGCCGACCGCAGCAACCGTCGCATTCAGGTTTTCGACGGTGACGGCAACTTCAAGCGTCAGTTTACGATCGATGTGCCAGTACCCCGTGACGCGCGACCCGCGATCGGCAACGTTCCTGACAAAGCGGCGATTGCTTCCGGCACCTTCGCGCCCGGCTCGCCGTGGGCGATCTGCATCTCGCCGGGGCCGAATCCGGTTCTCTACAGCGCCGATGCATTTCCAGGCCGCATCTACAAGCTGACATTGGACGGCAAGGTGCTGGGGGTGTTGGGCCGATCCGGCAAACAGCTGAAGCAATTTGGCTGGATCCACGAAATGGCGTGTTCGTCGGAAAATACGCTGTTCGTTGCGGAGCTGCTGAATTGGCGGATACAGAAGTTGGAGTTGTAGGAAGCTCGGCCGTACGTCCCGGTCGATTCGGTAGATCGCCCGCAAGCGTGCCGCCGTTGGCTCGCTGGCAGGTCAGATACGCGGCGTGTTCATCTCGCGCGCGCCGGCATCCTCCCGACCATCAGTCCCATCGCAATCTTCCGCGCATATGAGCCGACGCTCATCGAGCGGTCGCTGCTTCTCCATAGGCCGGCGGTGCCTGGACGACCGGCGCTGCTGCCGCCAGAATCTCTTGACGCTGGCGCGACAGCGGCGGGTAGATGCGCTGGCGGTTGATCGTCTCCTTCGTGCGCTTCGCGATCGCCCGCTGCGCGACGACCTCGCGGTCCCACCCTTCCGTGTAGACCGCTCCCCAGGCGCCAAGGTCCAGAATCGTGGTGTACCAATCTATCGTCAGCGGCAGCATTGGATCGCCGAGCAGGTCGCAGACGGCGTTATGGCCTGCGAACCGTCCCATCGGTCGGCTATGCTGGCACGACATGACACAAGAGTGAGTGCCGTCGATCGCGAACCATGCCACATCTCCGGCCGCGAATTCCGCGTTCAACCCGTCGATCTTAAGGCTCGGGTTCACCGGGAGGCGGCCAAAACGATCGCGTGCCACGGGAAAGGAAGCGGTGAGAGGGCTTGCTTGCATGCCGGCGCACCAGACCACGGTTCGGGCGTCGATGCGCTCGCCCGTGGCCAGTGTCGCCCCTGTCGGATCGATCGCTGCCACCGAAATTCCGGGACGCGTCTCTACCTGGAGCGCCGTCAGCGCCTCAGCGATCACCGCGCACGCATCTTCGCCCATGTCGGATCCGATTCTTTCGGCACGGTCGGCGAGGATCACCCGAGGCCGCGCCTGCGGGTCAGCAAGTGTGGCACTGAGCCGGCCAACCATTTCGGTTGCAACTTCGATCCCGGTCAGACCCGCACCGATCACGAGCACCGTGTCACGTCCGGACGAACGCGGATCGTGCGCGAGCCCCGACAGATGGGCGCCAAGGCGCATTGCAGCATCATATGTGTCGACATCGAAAGCATGCTCCCGCAAACCCGGGATCGGCGGCCGCACCAATCGGCTGCCCAGGGCGAAGACCATCCGATCATAGGGGAGTCGTGACGGCCTCCCCGCCGCGACGCAGGCAACCTCCCGGTCGGCGATGTTAAGGCCGACAATTTCGGCGACCACCAATCGAACGCCGACCGGATCGAGAATGTCGGCGAGCGGGACGCAGGTGCCACCGAGGTCCGACTCGTAGTTGCGCACCCGGATAGAATGAAACGGCGTGGCATTGACGACCGCGACTTCCACCCGGTCCGTGCCGATCCGGCGTTCGTCGAGCGCCCGTGCGGCCCCGATTGCCGACCAAAGACCGGCGAAGCCGGCTCCAAGTATTAGGATGCGATGCATGTCGCTTTCCTGTCCCGCATAAGACCAACCGTCATGCCACGAGCGCCGCAGCGCAATGTTTCCGCGTTCAAGGCGGGGTTCGATCAGAGCGATTATCGCACAAACGGGACATGCGGCATCATTTCGTGGCACGCGCCCGGCAATCGAATCGCGGCGTGGCCGCCAATACCCGCCTGGCGACAAATTGCTCCCGGTGCGGTGAGCTATTCGATGTCGGGAGGAAAACCGGTATCCTCGATACGATTATGGTGGTGAGTGTCACCGCCGCGATGGCCTCTTACCGCGTGAGGGGATTTGGATGATACGCATTGATCTCGGGGTCGTTGGCGTCTTGGGGCTCGTTGTCGCTTCTTGGGTGCCAGCCGCCGCCTATGACTTGGCGATCAGTCAATATGGACAAGTAACGGCATCGTTGCCGTGGGCGGTCGCGCGGGAAAAGGGCTACTTCACCGACGAGGGTGTAAAGATCGACCAGATCATCGCCGGCAAGGGAGGCGGCACCACTCTCCGGAACATGATGGCCAGCGATCTGCCGTACGGTGAGGTCGCGACATCGGCGGCGCTCGCCGCGATCAATGCTGGGCTCGACATTGTCATCGTCGCCACTGCCAGCAACCATATTGGCGAAATTGCCATGGTCGTGCGGCCAGACAGCAGTGTCCGTGACGTCCGCGACCTTGCCGGCAAAAGCGTCGGCTTTACCAACCCAAAATCCACAAGCGAGATGCTGATACGTCTTGCGCTCGAAAGGGCACATCTCGCGGACCAGGTCCGGCTGGTCGCGACCGGCGGCTTCGGCGGCGGCATTGCCTTGCTGCAGAGCGGCGGCATCGACGCGACCTCGATCATCGATCCAATCCTCACGCTCAAACCGAAGGAATTCCGGGTCATTTTTCATTTTGCCGACCTCATTCCGCATATGACCTGGCTCGTCGATGTCACGACGCGCAAATTCGCCACGGAACAACCGGAGCTTGTGCGCAAACTGATTCGCATCCGGCGACGCAGTGTCCAATACATCTATCGGAATCACCAAGACGCCATGCAGATCTATGCCGAGGTGTGGCAACAGGAGGCAAAAGCGGTCGCGACTTATTTCCCCAAATATTTCGGCTATAACGGGGAATGGTCCGAGGGCGATTTCGAGGAAGAAGGCCTGGAGAACATCTCGAAAGGACTGCGCTTGACGGGAGAAGCGAAAGGGCCGGTCGATTGGGCGGCGGCAATCGATCAACAGTTCTTGCCCAAGGATCTGCAGCGCCCGCATTTGGCTGCGCTCACTCAACGTTAAGTTTGCCATCTTGCGATTGCCGCTATCAACCTCGAAGGTGACGCGCGCGCGCATTTTCGTCGTCGCGGGTGCGTTCATCCTGCTCGAAATTCTGTGCCGCCTAGGCATCATTGACCGGGTGACGATGATTCCGCCAAGCGAGATGCTGGTTGCACTGTGGCAGCTCATCGCCGGCGGCCGCTTCGACGGCGATATCGCGTTTACGGCCTATAACATTGTGGCGGCATTTGTTCTCGCCGTCGTTGGCGGTTTCGTGATCGGTGGCTTGTTGCACGCCTCGCCGCGCCTCCGTCACGTCGTAGAGCCGTTGCTCTCCGCCTATTACGCGGTCCCGACCTTCGTCTTTTATCCGTTGCTGATTGTCGCCTTTGGCGTCGGTCGGGCACCGCTGATTGTGATCGGCGCGATCTTCGGGATCGTCGTGATGATCGTGCACACAATGCAGGGTCTCGACCACGTGCCGCCGGCCGTGAACAAATCGGCGGCGATGATGAAACTTGGCGGTATCCGCCGGTATGTCCTCGTGATGGTGCCGGCCGCCACGCCCCATCTGGTCAGCGGCATAAAACTGGCCGTGGCCTATTCAGTCATCGGTGTCGTTGCCGGCGAGTTCATCCTTGCCACCCAAGGCATCGGCAAACGGATCAGTTTTGCCTACGACAATTTCGACAACAGGACGATGTACGGGCTCTTGCTCTTGCTGCTGATCGTGGTGACCTGCGTGAATGCCGGTCTCTCGACATGGGAGAAGCGGCTGCATCGTCGCTTTGGCCTGCGATGATTCCCCGACGGCTCGACCCGATCCTGTTGATGGTCGCCGTCCTCGCGCTCTGGCAAGGCCTGGAGCTAATCGCGGGCCCCGAGGTCGTCGCATCACCGGCGGTAACCATCGTGCACGCCATTGCGCTTGTGCAGAAATCGGGCTTTTGGCAGGACGCGGCCGAGACCGGGCTGGCCTTCGCCCTCGCCAGCGTCATATCGATTGCCGGCGGACTTCTGCTCGGCTTGTGGCTCGGCCTCCACCGGTTTGCGGGCGACGTCGCCGATCCGATCCTGGGCTCGCTCTACTCAATCCCTAAGATCACGCTTTACCCGCTGATCCTTCTCATATTTGGGCTGGGCATGTCGGCGAAGGTCGCGTTCGGCGTCATTCACGGCGTTTTGCCGATTGCCATCTTCAGCATGAATGCGGTGCGTGGGGTACCGCCGATCCATTTGAAGACGGCGCGCATGTTGCGAATGTCAAAGTTGTCGATAGCGATCACGATCTTGGCGCCCGCCGCACTGCCGGAGATCGTGGCCGGAATCCGCGTCGGCGTAGCGTTGACACTACTCGGCACCTTGATTGGTGAGCTGTTTGCGGCGACCACGGGTATCGGCTTTGCACTGATTCGCGCGACCGACGTCCACGACGTGGCAGATATTCTGGCGCTAACCTTGATGCTCTTTCTGTTCGCCGCTTCGATCAACAGCCTGCTTCATTTTGGCGAGCGGCGGATGCGGCATGAGCGCTAACAGCGGCAAAATCGCGCTACGCGGCGTGACCAAGGTCTTTGCCGCGGGCAACGGACATGGCGCCGTGGAGGCCTTGGGACCCGTCGACATTGACATCGCCGGCGGCGAATTCTTCTCCGTCGTCGGTCCGTCGGGATGCGGCAAGTCAACATTGCTCGACATCATCGCCGGCTTGTCGTCGCCGACGACGGGCGAAGCCGATTTCGACGGCAAGCCTCTGGCGGGAGGCGTGCCGGAAGGCGTGGGCGCGGTGTTCCAACAGGATGCGAGCTTCTTCTGGCTTAATGTCTGGGACAATGTCGCGTTCGGCCTGCGCCGCAAAGGGGTCGACGCCGCCGAGATCCGGCGCCGGGTCTCGTATGCGCTGTCCTTCATGGGGTTGACCGAATTCGCCTCTGCCTACCCGGCGCAGCTCTCCGGCGGCATGCGCCAGCGCGTCTGCATCGCGCGAACGTTCGTTCTGAAGCCGCGGCTGCTCCTTCTCGATGAACCGTTCGGCGCACTCGATCAGCAAACGCGCCTGGTCATGGGCGACGAGCTTTTGCGCGTGTGGCGAGAAATCGGCGCGACAGTGATCCTCATCACCCACTCGCTCGAAGAGGCCGCCATGTTGTCCGACCGCGTCGCCGTGATGTCGGCACGGCCCGGTCGCTTCATCGACTTCGTTGTCACCCGCTGGCCGCGCTCTCGCGACAGCCGCATCATCGCGGACGAACGGTTTGGTGGGATTACCGCGCGCCTCTGGGGGAGCCTGCGCGAAGAGTCGCTCAAGTCCCTCGGAAACATCGGCGGCGCCGCAATGTTGGACGAACCCAGATGACCACGTCGCAGAGCCGGATCCTGACCTCGCATGTCGGCAGCCTACCTCGTTCGGAAGCGCTTGTGACCTTCCTCGAGCAGCGTGAGAACGACGTTCCCTACGATGTCGCCGCATTTGATCGCGAGGTGGCGGAGTTCGTAGTGGCGTCGGTGAAGCGGCAAGTCGAGACGGGAATTGATATCGTCAGCGACGGCGAGGCCAGCAAGATCAGCTACGCCACCTATGTCCGGAACCGGCTCACCGGTTTTGCCGATGCCTCGCAAAGCGAACCGTCGAAGCCCCACCTCGATCTAAAACCGTTCCCCGAATTTCAGCGGCGCATCGCGCTGCTGACCGGAACCCGACGCTTCAAACGGGTGGCCTGCGTCGCGCCGATCGCGCTACACGACCCTGGGGCGCTGCAGAAAGATCTTGCCCATCTGCGGGCGGCCGTCGACGTTGCGAGACCTGTCGGCGCCTTCCTCAACGCTGCCTCGCCGGGCGTCATCGCCAGCTTCCTGCCAAACCGATTCTACCAAAGCCACGATGCCTATATCGCCGCAATCGCCGCGGCGATGCGCGAAGAGTACGAAGCCATCGTCGCCGCGGGCTTCCTCGTGCAGATCGACTGTCCCGATTTGGCGATGTCGCGGCACACCGCGTTTCAGGATCTAACGGAGCCCGAATTTCTACGGCGCGCGCATTTGCATGTCGACGCGCTCAACCATGCCCTCGGTAAAATTCCGCCGGAGATGGTCCGCATCCATGTGTGCTGGGGAAATTACGAGGGGCCACACGACCACGACATCGATTTGCGCAAGATCGTCAATATCATTCTCGGCGTCGAGGCCCGGTTTTTCTCGCTCGAAGCCGCAAACCCCAGGCACGAACATGAGTGGCGGATTTGGCAGGAGATTCCATTGCCGGATCAGAGAGTGCTGATGCCTGGCGTTATCGACACTTCGACCAACTATGTCGAGCATCCGGAACTTGTCGCCCAGCGGATCGACCGCTTCGCCGCTGCCGTTGGCCGCGAACGCGTCATCGCCACCACTGACTGCGGCTTCGGGACCTCGGCCGGTTACGGAAAAGTGGACCCCGGCATCGCGTTCCTGAAACTGCGGGCGCTGGTCGAAGGCGCGGCACTGGCAAGCGATCGTCTGTGGCCCTCGGCCTGATCGCACTACCATAGTCGGCGGCTGGCGATCCGGGCACCGTCGACGAGGGCGGCGAGCTTGGCCCAGGCCACCTCCGGATGCACTTCGTCCCCGGCGCCTGAGGTGCCAAAACCGCAATCGGTTCCGGCGACGACCCGTTCGCGCCCGACGACACTCGCGAAACGTTCGATACGCTGCGCTACCAATTCGGGATGTTCAACCAGATGGATGCAATGTGAGACCACGCCGGGAATCAGGATTTTGCCATCCGGCAAGGACGTCTCCTGCCAAATCCGCCATTCATGTTCGTGGCGCGGGTTGGCGGCTTCGATCACATAGGCGCCCGCTCGGATGCGCAGCATAAGATCGACAAAATGCTTCAATTCGAAATCATGGGCGCGCGGCGCAATATTGACACTGTAACAGGTATGAAAGCGGACGCGGTCCTCGGGTATGCCGCGTAGCGCTTGATTTACCGCTTCGACCCGCGGCGCGATAAATTTGCGGCAATCTTCGATCGAGGCGTCGACGGCGCGGTTGTAATGCGTAGCCATCCGCGGATCGTCGATTTGAAGGACAAACCCCGCGTCAACGATCGCCTTATATTCGACATGCATAGCATCGGCCAACGCCGCGAGATATTCCTCGTCCGTCCGGTAGTATCGATTTTCGTAATAAAGTTCGAGGTTCGACGGCGAGACTGCGGTCATAAAGGCGTCTTCCACGGCGATGCCCTGGAGCGCCGCCTTCAAATTAGCGATGTCGCGCTGAACCTCTTCCTGGCCGATATACGTCAACGGGCCCGAACAGACAAATGCCTGTGGCCGCACCTTGCGCTTCGGCACGATGGTCGGCGAACGGGCCCCAAGCATGAGTTTCATGTCTTCGTAGGTATTCGGGAAGGCCAGTGAGTCGCGCGTGGCACCGCGATATCGCACCGGGCTCTCGATCTCCTCGAGGCCACTCAGGCGCGCTCGGGCATAGGCCATCCAACTGACCTTGCTGTGCTCGCCGTCACTCACAATGCCGATGCCGGTAGCCGTCTGCCGACGAACAATGTCGGCGATCGCTCGTTTGATGCGGCTCTCGAACTGCAGCTTGTCGGGGGATTCCCCAGCTTCGTTGGCATTGAGCAAATCCATCAAGTCTGCCGGTCGCGGCAGACTGCCGGTATGCGTCGTCAGGATTCTGTCTTCACTGTGCTTCATGCGAACGTATGCCCTCGTGTCTAATGCCCCTTGAGGCTACCATTCACGCCAGCGGCAGCGATTGGGCCAAGGCAGCCTCATTAACCAGCGAAATTCCACCAAGCAAGAGTGAACCATTTTCGGAGGGATGCCACAATTTGCGAAGTCCGGCGGAGGTTCAGCCGAGGCCTGCTCGGCGAGGTCGCACCGATCGGCATTCTCGGCATCTTATACGAGCGATAGAGACGCGCGATGGCGGCTCGCGTCAGCGTGTCGGGCGCCATAGCGCGTCCTAGTCGCTGCTGGATATGCTCGCCTGCATCACGCCCAGACATGCCCGCCTGCGCGACGGCTCAACACCTGTAGTCACTGCCGCAACATCGGGCCATGAGCGCCACGGTCAGTCTTTCGCGAAAACCACGACGCCGTTTGCGGGAATAACCACCGAGGCGGAGGCGACAAAGCCATGCATCGGTCCGCCGTTGGCCTCGACGCCCGCCCCATTCCCTGCGACCCATGGGTTGACCCAGTTGTCATAGACGTCGCTATTGAACACCTCCCGCCACAAGCCGGCCGAAGGAAAGCCCAGTTGATAATTCCACCAAGTGGCTTCTGCGAGGGTCCCGACCACAATCACATCCTGGCCCGCTCCCTCAAGCCACCGGTGAAAGGCGAGGACGCGGTCGCCGTCCGACACATAATAAGGATGCACATTGTCGCCGCGCAGGGCGGGCTGCGCCAACCGGAGACGAATTGCATCCTGGGTGAAGCGCAAGTGATCCACCATCGCCCTGTCGATGCCGCTATTCAATCCCGCCCACCATAAAAGATCAGGACCGTTTGCGTCGGTGTCCCAGGGCTTATCCTCGAGAAACTCTTGGCCCATGAAAAGTTGGGGGATGCCGGGCGCGGTGAGCAGGAGGGCGGTTGCGAAACGGCTACGGCTGCGCGCGTACCAGGAGCGGTGATTGGAACCGTCGGCCAGCGCAGCAATCCGCGGGCTGCGGCCCGCCTTGACCAGATCGTGATTTTCCACGCAGGTAACGGCCCGCCAGGCATAGTCGAGACCCGAGGGATAAAGCGCGGCGGCAACAGCCGAGACGGAAACCGCTGCTTGGGCGCCACCCGATGCGGTGGCGACGGCGTTTCGCAACGCCGACCGCAGAGCGTCGTGCTGCACGACGTCGAAGCCGGCCCCGCCGACGGACGCAGGCGAAATTACCGGCTGGACGGTCGACGGGATATCGGGAAATTCGCCGGGCCAGAACTCCGCGTTCTGCAGGACACGCGGTTGCAGCGTGCGCAGGGCCGTGGTCAGGTCGCGGCAGAACTGCCAACCGTTCGCCTGGTTGGTGGAGAGGAGAATACTGACCTCGTCATAGCGGAATCCGTCCGCGTGAAATTCGCTGAGGTAATGCGCGGCATTGTCCATCAGCAGCTTGCAGACATCTTCGTTCCACATGGCGAACGCAAGCCCACCCGTGCCGCGGTCCTGGTCAGTGAAGTAAAGACTATCGTTGTTGTTCCCGGCGTCGGTCACCCGGTCAAAGTAGTAAAGGCAATTGTCGTCGAGCTGACCGTTCACGCTGAATCCGCCGGCATGGTTGTAGACCACGTCGAATGCGACGGCGATGCCGTAAACGTGACAGAGATCGATAAGCGCCTTGAGTTGGGACGGCCCGGATTGGATATGGTCGAGCTTAAGCGGTTCGAGCTGCTTGGCGGCGAGCAGGCCGTTTATGACCGCCAGATAGTTTGGCAGGGTGGCCGGTCCGGCGACGTAGGGAAAGTCCGGTGAGAACAAGTCGGCCCCGCCATAACCCATTGACGGATTGGTCTCCTGCTCGTCGACCGGCAGCGGCTGCAGCACATTGACACCGAGCGCCGCGAGATAGGGAATTTTGCTGGCAACGTCGAGAAAGTTGGAAGCGACCCCCGGTGTGCTGATCGCATAGGTGCCGATATGCGCCTGATAGATTACGGTGTCCGAAAAATCGGGTGTGCGGAAGCCGGAGTCATGCCAGGGATACGCACTCGACGCCCGCAGGATGCTGAAGCAATTGGGGAACCCGGCCGCGGCCAGCTCGCGGGCGTAGGGGTCGCGCTTGTAGCCGCTCGATCCCGCGCCGGCGACCCAGAACCGATACTGATCGCCGTCTTGCGCCCCCACCTGGAAGCCGGTCCAGTAGCCGGCGACATCCTTGCTCAGGAGACGGTCTTCCGTCTGTTGATCATAGACCGCCCCTCCGAAGCTACCGTTCAGATACACCGCGGTTGCGCGAGGGGCCCAGACTCGGAAGGTGGCTCCGCCCTCGACGAGGGTCGCACCACCGGGCGTGGCTGCCAAAATATTTTGTTGCGAGAGCACGCCTCCTCCTGCTCACTCCAGTCCGCTGTCCAGGTCAAATTGGGCGCCACAGCTTTTCAAACGCGACCACCGCAAGCGTCCGAGCCCCCGATCAACGCCCGATTGCCCGCTCCCCGAGCCTCGCTCATCCGTTGCCGTAACCAGTGAACGAGCGACCTCGTTATACACGTGCACCGCGCCTGCCGCGCTGCCATTCTCGCGACAACAGCGACCACGATCTAACATTTTCCAGATACCGGTGACACAAGGGACAGGTTTTGGCTATAAAGCATGGTGAATTCATTGGGGGCAGTATCGCATCGTCGTTCGTATTTCGTAGGCGCAGGCAGCTGCCTCGGTAGTTCGTTGCGACCTCAACGAATTAGGATGGGCCATGGCCAATATCGCTAACCAGGTCGCAGTCGTAATCGGCGCGGGCATGGGCGGTTTGGCCGCTGCTGGCGCGCTCAGCGATTTTTTCGGTCGTGTGATTGTACTCGACCGCGACAAGCTCCCGTCGGAGGGCGTTCCCCGCTCCGGCGTGCCGCAAGGCGCACATACGCACGGCCTGTTGGTCGGGGGACTGCGGGCGCTACAGACGCTGTTCCCCGGTATCGACGACGATTTCCTCGAAGCCGGCGCCGTGACAATCGACGCCGCGCGCGATGTGCGCGTGGAACGCCCGGGCTTCGATCCATTTCCGGCGCGCACCCTCGGCATCCCATTTTACTGTTTATCGCGGCCCGCGATTGAATTCAGCGTGCGTAAGCGGGTTGAAATGCTCGGCAATGTCGAATTGCGCGACGACTGCCGTGCCGAGGAACTGGTGCCGACGGCGGACGGCCGCGCGGTTCGGGGCGTTCGCTATTCCGCGACCGGCGGTGATACCGGCACCCTGACCGCCGATTTGGTCATCGATGCGTCGGGGCGCGGCGTTCCGACGCTTGATTTCCTCAACGCGACCGGACGTCCTGCTCCCCTCGAAACCGTCATTGGCATGAGCATGAACTATGTGACGGCGCACTTTGCGGTTCCACGGGATGCGCCTGATGACTGGAAGGGCGTCTATCTTTTGCCGAAAGCGCCCGACACCAGCCGCGGCTCGCTCTTGTTGCCGATCGAGCATAGCCGCTGGACCGTGACCATATTCGCAGGCCACGACGATCGCCCGCCGAACGACGACGTCGGCTTCCTTGCCTTCGCGCGAGACTTGCGTGTGCCGACGGTGGCCAATGCGCTTATAAGCGCCCGGCGAGTTACACCGTTTTCGCGTTTTCGCTTTCCGGGTAGCAGTTGGCGGCATTTCGAGAACGTCGCCGATTTTCCCGGTGGCTTGTTGCCGCTCGGCGACGCGGAATGCCGTTTCAACCCTGTGTTCGGGCAAGGCATGAGCGTTGCCGCGCAAGAGGCAGTTCTGCTGCGGCGGTTGCTTGAACGCGCCCAGGGAGATTTGACGGGTCTTGCTGTCCCCTATTTCAGCGAACTGCCCGCGATGCTTGATGCGCCATGGGCGACCGCGGGGCTCGACCTTGCGTATCCCCAAACACAGGGCGAACGCCCGCCCGATTTCGAACGCCAAATGAGATTTGGCGCGGCGCTCATGGCGTTGGCTGCGCGAGATGCCGACGTCCATGCGCTGGTCCTTGAAGTCACGCACTTAATCAAGCCGCGTCGCGTTTATCGCGAACCGGCCCTGCAGGAACGCGTTCGCGCAGTGATGGCGGAAATGGCCGCCCCGGCGGCGAACTGATCGAGGCACGATGAGCGATCTGAAACACGGCTTTGTCCGCACCAACGGGATCAGCCTTCACTATGTCGAGGGGGGCAGCGGGCCGCTGATCGTGCTGTGCCACGGGTGGCCGGAGAGCTGGTATTCCTGGCGCCATCAAATTCCTGCGTTGGTCGCTGCCGGATATCGAGTCGTCGCACCCGATCAGCGCGGGTACGGTCGGAGCGATAGACCGGAAGCGATTGCCGCCTATAACATCCTCGATCTGGTCGGCGACATCGTCGGATTGGTCAACGCCCTCGGAGAGAAGCGGGCCGTCATCGTCGGCCACGATTGGGGTGCCATGGTCGCCCAGCAGGCCGCGCTGCTGCGTCCCGATTTGTTCGGCGCTCTAGGCTTGCTAAGCGTGCCCTTTATTCCCCGCGGACCGGTCCGCCCGGCCGTGCGCTTCGCGCAGATCACACGGCAGACCCATTTTTATCAGGATTATTTCCAGGAGCCGGACAAGGCCGAGCGCGAACTCGAGGAAGATGTCCGCGGGACTCTGCTTGGCCTACTCGCCGAGGGCAGTCTCGCGCCAGGCGAGAGAGTCACCCACTCGATCGTTGCTTTTCCGAAAGACATGCGGTTGGGCGATGTCATCCGCGCGCGCGTGCCCCATGAGCGACCTCCATGGTTGACGGAGGAGGACGTTGACTTCTATGTCGGCGAATTCACCCGGGCGGGCTTTCGCGGCGGCATCAACTGGTATCGCAACATCGACCGCAACTGGGAACTAACCCCGTTTCAGGACGGCGCAAAGGTGCTGCAACCCACCGTCTTCATCGCGGGGGAGCGGGACCTGGTGCTGAAGATGACGGCCGAGGCGCTGGCAGCGCAGCCCACGAATGTGCCAAACCTCAAAGGCTCGCACCTGGTAGCCAATGCGGGTCACTGGGTGCAGCAGCAACAACCCGGCGCGGTGAACGAACTTCTACTCGGTTTCCTACGCGGCCTCTGATCGCTGCTCGCCCCCCATAGAGGGGACGGGTGCCGGTCGCTCTCCCTCCGGCGATTGCTCCTCAATTCAAACTTCGTTCAAATGAGAGCGTGGAAGTTGATGCCACAACGCGAGACCGTCTCCCCGCCAAGGGAGACGGATTCCAGAAGAATTGATTTGAAAGCAAGTGCCGGAGTGCCGTTGCAGGTGCAAAAGCCGATGTTCGGGGCCGAACACAAACGAGGCCGACAATGACCCAGCACATATCAGATGTTTCCATGCCTGAAACCTTGCGTTTCGGTTACGCCGATACTGCTCTCGGAACCATGGTGGTTGCCGAGAGCGCGTACGGCGTCGTCGCCCTCTTTATCGGCGATGATCGCACGAGGCTGTTGTGTGACCTGAAGGATGCATTTCCGGTCGCCGAATTCGTTCTCGACGAGACAGGCTTGGCGCCGACCATCGCCAAGTCTGCGGCCCTGGTCGAGGCGCCCCACCTCGGGACCGACATGAAGCTCGATCTGCGCGGCACGTCGCTCGAGATGTCCGTTTGGAAAGCGCTTCAAACGATTCCTCCCGGAAAGACACGGACGTACAGCGCGATCGCAGAAAGCCTGCCGATAACGGCGACTGCCCAGGAAGTCGGTGCAGCTTGCGCAGCCAACCGCGTTGCGGTCGCCGTACCCTGCCACCGAGTCGTCAAGTCCGATGGTTCGATCTCAGGCTATCGCTGGGGTGTGCAGCGCAAACGCCGCCTGATCAACAGGGAACGAGGCGCAAAATGAATCGCAATCGAAGCCGGGATCTGCGTCACCGCCAAAAGCCCCGAGAGCGGTAGAATCAGAGGGTTTTCGGTGCCTATTTCTAAACCTAGACGCCCGGCTGTCGGAGAGGCAGCGCAAGTTCAGTACGCTGCCGCGCCTTGTGCCGCGAAAAGCTCGTCATAGGCGGTGTAATGTCTGACAGTTCGCCAAGTTGACGCACGTAAATGTTGTCAGCCTATTTCAACTAGCCTATCGTTGAGTGCAGCTGCGCCGGGAGGGAGCGCCGTGCGAGACATCGCAGAGTGGTTGGACTCACTCGGGCTCTCCGAGTACAAGGCGCGCTTTGCCGAAAATGACATCGATCTTGCCGTCCTCCCCGATCTGACCGATCAGGATCTGAGAGAACTCGGGCTCTCCCTCGGTCATCGCCGCAAGGTGCTGCGGGCGATTTCAGATTTGTCACAACCAGCCAAGGCGACACCGCCGCCCGCACCGCTCGTCTATGCGGGCGGAGCGGAACGGCGCCAGCTGACCGTCATGTTCTGCGATTTGGTGAATTCAACGGTACTGTCTGTCCGGCTCGACCCCGAGCGATTGCATGACGTGATGCTCCAGTATCACCGCCGTTGCGGCGAGGTGATTGTCAAATATGGCGGCTTCGTTGCCGCTTATGCCGGTGACGGAGTAATGGCGTTCTTCGGTTATCCGCATGCGCATGAGGATGACGTCGAGCGCGCCGCCCGCGCGGCATTGGCATTGGTTGATGCGGTGGCGATGCTCGATGATGGTGCAGGAGCGGCGCTGCAAGCGCGGGTGGCGATCTCTACGGGTCTCGTTGTCATCGGCGATTCTCCTGCCGAAGGTTCGGCGCAGGAACCTGAGGTCGTTGGTGAAGCTCCCAATCTCGCTGCGCGACTCCAGGCGTTCGCAAAGCCGGGCACGGTAATCATCGACAGCACTACCCGGCGTTTGCTCGGAGAGCTTTTCGAATATGACGATCTTGGCACGTTACCCCTCAAGGGGTTCGACCAACGTGTCCCGGTGTGGCAAATCATCGGGCCGAGCGCGATTGACAGCCGTTTCGAAGCATTGCGGGCGACATTCACACCTCTCGTGGGCCGTGACGACGAGATCAATTTTCTGATCCAACGGTGGGAGGAGGCGAGAGGAGGCAATGGCTGCGTCGTCCTGATATCCGGCGAGGCCGGTATCGGAAAATCGCGAATCGTCCAGACGATTCTAGAGCAGGTGGCTACGGAATTGCATACTGTAGTGCGCCTGTTTTGCTCGCCGCACTACCAGAATACCGCACTTTATCCCAACATTACACAGCTCGAGCGAGCCGCAGAGTTCCGCCGGGAGGACACCGCCGAGCAGCGTCTCGACAAGCTCGAAGCGCTGATCATGCAAGCGACCCCCAGCGACCTCGGCGAAGTTGCGCCGCTGTTCGCGTCACTGCTTTCGATCCCGACCGGCGATCGCTATCCACCGCTCAATCTCAGCCCGCAGAAACTGAAGGAGATGACGCTTAAGAAGCTGGTGGCGCAAGTCGACGGGCTTGCCGCCAGAAGGCCGGTGCTTATCGTCATCGAAGACGCCCACTGGAGTGACCCGACATCACGAGAGCTGTTTGATCTGTTGATCGAGCGCCTCCCCCGCCTTCCAGTCCTGGTGATTATTACCAGTCGACCAGGATTCGACCCTCCCTGGATTGGCCGTCCACAGGTGACATCCGTCGGTGTGAACCGCCTGCCGGTGCGACACCGCGCCGAGATTATCTCGCATCTGACGAAGGGCAAGAGCTTACCCGAGGAGTTCGCCGAGCAAATTATCGACCGAACCGACGGCGTCCCTCTGTATATCGAAGAATTGACCAAAGCAGTACTTGAAAGCGGCGTTCTGAGCGACGCTGGGGATCGGTACCGGCTCAGTGGTCCGGCGCTATCGCTGGTTATTCCCGCGTCGCTGAACGCTTCACTCTTGGCGCGGTTTGATCGCCTGGGACCAGCGCGCGAGGTGGCCCAGATTGCAGCCGCACTCGGGCGCCAATTCCCACACGAATTGATTAGCGCCGTAGCGCGCAGATCGCAGCAGCAACTGGACGACGCCCTGTCGCAGCTGCTGGGTAGCGAGTTGATCTTCCGACACGGAACCCCGCCCTACGCAGAATACACGTTCAAGCATGCTCTGGTGCAGGACGCGATATATGGAACGCTCCTGCGTAGCCGGCGGCAGCAATTGCACAGCCAAATTGCCGCGACATTGGAAAGCCGATTTCCGGAGCTTGTGCAAACGCGGCCAGAGCTGTTGGCGCGGCACTGGACGGAAGCGGGTTCCGCCGAGAAGGCGGTCGCCTATTGGCTTAAAGCCGGCCAGCAAGCGATGACACGCTGGGCCATGACCGAGGCGGCGGCGCAGGTGAGAAAAGGCCTCGAACTTGTTTCCGGACTCGCCGATAGCACCGCGCGCCTCGAGCACGAGCTTGAGCTGCAGCTGACGCTCGGACACGCTTTACTCGCGACCAAAGGATACGGCGCACCGGAACCACATGCCGCCTATGTTCGGGCGCGTCAGCTCTGCGTCGAACTGAACCGAACATCCCAATTAGCCCGAATTCTCGTCGGCCAATATCTTTACTGCGCAATGCGAGGGGATTTGCCTCAAGCGGAGCTTCATGCAGCGGAGATATGCGATCTCGCGGAAGCCGATGGCGACCGGATGTGGAAATTCACCGGTTCGAATCTCAGCGGCATCATCTGTCAGTATCTTGGCAAATTCACCGACTCTCGCGCGCATTTGGAAAGAGCGATCCCGCTGTGGGACCCGAGATTTCGGGCGATCGCGGCGTCCCCGGCAGATGGCTATGTTTCGGCCTTAATCCATCTGTCCCGGACCCTGCTTTCCCTGGGGTATCTCGACCAAGCCCGCGCGCGGCAGGACGAGGCGGTTGCCGAGGCACGACGGGTTTCGCCGTACACGCTCGCATTTGCCCTCTGCAACGCCAGCCACAACGATTGGGCGATCGCCGGAGCACGCTCGGCAAATATGATCGTTCGATCGGCAGACGAGGTGATCGCCGTCTCGACTGAGCACAACTTCCCGGGGCTGCTCGGAATCGCGAAAATTATTCGAGGTTGGTGTCTCGCCGCGGTAGGGCAAGCGGCGGCGGGCATTGCGCTAATCCTGGAGGGGCTCGAGACTTTTCGCGCAACGGGCGGCAGCTTGCTCTTGCCCTATTACCTTGTAACCCTTGCCGAAGTCTACGGCTGGGCCTCACAGCCGGGCGAAGCTCTGCGCTGCCTCGAAGAGGCGGCGCAACTGATTCATGCGACGCAGGAGCGATGGATCGAAGCAGAGCTGAATCGCATTCGAGGAACGGTGCTGGTATCCATGCGCGAGCATGCCGCTGCGGAGGAGAGCTACCACGACGCAATTGCGGTAGCACGGGGACAGGGTGCAAAGTTCTGGGAACTGCGTTCGGCTATCGATCTCTCACGACTCTGGTGCGACCAGGGCAAGAGAACAGACGCACGCGAGCTATTGTCCTCAGTTTGTGCCTGGTTCGCCGGAGCCGGCGACAGTCTGTGGCTCGAAGAAGCCAAGACATTTCTCAACCGCCTTGGGTGATGCGCGAACTTGCCCTTGCGCTAGAGAATCGAGGACGGCTTCGCGAAACTCATCATCGCATAACGGAGCCCTTCATTCTGTAGGCCGTGACGAACCAGCGCGTGCGCCCGGAGCGATGCCTCGCGTCGGGCCGCTTCCGGGGGGCGCAAGTCGATATTTTTTGTCTCGGCCTCGATAAGAGCGAGGGTCGCGGTCCAAAAATGCGCAGTCCGGTGGGACAGGTCCTCAATCGAATTCATCCACAAACCCGCTTCTTGCGCCGCGGCTAGGTATTCGGCGATCGTTCCGATGCGCGTGCGCCAATGCCGATTGAATGGGGCCTCGTATTCAGGCATGGCGAGAAAGCAATCGATCACGAAGAGGTGGCCTCCTGGACGTAACAGCGATGCGACGCGACGGAACCATTTCGGACGTGGCAAATAACCGGAACTATCTATTGCGACGGCCGCGTCAAATCGGTTTTCACCGGGCAGCTCCGGTGCGTCCGAAACCAGGACATTAATCTGCGCGTCAACACCGGCCTGCGCGGCAAACCGCGCGACGAACTCGGCATGGGATCGAACGCACGTCACCGCCGTTACCCGAGCGCCATATTCCTGCGCCCAAAAAATGGCGCCGCCGCCAAGACCGCAGCCGACGTCTAGCAGGTCGCCCGTCAGCCGAGAGGACGCATTCCACGCCTCGGCGGCGTGGAACAGCATGCGCTCCTGCGCCGCAACCAGCCAACCGCGAAGCACGTCTGCCGGTAAACCTGGCGGCGGCTCCGCGTCGAGGAGGCCGGTGTGATAGTGGACACGCGGGCCGGGACCATAACGCTCCAGAATCGCCGCCGTCTTGCGATCGAAATAGGCCGCGACATCCTCGGTATACGAAAGCGCGATGTCGTCATTGAGACCCATTACGCTCTCGCCCCCCAATCGTCGCTCGTTCCACATATCCCCGTCGGCACCGCGGCGCCGCTACTCGGCGACACGCGCCCCCCCAGGCGTCGACCTCGTTTTTCGCCCGTTGGACAGTTCGCCTCACGGATGGGCGTACATATGGGCGATCAGCCAGCCTTTGCCGGGATCATGAGCAAAGATGAAACGGTAGTGAACAGTTATCGAGATTCGCTTGTCCTGACGGGTGTCCTCCCATAAGGCAGTCCCTTCGACCACTCCCGTCGCGGCGTCAACCGAAATTGGTTGGTAAGGTGTGAATTGGGGTTTGTGCGCAAATTTTTTTCCCCAATACTTCTTTGCGCTGTTTGCGCCATTTTCATGTTTACTATGATCGTGGACATGTTTCACATGAATTTTATTGTGAAAATACTTCGAATACTTGTCCAAGTCGTGGTTGTTGAAGGCTGTGGTAGCGTCATTAAATCTCTGCAGCAAATCCGCTGCCGCCTGTAACATGGCGCTCATAGGTGTCTCCTCCGCTCTCGGGCCTACCACCAATAGGGACGACGCACTCAGCGCATCAATAATCGTGGGAAGTTGCGCTTTCCATGGCAAGTACTACCATACCATGCGGTTTCCAAGAAACACTTTATCAGAGATTGAATTCTTGTTTTGGGACGCACGGAATTCGACGGTGGCGAGGCCCCCCGCCGTCCTTTAGCACCCAGCGATCGGAAGGGCGACCCCCGGAGCCAGATGCGTGCTAGCGGCGATCCTAGTGCGGTATAGGCTGCATGCGGCGATCGATGCGGCAACGCATGCGAGCCAATCGAGGTCCCGCTTCGTCGCGAAATAGAAGAAGGGGGGTCGGCGCGAAGCAATCTCCTGGAGACGAATATGACAGTAGCAGATCGCATGCCTGCGAAAGACGGTGCCGAGAAGCTCATCGCTGATGCCGCCAACCTTGTGCAGCAGCTGCGCTCGCGCAGCGCGGCGGATGGGGCCGTTGGCAAGCTTTCCGAGACAACAGTTCGAGAGCTTAACGACGCGGCACTCTTCGAACTTACGATTCCTCGTCGGTATGGCGGTTTGCAGACCAGCATTCGCACCTATAAGGAGGTTGTTGTACAGCTCGCTCGCGGCGACGCTTCAACTGCCTGGACGGTTTCATTGATCAATATCGGGAATTGGTTGGCTGCCACGTTGTATGCGCCGCCATTCGCCGATGAGCTGTTTGCCACTTCCGGAGGTCTCCGGGCGTGCAGTGTGCTTTCTTCGCGCGATGCCAGAGTACGCAAGGTGCATGATGGTTGGATCATTGAAGAGGGTGTTTGGCGCTTCAACTCCGGCGTCTATCACGCCAACTGGGATCTGCTTGGCATCCCGTTGGTCGATGAGGCGGGCAATGTAATCGATCAAGGGTTGGCGGCAATCCCCATTGAGCAGGTTAATATACTTGATGACTGGGACGCCGTAGGCTTATGCGGTACTGGCAGCTCGACCATTGCTGTGCGTAACGTGTTTGTTCCAACAGAACATGTCGCTTCAATTTCGTCGGCGCTCGACGGACGGTATCGCTCGGACCGCTCGTCCGGCGATTCTCTCTATCGCGCTGCCTTTATTCCATTTGTCGCAATAATTCTTGCCTTTCCGCTGCTCGGGGTTGGACACGCAGCCTTGGAGATATTTCTGAAAATGGTGCCCCACCGAAGCATCAAGTACACTTGGTACGAAAATCAGGCTGAGGCTACCGTCACTCATTTGCAAGTATCTGAGGCGTCCGCGAAGATCGATGCTGCGGAAAGTATAATCGACCGCGCGGTTGCCGACCTGGATCGCGATGCCGAAGCAGACGGCGAACCGATGGATATTCTCCGTCGGGCACGCATCCGCCGCGACACGGGCTTCTCCTCGCAACTAATCTGCGAGGCAGTGGATCTGCTCGTTTCAGCGTCCGGGGGTTCGTTCGCCTTAGCGATGAATCCGATGAACCGTCTTTGGCGAGATACACGAATTGCCAGTCTCCACGGTGCCGTGTGCGTCAGCACGAACCTGGAGCTTTACGGGCGTTTGCTGTGCGGCCAGAAGGCGAACACACGATTGGTCTGATATCGCAGCTCTGCGCCACAAACGAATGTCATGCGAAGGCCGCCAGCGAGCGTGCTCCAAATCGTGTCGTCCTGGGGTCGGCCGCTTCCACTTTTCTCATCATCCACTCACATCAGCTTTTCAAGGCTGATCGGGAGCCTACGGATCCTCTTGCCGGTTGCGTGAAAGACCGCGTTCGCAATCGCCGGTGCCACGGACACAGCGGTCAACTCTCCAAGTCCTTTTGCGCCGAGCGGGCTTGCTTCCTCGTCGAAATCGCCGACGAATAGAATGTCGAGTTCCGGAATGTCGGCATTGGTCGGCACGAGATATCCAGAGTAGTTCCGATTGAGGAATCGACCGAGTGTCGGGTCGGTCTCCGACTGCTCCAGGAGGACTTGTCCTACACCCCAAATGATGCCGCCAATCGCCTGGCTGCGCGCTGTCTTGGGATTGATGATCCGGCCGGCATCATAGGCACCGACAAAACGATTGAGACGCACAATCCCAAGCTCGGGATCGACGCGCACTTCCGCGAACACCGCAGAAAAACTGAAGATCGCTTTTGGTCCCTCGTGCTCCGGAACCGGATCGTAATCCGCTTCGGCGACCAGATTGGGCAACCCATTGCGCGCCAGCAGATCGCCATAGCTGATGCTGACATTCGAGTGCGCAAGCGTGAGCGTGCCTTCGGCAACTCGGATGTCGGCACCCTGCCCGCGGGTAAACGGCGCGTCCCGGCCCGTCAGCGCCAGTCGGATCGCCTTGTCGCGCGCACTCTCGGCAGCCAGCAGCACTGAGGCTCCGGCGTTGGCCATTGTGGCCGAGCCAATGGACGCGTGGGAAGGCGGAAGCCGCGTATCGCCTAGCCGTACCGTCACCTTCTCCGGCGCCACGCCGAGCGTGTCGGCTGCGACCTGGCGCATCACGGTGTAGGTGCCGGTGCCGAGATCGTGGCTGCCCGTCTCGACGAGAGCCGAACCGTCGCCGTTGATTGTGACGCGTGCCTTCGCCGGCCAGCGCCAGTGGGTGTAGATCTCGGCCGCGGTCCCTTCGCTGATCAAATGGCGTCCTTCGCGCATCGAGCGCGGCGTCGGCGAGCGGCTTTCCCAGCCGAAGCGAGCCGCGCCTTCAATGAGACATTTGCGCATGGCGCGCGTTGAGAATGGCCGGCCACTGTGGGGATCGGTTGCCGTGTCATTGACGAGCCTCAGCTCGATCGGGTCAATTCCGGTCGCGTAAGCCAATTCGTCCATAGCGCTCTCGAGCGCGAAATGCCCAAGTGCCTCGTGCGGCGAACGCATTGCCGTCGGCGTGTTGCGATTGACATGGACGATCTTGTGGTTGGTCGCGATGCCTCCGCTCGCCGCCCACAAAGAGCGGCTCGATAGCGCCGCATACTCGATATAATTGTCGAAGACCGGCGCCGGCGAAATGCTCTCGTGGCGAATGCCGGTTAGCTTGCCTCCGTTGTCTGCACCGAGCGCGATCGTCTGAATCGTCGCCGCCTGGTGCCCGACCATCGAATACATCTGAGCTCGGGTGAGTTGCAATCGGACCGGGCGCCTCACAGCCTTAGCGGCGAGGATCGCCAGCAGCGTGTGCGGCCAGACATAAGCCTTGCCACCGAAACCGCCGCCGAGGAACTCGCACATAATCGTGATTTTGTCGACGGGAATGCCGAGGACCATCGCGATGAGTTCCCTGGCCCCGTAGAGGTGCTGGGTCGTGTCGTAGAGCGTGAGCGAACCGTCGGCATCCCACATCGCGGTGGTCGCATGCGGCTCCATCTGGTTGTGATGGCGATCCGGCGTCGCGTAAGTCTCCGCGATCTTGACCGCGGCGGCGGCGATTCCCTTGTCGGCATCACCGACCGACGACGCCACGGGCCAAAGGAACTGCGGGGGATCGATCGCCGCCCTCGTCGTGTCCGCGTCGAATACGACGGGTTGTGCGACCTCGTAGTGCACCTTGATCAGCGTCGCGGCCTGCACCGCCTGGTCGAGCTTCGATGCTACGACCATCGCGATCGGTTGGCCTGCGTAGTGGATTTTGTCGTCCTGAAGCGGCAAATAACCCTGGCCGTGAGGGTGGAGGTGGCTCCACGGTTTCGGTGTCGGATTCATCCGCGGCAAATTGCGATAGCTGAAGACGCCGAGCACGCCCGCCTCCTCTGCCGCGCTGGTATCGATCGAGGCGATCCGGCCGCTGGCAATCGTGCTCTGGACAAGAGCAGCGTGCACGGCGCCAGAGACCCGAATGTCCCCGGTATAGCGCGCGCGCCCCGTTACCTTGAGGGATCCATCCGTGCGGGAGATTGGCTGGCCGATAGCGCTCACGTGCGTTCTCCTGCGACTTGCAGCGCGCGCACAACGACACGCTGCGCCAATTCGATTTTGAAGGCGTTGTGCGCGAGTGCGCGAGCCTCCGCAAATGATGCCGCGATGGCCGACCTGAGAGCGTCCCGATCGTCCAAGGAGACGCCGCGCAGCGCCGTCTCAGCTGCCCTGAGGCGCCAGGGCTTGTGGGCGACGCCGCCCAGCGCCAAACGCGCCGAAGCAATGCTTCGACCGTCAATTGCGATGCCGGCAGCCGCCGAGACGAGCGCAAACTCAAAGGATTGGCGATCGCGGACCTTGAGATAGTGCGAGGCTCGTGCTTCGCGCCTCGCCGCGACATCGACTGCCACGATCAAATCGCCGCGATCCAGTGCGTTGTCACGCTCGGGCGTGTCGCCAGGCAGGCGGTGGAACTCCGTGATTGGAATCGACCGCTCGCCCGTGCGGCCTCGCACGATCACCTGGGCGTCGAGCGCCGCAAGCGCCACGGCCAAGTCTGAAGGGTTGGTAGCGACGCAGGCGTCTGACCAGCCGAAGATCGCGTGATTGCGATTGAGCCCGTGGCGCGCCGAGCAACCGGAGCCCGGCCGCCGCTTGTTGCAGGGAAGATCGTCCTCGTCGCGAAAATAGGCACAGCGGGTCCGCTGCATGATATTGCCGCCGATCGACGCCATGTTGCGAAGCTGGCCGGATGCAGCGAAGAGAAGGGCTTCTGCGATGAGCGGAAAACGCTCGCGGACGGCGAGGCTGGCAGCGACGTCGCTCATGCGGGCGAGCGCGCCGATGCGTAGTCCGCCATCCGCTCGTGCCTCGATGTACGACATGCCAGGCAAATGGTTTATATCCAGGAGACGCTCCGGAAGGGCCGCGCGATCCTTCATCAGGCCAATGAGGTCCGTCCCGCCCGCGATGAAGGCGAGCCCCGGATCGCGCGTTTGAATCGCGACCGCGGTCGCCGGATCATCGGCCCGCGACAGAGCGAAGGGATGCATGGCTCAGCTCCTCTCGGCCGCGTCGGCAACCGCGGCGACGATATTTGGATAGCAGGAACAGCGACAGAGATTTCCGCTCATCCGCTCGCGGATCTCGGGCTTTGAGAGGTCCGCCACGGTGAAGGCCTTTCCGACGTCGACGGTCGCAGCGCTTGGCCAGCCGGCCTTCGCCTCTTCGATCACTGCGACCGCCGACATGATCTGCCCCGATGTGCAGAAGCCGCATTGAAACCCATCGTGCTCGATGAAGGCCGCCTGGACGGCGTGCAGTCTGCCGTCATGCTCGAGCCCCTCGATTGTGGTGATCTGCTTCCCTCCCTGCATCGCTGCCAGGGTCATGCACGAAAGAATGCGACGGCCCTCGATGTGAACGGTGCACGCGCCACATTCTCCGCGATCACAGGCTTTTTTTGTCCCAGTCAGTCCCAGTTCCTCGCGCAGGGCATCAAGCAGCGTGGTACGCGGCTCAACGACCAACTTGCGGACTTCCCCGTTGACGGTCACGTCTACCGGGACAACCTTGCCGCCGGACGCCGCTCCCCGGGTCTCGCTCATGATGCATTCGCACGCGCGACGTCGGCGGCGCTGATGCCTTCGAGCGCAAGCCCGTATCCGACGCCTTCGTCGATGATTCGCCGCAGTTTCTGGGTCATAGCAATGCGCGTATAGCTTGTCGCTAGCGGCGGCAGCTTTGCGAGCTCCTCGGCGAGCTCGCGGGCGCGAGGGAGCAGCTTCTCGGCGGGAACGATCTCGTTGACGGCGCCCCATTCCTTCGCCGTCTTGGCGTCGAGCTCCTGGCGGGTCAGAATGAAATAGCGACCGCGGATTGTACCGATCGCCTCCTGCCAGAGCAGATGGACTCCGTCGCCCGATACGATGCCGAACTCGAAATGCGGCTTGTCCTGGAAAACGGTCTTCGGCGTCGCCAACACGATGTCGGCAAGCAGAATATATTCGGAGTGGAGCCGCACCGGCCCATTTACCGCCGCAATCAGCGGCACCTCGATGTCGAGGATATTCATCAAGACCTTTTTGCCCTCGCGATAAATCTTGTCGTAGCCCCGCGGCGTGAAGAAATCGAAACCGTCGAGCGTGATCGTCTCCATGAAAGCGTCACCGCTGCCGGTCAGGATGACCACCCGATTGTCACGATCGGAGCCGATCGCATGAAACAGATCGACGAACTGTTCGTGAGTGTGTCCATTGAACACGAGCGTGCTGCCGGCGCTGTGAAGCGCAACCTCGAGAACGCCGGTTTTCGATCGGGTCAGGCGAGCGTTGGGGAAACTGTTGCGGTATGCGTCAAAGCTGCTCATCGATGTTCTCCTTTATGGCGATGGTGACGGCCTGGCCCCTTGACCATGGCTTCGATCGGGGTCGGGCACGCTCGGGCCGCGGTTTTCGAGACGGACCCTTCATCGGAGCGAGGTGGCACGCCCGCGAGCAGGAAGCCCAGTCCCTCGGCAATGGTCAGGTGCGCGATGACGGCGTCGCGCAATCGCGTATACGGAAGGCCCGCGAGCATGGCCGTCTGTACGGCGGTCATTACCTCGCCTGCTTCGGCGCCGATCATCGTGAATCCGAGGATGCGGTCATCCGCGCCGACGATCACCTTCATGAAGCCTTGTTGCTCGCCGGTCGTGTGTGCACGCAGCACGGCGCTCATCGGCAATCGCGCGATGCGTGTGCCGATCGCTTGCCGGCTTGCCTCCGCTTCGCTCAAGCCCACATGGGCGAGCGGCGGGTCGGTGAACACGCAATAGGGGATGAGGCGGTCGCGCGTCGTGCGGTGCGCGCCCGTGAGATTGGCCCAGATGATCTGACAGTCGTCGGCCGAGGCGTGGGTGAATTGCGGGCTGCCGGCGCATTCCCCGAGCGCCCATACCCCAGGTGCGGTCGTCTCGAGCCGCTCGTTGACGCGTATATAGCCGCGCTCGTTCGACTCGACGCCGGCAACATCGAGCCCGATCCCCCCGGTGTTCGGCACGCGGCCGGTAGCGACCAGAATGTCGGTACCTTCGATTTCCTGGTCGCCGGAAGGTGTCCCTACATTGAGGCGTACCTCTTCTCCCGACCGCCCTTTCACGTTGATGAGCCTGGAAGAGGTTAAGAATTCAATCCCTTCTTCGGCGAGAATCCGTTGCATTTCGGTCGCCACGTCGGAATCTTCTCGACCCAGAATCTGAGGGCCCGCTTCAATGACCGTGACGCGGCTGCCGAATCGACGGTACGCCTGAGCCATCTCCAGTCCGACATAGCCGCCGCCGAGGATGACGATGTGTGATGGCAGACGGTCGAGTTCCAGCGCCTCGATGTGAGTTAACGGATGCGCCGCCGCGAGGCCGGCGACATCCGGAATGGCGGCGTGCGTGCCGACATTGAGAAACACCTGCTCGCCCGTCAGCAGCCGGGTTCCGCCGTCGTTCAGTCGCACCTCTAGTGTCTTCGGTGCAATGAACCGGCCCGATCCCATGATCAGCTCGGCACCGCTGGACGAGTAGTTCTGCCGGTGAGCGGCGACCTCCTTTGCCACCATCTCACGCTTGCGCTGGCGAACCACATGCATGTCAACCACGAGCTCTCCGTTTGCCGCGCCAAATCGCGCTGCGTTGCGGGCGTAGTGCGCGACTCTTGCACTCCAAATCTCGCTCTTGCTCGGCATGCAGGCGACGTTCGGACAAGAACCTCCGATCCACTGCCGCTCGACCACGGCGGTGCGGTGCCCGGCCTTTGCGGCCTGCCATGCCAGCAGTTTGCCGCCGGTACCACTGCCAAGAACGAGGATGTCGAATTTCTCCTGGTTGGGCACACCTACCTCCAATTTCTACCTTTGAGCTCATGCCAATCCGGTCGAAGGATGTGGCTGCCGTGCGATCGCCCGAAGGCATGGACCAAGGCTAGATCGAGGTCATCGATACGCGGATGCCGCCTAACCCGATTATCCGGACGCCGCGGAGAACTAGGGTTGGGTCGAACCCGCCGTCGGGGCCGCGCCAAGCGCGATCCGGCGCCGTGCGACGCTCGGCCCATGGACGACGGCCGCAATCGGCATGTCGAGGACCGACGGACCGACAGAATGTCGCCCTCAAGTCGGCGGTGGCCTGTTTCGTCGATGCATCGATGCGTACATCCTCCCATCTGTTTGATTGGCGATCCGATTCGAAGGCTCTCGTGGTGCGCTCGGTGTCGCCATCAATAAATTGCTCCCCGCCGGTTGCGGAAGCCGGATCGGCGACATAGCGTCCATTCGGAGATGGAATAACCATGGACGACCCTATTCGGTGCGAGGATTGGCCGGTGCCGCAGGCGCTCGCCCGGCCGCAAGTTTGCACCAGCCGGCCGCTTCGACGATCACCTCGATTGGAGGCTGGTTTCGTTGAAGGGGCTCGACAAATTGATCCTTGCTTTGCCCTTTCCTGCCCTCTCGGGCCGCACGCTCGCCACAGCGGGTCGTCCACCAAGTCGTCCCACGCGCCAAGTCATGGCAACGTTCTTGCGTGTCACGTTATTCATTCCTAGAACCAGGAGATGGACCGCCTCGCCGCCATGGAAGCCTTCGTTCGCGTTGTCGAGGTCGGCTCGTTCTCGGGCGCCGCAAAACAACTGCGCGTCAGCCAACCGACCGTTTCGAAGATGGTTGCACAGTTGGAGGATCGGCTTGGAGTGCGTCTGCTGCTGCGTTCGACACACGGCCTGGCGCCTACCGAGGCCGGCCAGAAATTCTACCAGGGCGCCAAACGAGCGATTGAAGAAGCCGAGGATGCAGACCTCGCCGCGAGGGGCGCTGCCGCAACCCTGTCCGGGCGGCTGCGCGTTTCGGCGATGGTCAGCTTCGCCCGCCTGCACGTCATACCGCGGTTGCCGATCTTTCTGGCACAGCACCCATCCCTCGAGGTTGACGTCATTCTCGACGATAGAGACATCGACCTGATCGAGGCTGGCATAGACGTGGGACTGCGCCTTGGCGAGCTCGCTGATTCCGTGCTTACCGCCCGGAAGATAGCCACGTGCGCGAGGCTTGTGATCGGGACGCCCTCCTATTTCCAGAGCAAGGGCGTGCCGCAGCACCCAGCCGACCTCCTCTCGCATGAGGCCGTCATCTACGAGCAACGTCCAGGTGGAGCAACGTGGGGTTTCCGGCAAGGAACCACGGAAATCCCGGTTACCCTCAACGGTCGGCTTCGCGTGAGCGCGGCCGAGGGCGTTCGGGAAGGAGTTTTGGCAGGGCTCGGATTTGCCGTCGCCTCTGAGTGGCTCTTTGCACCCGAACTGAGATCCAGCGTTGTAAAAACCGTACTTGACGATTGGTCACTGCCGCCTCTCGATCTTTGGGCGGTGTTCCCGACGGGAAGACAAGCCAGTGCGAAGGCGCGGGCATTTGCAGCCTTCGTCGAGCAGCAGATGTCGGGTGGAGAGAGCCCGAGCTCGTACGATCACCGTCATTCGGCGAAGCATATGGCCACTGCGGCCGGGGGAAGATCAATCCCGCTCCACCCTATAAAACACATCAAATCAGATTGACGCTCGGACAGCACACGCGAGCCGGCTTGCCGAGATGGGCTCGGAACACGCCGGTCTCGACGACCTTGTGAAGTAAGGTCTTTGCCGTCCCGCGCGGTCCGACACTTGCCGCCACGGCACCGAATAGGCATTGCCGTTGCCAATCCTCGCACCGCCTCTAAAATGGCTGCCATGTTTACGACAACCGCCGACGTTGTTCTCCCCTGCACCACCACGGGTTCATGGCCGCGGCCGCACTGGTTCGATGTCAGCATGTGGGGCCGCCCTCTCGACACCTGCATGATGGATGTGCGCTTCCGAGAGAAGTTCCAGGATGCGCTCGCGACGGTCATCAGTGATCAAGATCGCGCGGGTATCGACATCCTCACTCATGGCGACCTGCATTGCGATGACGATATGGCAGGTCGTTCGTGGCATCACTATCCTCTGCAACGCTGGGCCGGTTTCGGTGGCGATTACCTTCAGTCTGAGGATACTCGCTCGCCGTGGCTGCGCTATCCGCCCGGCACGTTGCTCAACGAAATCTACACGGGTTGGCGCTGGCCGCGCGTCGTGGACAAGGTCGAGCATCGCCCGCTCGATTACCCAAAAATCTGGCGACTTGCGCAGGCCAAAACCGCAAAGCCCGTCCGCTTTGGCACATGCTGTTCGCAAGTTATGGGACTGTTCCTCGATCTGCATACGCCAAAATACAAAGATCAGCGCGAGGTGATTTGGGATATGGCTGTCGCCATGAACATCGAACTGCTCGCGCTTCGCGATTCTGGCTGCAACAGCATCCAAATCGAGGAGCCCACACTCCATTTCTGGGCAAATACTTACGGCCGTGATCATGACAATGTGAAGTTCATGATTGAATGTTACAACCGTGAGGTAAAAGGCTTGGACGACACGGAGATTTGGATTCACACCTGTTGGGGCAATCCGAACATGCAGCGTGTGATCGAAGACGACAGCTATCGCGAATCATTCCAGCTCTACCTCGAAGCGTGCCGCGGTGATGTATGGACGCTCGAAATGAAAGATCGGGGCATGCGGGAGATCGAGCTTTTCGCACCCCTCAAGGGCGATTTAAAGAAAAAGATCTGCGTCGGCACCGTGAGTCACCGCAGGCTTCAGGTCGAGAGCGCCGAGGAAGTCGCCGACTCAATTCGCACCGCTTTGAAATATATTTCGCCCGAGCAGCTGATAGTGTCGAGCGATTGCGGCTTTGGCCGACAGGGCTGCAACCGTGATATTGCTTTTTTCAAAACTGTGGCCGTTGCCCAAGGAACGAATACCGTCCGCCGCGAATTGGGGCTGCCGGAAACCACAGGGCGTGCTTCGATACCCCGGCTTCAAACGGACATCGTGCCAAAAGCATCCGGGTAGTCGCCGGACGAAGATTCAAGCTGACAAATCGGCCTAGGATCCACTTCCGAGCGGCGGCGTTTCCGCAGGGCACTTGGCGCAGCCGACCGCCAGCGCTCGATGCCGTTGGGAGAAAGGGGCGTCGCTGTGGGCTGCGTGCCATCGTCGATTTCATCACGCGCCAACCCCCCATCAAAAAATCTCGGGGCACCAGGGTGCCCTTGTTGTCCGGAAGATTGCGTCGGCATCTGCGGCGGCGCCGGCGACGATCTCTTCGACACGCAGCGCGCGCACCAACTGCGTCCAGGTGAAACCGCCGAGATAGGCCGCGCCCAGTGCACTAACGTCGCAACGCAGATCCGGAGCTTCGTCCGTGCGGTTGACACCATCGGCACCGATACGCCAGTGACCGACGTTCCACGGGCAGAACTCGTCGATCACCGCGACGACCACCGAACCTCGTTCCTGATAGGAACGCGCCGTCAGCGCCGCCTTGACGTCGAGTAGCCGAACCCAGACCCCATCCCGAAGGCTGAAGCTGAGCCGGCGCGGCTCCGCCGCCAAGAGCAGTAACGGATGGTCGACCGGCAAAAGCCCGGCTCTGACGCGCGCCAACCAGTCGATATCAAGCAGATATCGCCACATCGCCCCCGTTGCCTCAGGCGATTCGCCGACTGCTTCGACCACGCCGACCGAGCCCGCCTGAAGGCCCCGCTCGAAACCCCAGTTTATGCGATAGAGCGCGTAGGCTCTCGCCCGGCCCTTCTGTTCAAGGACGGCGCATTGTAGTTCACCTCTGCCACCACGCAGCCACTCCGGATCGGCCAATGTTCGGTCCTGCCACCATGGCGCGCTCCGGACGAACATGCCCGGCGTCAGCGCTGCAACCTTTTCGTAGACCGGCGCGATGTCTCGTTCAGCTGCGGCGAGCGGAACGAGCCGGACATTGCCCGACGCGCTAAAGCTACCGTGGAATGCCGAACGGTCGCGCGGCACGTCGATCTCGGCGCTGAACGACGCGAGGCCGAAGCCGAAACGGCCATAGATCGTGTCCTCAGTGGCCCAGAGATACGCGACCGGCTCCCCGGCAAGGCGGCAGGCGTCGAGCAGGGCGCGCATCATCGCGCGGAGCAGCCCCCGTCGCCTATGCGTCGGCAAGACCCCGGCAAGAGTAATCCCAGCCGCCTGCACGCTCCCGCCCGGAACCGTCAATTGCAGCGGCAGCGCCGCCAATCCGCCGACTGCGCGGTTGCCTTCCCACGCGGCATAGACGCGCTCGACCGGCAGGACACGGGCAAATCGCTTCATCTGTTCTTCGCCAGCCGAGGAACGCCCGAAATAATATCCGATGGCACTGCTGGCCTGCCGCACTTCCTCCGCCGAAGCGCAAGATCGAATGTCGAAGTCCATGGCGTAAGGTGGCTCCCTCAATTCTCCACGGGCCCAGCTGCGGCGTGTGTTCTCCGGATACTACAGCGAAATAGTTAGCCGACAGATTATGTCTGCGCCTATTTCGCTGCCCACCGCCGCCCGAAAAACCCTGCAGCGACGTTACGAGGCGTCCGGCAAAATATCCAGGTAGTGACTCGTCGGCTAGGTCGGCCGATGCACCGCCTCCGCTACCCATTCCAGAGAGCGTTGTATCCGGCGTAAGAGCGCTTCGAATTGCTCCTATTCCGCAGCCAAGACCTGGGCGTCGCCGCAACCATCGCCCTCGCGACGGAAGCCGGCGACAATCAAATCGGAGCGCCTTGGAAAGGTGGTTGATAAACAGCACCGACGCCAACGCCGACAGGGTCTACAATTTCCTTAAAGGCGCGTCGACGCCTGACGCCGGAAAAGCGGCTGCCGCCGCATCGGCCAACGCGCCACGATTGCGCTGCGCGTCGCCCGAAGAGGTCGATCCATTCTGCGCCGCGTTACCGGCACTTCGTTTCACGCGCTAGCGCGCGGAGGCATTTTGATGGCCAGGTGCCCAAAACTGGTCTTGAAGTGGACGTCTGTCGATATGCATGATCCCCGGAGATAACGAGGCGTGTTGTTGAGGCTGGCGAGGAGATTTCAATGAGCGGAAAAATCGTTATCTGTCTATGGTTCGACATCGGCGAGGCACGAAAAGCAGCGGAATTCTACGCTGCCACTTTTCCTGATAGCCATATCGGGCAAGCGCACCAAGCTGCATCCGACTACCCCGGCGGTGAGCAGGGTAGCGAGTTGACTGTCGAGTTCACCGTACTCGGCCAAGCCTTTGTCGGTCTGAATGGGGGGCGCGGGCTTACGCCGAACGAGGCGGTGAGCTTCCAAGTGATGACAGACGACCAGTCGGAAACTGACCGCTATTGGAATGCGATCATCGAGAATGGCGGCAACGAAAGCCAATGCGGCTGGTGCAGGGACCGCTGGGGCTTTTCCTGGCAGATCGTGCCGCGAGCCTTAATTGCTGCGCTCAACGATCCGGATCGCGCCGCTGCAAAGCGGGCGATGGATGCCATGATGACCATGCGCCGGATCGACATCGCCAAGATCAAGGCTGTGCGGGCGGGCCAGGCGTAGCCTAAAGATCCAAGACCACGGGGCTCGGTCCAAAGAACGGAGACGCTTGACCACATTCGGACATCCTAATTCGATACATGATCACAGGTCTTCGAGCTGCGCCGGCATGCGGCGAATTTGGTTTTCGCGGCGATCATCAGGTTCCGCTGGGAGAAGCAGACCTCCTACGTGTGTCAGAGTACCGCGTGCTTTCGCGGCGCGGGCCCCCGGTCCAGCCGCAAGGAGGTGCCGGAAGCGCCGCCAACTCTACCGCAAGGCACGGCTGCGATGGCGACGGTCGAACGACTTGAGGACGCATCCAAGGGGCTGCGACCCAAAGGATCGCCGCGAAATGCTCGAAAGGTTGATTGCCTCCTGTGCCGGCGGGCTCGTTGCCGATGATCCGACCGAATCCGAAGGGCAATCGAGATAAGGAGAGCGAGATGGCAGTGCAGGATTTTTCCGGAGGCAATTACCGGTTTATCCCGGCGGTCTTTCAGTATTCAGGAGGTGTAGCTGCCGTTCCAGGTTACGAAATTCGTCGGGTCCGATTTCGGCGGCCGGTGCCGCTCGCCGAAGGCTTTTCGAGGATTGAACGCACGATCAAGCAGGCCGGAAGACCGTTGACGTCGTTTTGCGCCTGCGAACTGCGGTCGCCGGCGCCATTCACAGAGGAAGGCTTCGTCGCGTTCAACAAAATATATGTGGTGACGTTGCAGAAGTGGGGCATTTTTGACGGCGCCGTCAATCCGGTCGCGCGCAGCAACGTGTGCCCCGCGATCGATCCGCCATCCGAGCCGTCGTTACATGCCTTTTCGTTCACTGTACCTTCAACGGATTCCACGCCGACATTTGTCATTGCGGGCTGCGCAGAAGCCACCGAGGGGAATGCAAATTTTGCCGCCCGCATAGTGCGGCGCGGTGAGACCGGTGCCGACGCCATGCG
Source organism: Alphaproteobacteria bacterium (assembly GCA_030041335.1). Taxonomy (GTDB): domain Bacteria; phylum Pseudomonadota; class Alphaproteobacteria; order ATCC43930; family CGMCC-115725; genus JAATGI01. The sequence goes on along the minus strand of JASHOB010000158.1, from coordinate 40,004 downwards.
AGAAAAGGCTCGTGTGGTCCTGGACGAGCAGCAGAGGCGGCTTGGCGTGTTCGGACTGACCTGGGAGGACACCACCGCAACGCAGGTTTATACCGTTCAGAACATCCATCCCTTCATGGGTGACGAGATCGTGCGGCGCGGCGCAGCACGCAGCGGACTGACTTGGCATTTCAACCGCCCCCCCGTGCAGGGACTGGAGTACGAGATGGATTGCCGCTGCGTGAATTGGGAAAGCGTTATCACCTGAACGAAGGCGCCATGCTCGACTCATGTGCGATGTCCGGTCCAGCGTCGTGCTGGAGATTCTTAAATCGGCCGGCGGTCTGCCGCTGCGCGATCGCCTAGAAGGAACCAACCGGGAGACAACAAATGACGCTCCGACTTAGGTGGGGATTTGGTGTCGAGCGCCGGAGCGGCCCCTCTAAACACTTTGATCTTCTCCACCGGGAGCAGGCCACGTCGTGAATGCGCCTTCATCTTTGGCGCGCCAACGCCGGCCGCGCCGATTGAACCGTGGCAATGCCGCAGATCAAATCCGGCAGGACTTGCAGAGTCAGATTTTGACCGGTGCGCTGCATCGCGGAAGCAAGTTGCCGACCGAAAGAAAACTGGCGGAAGAATATGGGGTCAGCGGCGCTACCGTGCGGGAGGCTATCCGCAGCCTGGTAACCATGCAATTGATCGAGGTCCGCCACGGCAGCGGCGCCTACATCACGGCGGATGCCGATGAATTGCTGGCGTTGTCACTCAATTCGCTGATTCAATTGAAGCGCATCGGCGTTTCCGATGTGCTGACGGTCCTCGGCGTTCTGGTCGCGTCAGCGGCGGCTCTGGCCGCGGTCAACGCCACCAAATCGGATCTGACCAACATGGAACGCGGGCTTCGTCTTGCCGAAGAAGTAAGCGATGCCGATCACGCCGCCGCGGGCCTTACCGCCTTCCTGGCCGCCGTTGCCGATGCCTCGCACAATCCGTTGCTGGCCGTGCTCTGCCGCTTCCTCGTCGGCCTGCAAATGAGCTTGGCGATCAAGATTTCGGGAGGTTCTGCCGAGAGTTGGCGCAAAACATCCGGTCGCTTGGCGGTCTACCGTCGGCAGGTGTTCGCCGCGATCAAGGCTCGAGATGCAAAGGCGGCGCATGCCCGCGCGGAGGAGTACCACGCCAATTCCGTACGAATTATCGGAGCCCTGCCGAACGCAAATTCGACCTGGATCGCCGACTTGAAACTCACGCAGGCCCAGCGTATAGGGCGTTGAAACAGTGGAAAATTGTCGTGTTATCCGCCGTCCGCGATCAGTCCCGCGCCGATGATGCCGTGGATTGCGCATGCCTCGTCGTTGCCCGGATGGTCGCCGCTGATTCCGATCGCACCGACGATATCGCCGACTTCGTCACGGATGAGCACGCGCTCGGCATGGGCGCAATTCGGCCCGACGAGATGTCGCTGGGAGCAGTTTAGAAGCCTGGCGCTTCGGCGGCGCGGGAAGCGAGCGCGCGTCCGCCCGCTCCCATGCCGAGCGCCGCCACGCCTTCGCGTGGGCCATTTGTGGCCGTAGGATGCCGCTGCCATCCTCGTGCTCGAGCACCAACAAATGACCACCAGGATCAAGAACTGCGACGGTGAGCGGCTTGCACCGGCGGGCACGCCCCTTCGAGCGCAAGATCGACAATCTTGACGGCCGCGCAGCGTCAAAGATCGCATGCAGTTCCGCCTCAGGCGGCCGCATCCTCGGCTGAGTACTCTTCGAGATCGTACTGATCCGATTCCGTTGCCGGGCGCTCGATCGGCGGCAGTCCAATAAGGAACAACTCGATCCCGTTTGCGCTTGCAAGATCGAGCGTCTCGCCGGGATCGGCCTGGATCGCGGTCCACCGTCCGACAGGATCGGTTGACACCGTACCAGCGCCCGACAACACGACAAAAAGCCGCCGTGCCCGGGGGTCGTTCGAGCACCATTTTCCTCCTGGCAGCAGTCGGATCATCTCGGTCCACGCGCCGCGTTCCGAAAACGCACCGAGATACTTGCGATCCGCGCGGTTCGCGCCTGCGGTCGGGAGCCAATTAAAAGCATCTGGATCGACGATGACGGGCAACTTGTAGCGCGGGCGCGCGTACTTCAGCTTTTCACCGAAGACGTGCTCCCAGATTGTGTTTAGTCCCCATTCGACACGGCCGTCGGGGTGATGATAGTGGGGACCCACGAACTTCCCAATCTTCGCCAATTCGGCCCAGGCTTCGCGTCTCTGTTCGATGCTCATAAATCCATATCCGGACGCGCCGCCGAACTGGAGTACCAACGCGAATTTTTCCCCCAACTTGGCGGTGTCGCCTACCGGATCGGACTGAGGTCCATAAGGCATCCCCTCGACGAAATAGCCGACCTGGCCTTTCTTAAGAACGATCCCGCTGCCGTGATTCATGTCATAGGTCAGCGGCAACCGGATCTGATCGAAATTGTGCCGGTGCCGCGGCATTTCGAAGTCGCCAACCTGCTTGGCCAAAATGTACATGAAATTATCACGCGAGCTCGGATCGCCCTTCAGCATGTGTTGAAATGCGATGTTGCCGGTCGGGTGATCCATCCTCCAATTCTTTTGGTCGAACGGAACGATTTTCATCGCATTTCTCCTAATTGACCGTGGTTGCTTCAGGCTTGGTTGGTCCGATAAGGTCGGTCGCGGATGCGCAAAGCAGGATGACGACATACTGAACGACACTTATCGGTCCCGTGTCGATCACCGCGTCTAAATCGAGCTTTCCGCTCTCCGACATTGCTTCCTCTTTTGCCGTTTCGTCGCGTGGGCTGTACCTAACTTGCTCCGTTCGGTCGGATCGTCTGAAAGTCACCTAGTGACTAGCACACCAGACTGGGCCGTTCAATGCAAGGGAACGACAGGGCGTCGCGGACGGTGGTGGAGCAAGGCAACCTCGGAGGCTTCGCCGAGGAGGCGATTCTCAAATTTTTCGGGGTTCCCTACGCCGCGCCCCCGGTCGGCGAGCGGCGGTGGCGTTCTCCGGCGGCGCCACCCTCCTGGCAAGGCATACGTCCCGTCCGACATTTCTCGCCGGCCTGCCCGCAAACCGTCGGCGCTTCCTTCAACCTTCGGGGCTCCGAACAAAGTGAGGACTGCCTCTATCTGAATGTCTGGACCCAGTCGTGCCGTCCTGAGGCGAAGCGCCCCGTCCTGGTTTGGTTCCACGGCGGCGGCAATCGAGGGGGCGCGGGATCAGAGGACGCTTTCGATGGTACGGCGTTGGCGAAGCAAGGTGCCACGGTCGTAAGGTTCAAATGCCGGCTGGGGGCGTTTGGATTTTTGGCTCACCCAACCTTCGGCGCGAACTTTGCCGTGCTTGATCATCTCGCGCTGTTGCGGTGGGTCAGGACGAACATCGCCGCGATCGGTGGCGACCCAAATCTGGTCACAATCTTCGGTCAATCTGCAGGTGCGGTGGCCATGGCCAGATGCCGCGATGAAGATCTACCGATTGATGAACCACAAGATTAGCGACAGCACCACGCTGACGACGATGCTGGTCACGAGCGGAAAATAGAAACTGCCGTGTGCGCCGCGGATGTAGACGTCGCCGGGTAACCTACCGAGGCCGAGCTTGCCGAGCCACGGCCACAGCGCCCCCACTGCGGCGATCGCCAGGCCAACGATGATCAGAACGCGTCCCATGCACTGGCAGTGTTGACTCGCGCCTCCAGACTTTGCCTTCCGCTCAGCGCCCTGCAGGAAGCGCTGAATGTCGGCCCTGAATCCACCGCGTGCCACAACGGCGGCGTAGGCAACCTCAGCTAAAGGGTGCTGAGCCTAGCGCCGCGCCGGCATCATCTCCGACGGCGGCTGCAGCGCCTTAAAATGCGGCATCACATGGGCCGCGAACAGCTCCTGCGTCTTGATCGACTTCCAGTGCTCGACTCCGCCGGGATTGACGGTGATCGAAACTTCGGTCAAACCCTCGCACACCTTATGCATCCCCTCGATGCGCTCGATGACATCGCCGGGCGTGCCGACCCAGACGACGTCTTTCTCGATCATCTCGTCATAGGGCATGTCGGAGAGTTGCTCCATGATGCCCGAGGCATAGAAGCCGTAACCCGAGGCCTCGAGCCGCGATTTCGCGGACAGCTCGTTCGCGTTCTCCAGCAGCACGGACGCGTTGCCTTTGAGGAAGCCCCGCATCATCTTCTCGGCCTCACGCTTCGCGGTGTCGCGGTCCTCGTCGAGATGGCAGGCGTGGATCCAGACGATGTCTGGCTGATGACCGTGCTTGCGGCAGGCGGCGCGATAGATATCGAGCTGGTTGCGCAAGGCCTCGTACGGCAGCAGCGGGGGCACGACCATGGCAAAGCCACGCTCACCGGCAAGCTCGTAGGTTGTGTCACTGGTGCCGCCGAGGAAGATGCGGAACTTCCGTCCCGGTGCCGGTTGCGGCACGATGTGCGAGTCCTCGACCTTGTAATAGGCGCCGTCGTGAGAGAAGCGTGGATCGTCGAGCGCGGCGAGCAGGATGCGCAGCGACTCCTCGTAGCGGGGGCGCGTCTCCTCCACCGGAACGCCGGCCTTGGGCGCCAGCCAGGCGTGGCCGCGGCCGAGACCGAACTCGTACCGGCCATCGACGAGCAGGTCGAAGGCGGCGATCTGCGACGCCAGGATCGCCGGGTTGTGGTAGGGCAGTACGTGGACCAGCGTGCGGAAGTTGATGCGTCGTGTCCGCTCCGCGCATTTGGCGAAGAACGCGAACGGGTTCGGCGACACGCCGAATTTCGGGAAGAAGAAATGCTCGATAATGGCGTAGGCGTCGTAGCCGAGGCGGTCGGCATTGACCGCCTGCTCCACCGCTTCGTCATAGACCTGTTTCTGGGTCTTCCCCGGCCAGGTCTGAAGTTCGGAATAGACGCTGAACTGCATGGGCCCACCGATCCTCTTGGCTGGAGGCCGCTCGCCGGCGGTCGACGCCGAAGATTGGACTAGCTCCCGCATAAGCCGTCAAGCGCAGAGGCTGCGCGTCATCGGGCGATCGAAGACTCATGGACTCGGGCCGCTCGCCAATATCCTCCGTGTCGAGCGTCGGGGACCAAGTCCGACGTCCGTGGCCTTATCGAGAAACTCAAACGCCGCGGTGTCGGTGATGTATTCCACCGAGAACGGGACTCACCACACGACGTGCCCTTGGGCGGCAGTCACTGCGCGCGAAGGTGCCGCATCCGTTCCAGGGACACGCGATATCTGCCGCAGGTTCCGAGCCTCGAGGGCTTCTCCCCTGGCAGTGACGCGCATGTGCGTAAGGTCTTTGCTCAACGCGACCTATTCGCCTCTTTGAGCCCAAATGCCGCCGGCGCCGCAACGTCCCCCAAGCGTTCCCCGACATGGTCTTCATGGACAATTCCCGGCCACACAAAAACTCGAAGGCGCGTGAATTGATCGAGGCTGCCCGCGCTATCTGCTGGTCTACTCACCAGACCTCAACCCGATTGACGAGGCCTCCGCCAAACTAAAGCCATCTGCGGAAAGCTTAGAGACGCATCGAGCGCCGCCTTGAATTCGGTGCGGAACACGCCGGGATCGAACTTCCTTCAAGCGCTTGGCGCTTGACAGGTCGCCGGGATCGACGCGTGGGCACCCGCGTTTGCGCTTTTTTATCGACGTGCTAGGTTCGCTGTCGCGGCGATTCGGAACGCAGCCGATCCTGCTTCCGGCGTCTCGGGGGAGTAGGTCCGATGGCTCTTCACGCGTTCTGCGCGACATGCATGGCCGACCGGCCGGACGCGCAGCCACGTGGGTGCGCAACGCGGTATGCCGTTTCGTTTGGGTATTGCACCCGATCTCGAGATAGCGGCCCAGCCGAGCGGCGACGCCGCAAATCGCATTTCAACCTGTCGCACAATAGGGAGGATAACAACCATGAACCGCGCCCGTTATGGGGCGGCTGTTGCGGCCGCTACATTGCTGTTCGCCGCCGCGCCGGCTTCCGCCGCCGATCCGATCAAGATCGGCCTAAACCTCGAATTCTCCGGTGGCCCTTACGTGCTCCTCGCCCATGAGGTAGCGAACGGCCTCGCCATGGCAATCGCCGACAAGGGCGGCGCGGTCGATGGACGCACGATCACGATCATTGACGGCGACAACCAGCATAAGCCCGACATTGCGCTCTCGATGGCGAAGAAGCTCGTCTATGGCGACCATGTGGACATGCTGGTCGGGTCGATCGGCTCCGGCGTGATCAAGGCGATCCGCGATTTCGCCGTCGCCGCAAAGACGCCGCTCATCGTCCCCAACGCCGGCGACAACGAGATCACCGGCGTCGATTGCAATTTCTGGGTGATACGCACCTCCTTCTCCAACGATCAGATCGTACGTGAAATGGGACCGTGGCTGGTGAAGCACGGCGTGAAGCGCGTCTCTCTCATCGCCTTCGACTATGCCGCCGGACACCAGCAGATGGACGGCTTTCGCCGCACCTTCACCGCGGCGGGCGGAACTATCGTCAACGAGCAATATCCGCCGTTCGGTCCAATCAGCGATTTCGGTCCCTATCTCACCAAAATCAAGGAAGCGCATCCGGACGCGGTGTTCACTTTCTTCGCCGGCCCACCAGCCACGGCCTTCGTCAAGCAATTCACCGAATTTGGCCTCAAGAAGTCGATCAAGCTGACCGGACCAGGCTGGATCGTGTCGCCGCTCAATTTGCCGAGCCAGGGTTTGGACGCGGTCGGTGTGCTCGGCATCCTTAATTACGTGCCGGCGATCGACACGCCGACCAATCGCCGCTTCCAGAGCGAGTTCCAGGCCAAATATCACCGCCCCGGCTCGGAGTTCGCGGCCCAGGGCTATGACACGGGCCTCCTGATCTATGCCGCGCTTGAGGCTACCCACGGCAAGACCGCGAACAAGGGCGACCTCATCCGGGCCTTCCACGACGTCAAGGTCGATGGCACTCGCGGTGAGCTGCGCATCGACCCGCAGACCAACAACATCATCCAGGATCTCTACATCTACGAAGTGGTGGATCAAGGCGGCAAACCGTCCTTCCACGTCATCGAGACGATTCCCCAGGTGCAAGACCCGCCCAACGGCTGCAAGCTCGGTTAGCACGGGAGCCGCTTGCGTCGCTGGTCGGCGCGGGCGGTGCCTCGACCATGGATTTTGCCGGCTTCATCCTCCAGCTTTTGAACGGCTTGCAATTCGCCATGCTGCTGTTCCTGCTGGCGGTGGGGTTGTCGATCGTGTTCGGGCTGATGAATTTCATCAACCTGGCCCACGGCACGCTCTACATGGTCGGCGCCTTTATCGGCTATAGCGTCGCGGGGTATTGGGGCTCGTATTGGTTGGCGCTCGTTGCCGGCACCGCGGCGGCGGCGCTGGCGGGCGCGCTTTTCTACGCCACCCTGCTCCGCCGGATGCAGACCGCGAGCCCGATGAAGCAGGTCCTCGTCACCTTCGGCCTGATCTTCGTCGGCATCGATGCCGTGCGCCTCGTCTGGGGCGACAATACCCAGTCGATCGTGACGCCGAGTCTCCTGGGTGGCGGCATCGAGATTTTCGGCGAGAACTATCCGATTTACCGCCTCTTCATCATCGGCCTCGGTCTCGCCACCGCACTCCTGCTCTATATCGGCCTCGAGCGCACGCGACTCGGCGCCATGGTGCGGGCCGGGGTGGACGACCGGGAGATGGCGACGAGCCTCGGCCTCAATGTCGATCTCGCCTTTTTCATCGTGTTCTGTCTCGGCTGCGGCCTAGCCGGGATGGCCGGCGTGGTTGCGGCGCCGGTGCTGCAAATCTATCCGGGCATGGACATCGCGGTGTTGATCCCGGCCCTCATCGTGGTCGTAATCGGCGGCCCCGGGCGGCTCGGCGGCGCGTTCCTCGGCGCCCTTTTGATCGGGATCACCGCCACGTTTGGCGATGTGCTGATTCCGACCTTCGCCAGCTTCATCATCTATGGCGTAATGGTGGTGGTGCTGGTGCTGCGGCCGGGCGGTCTGCTCGCGCCGCGGCATCGATGAAGCTCGCCGGCGCCAAGCGGCATATCCTGGCCGCGCTTCTGTTCGTAGGCGGCCTCGTCGCCTGGTGGTTCGCCGGATATGCCGGCGAGGATCGGCTCGGCGAGATCGCGGTCTGGGCGGTGTTCGCAATGAGCCTCGATCTGCTCGTCGGTTATACCGGCATGGTGTCACTAGGCCATGCCCTGTTCTACGGTATCGCCGCCTATGCGGTGGCGGCGCTTACGCAGTTCCTGACGTGGCCGCCCGGCATCGCCATTGTCGCGGGAGTAGCACTGGCGGCGGTGGCGGCGGCCCTCGTCGCCCTCATCGTTGTGCGCATCGGTGGCGTGTTCTTCATCATGATCACCCTGGCGCTCGGCCAGATGGGTTGGGCCTACGTCCTGCGCTCGCGCGGCCTCGGCGGCTTCGGCGGCATGTCGGGTGTGCCACAGATCGACCTCTCCTGGCTTGGCCTGCAGCTCATGAACCCGTCCGACTTCGCCCTCTTCGCGGTGGTCGTCGCGGGCCTTGTCTATGTCGTGCTCGCCTGGCTGGTCGCCTCGCCCTTCGGCCACATGCTGGTCGCCATGCACCAGAACGAAGGCCGTGCCCGTGCCCTTGGCCTGCCGGTGCTGCGCCTGAAACTCGCCGTCTTCACCATCGCCGGCACAGTCGCGGGCCTCGCTGGCACACTCGACGCCGAACGCACGCAACTCGTGACGCCCGACGCTCTCGTGTGGACGACCTCGGGTGACGTGCTGGTCATGGTGATCCTGGGCGGGCTTGGCACCCTTGCGGGTCCGGTGGCCGGCGCCGCGGTCTGGGTCGTGCTACGCGATTGGATCTCGGCCTGGACACCCTATTGGATGCTTGTCATGGGCGCTTTCTTCATCGCGATCGTGCTGTTCGCCGACAACGGACTTTATGGCCTGTTCCGGATCCGGCGCGCCCGCGCCGCCATCGACGATGCTTGAGGCGCTCGGCCTCAGGAAATCCTTCGGCGCGCTTGAAGTGACGCGCGACGTCTCGCTCGCCTTGCCGGCGGGCGGGCGCCACGCCGTGGTCGGACCGAACGGCTCGGGCAAGACGACGCTATTCAACCTCCTGACCGGTGAGATCGGCGCGGATGCCGGCGTAATCCGCCTCGCGGGTCGTGATCTAACCGGGCTGCCGCCGGACGCCCGGGCGCGCGCCGGCCTGACGCGTAGCTTCCAAAGAAACAATCTATTCCCCGATCTGACGGTGCGCGAGAATCTCGGCCTCGCCGTCGCGATCGGCAAACGCTGGGGTGGCGTGTTCTGGCGCCCCTTCAACGGCATGCCGGGGCTCGGCGACCGTATCGAGGAACTCGCGCAGAACATCCATGTCGCGGACTCCCTCGATCGCACGGTCCGCACTCTGCCCTACGGCACGCAACGTCAGCTCGAGATCGGACTCGCCCTCGCCGTCGCACCGAAGGTGCTGCTGCTCGACGAGCCGACCGCCGGCATGAGCGCCGAGGAGACGCGGGCGATGACGGCGCTCATCTCGTTGCTGCCGCGCGAGATTTCGCTACTCATCATCGAGCACGATATGGGCGTGGTATTCGAGATCGCGGAGCGCATCACCGTGCTCGACTACGGTAGCATCCTGATCGAGGGCACGCCGGCCGAGGTCCGCAGCTCGGAACTGGTGCGCCGGCGCTATCTCGGCGAAAGCGTGCCGTGACCGGACCCCTCTTGTCGCTGACCGAGGTCCATGCCCATTACGGCGACAGCCACATTCTCCAGGGCATCAGCCTCGACGTCGCCGCGGGCAGCGTCACCAGTCTCCTGGGCCGCAACGGCGCTGGCAAGACGACGACACTCAAGGCGATCATGGGTATCCTGCCGGTGCGGCGGGGCGCTATCCGCTTCGCTGGCGGCGACATCGCCGGCAAGTCGCCGCATCGTATCGCGCGCGCTGGCATCGGCTACGTCCCCGAGACACGCGGCATCTTCCGCTCGCTGTCGGTCCTTGAGAACTTGACCCTGGCCCAGCGTGGTCAGGGCGGCGAAGGCTGGACGCTCGCCAGGGTGTTCGAGCTCTTCCCGCGCCTTGAGGAGCGGCAGAAAAGCGGCGGCGGCAAGCTTTCGGGCGGCGAGCAGCAGATGTTGTCGATCGCGCGGGCGCTGCTCACAAATCCGCGCCTCCTCCTCCTCGACGAACCCACCGAGGGTCTCGCGCCTCTCATCATCAGGGAGATCGAGGGCGTGCTGACGCGCCTCAAAGGTACCGGCCTCGCCATCCTCTTGGTCGAGCAGCGACTCGAATTCGCCCTGAGCTTCGCCGACGCGGTGGTATTGCTCGGCAAGGGTCATGTCCGCTGGCGCGGCACGCCGGCCGCTTTCGCCGATGCCGAGGAAATGAAGCATCAGTGGCTCGGCGTGTAACTGCGGCCGCTCGGGCACGCCAGATTCACCAGCTTTGCCCCGCTTCCGTCGGCATGGCGTCGTCGCGGGCGGGGTCGTGCTCTCGGCATCGCAATCCGACCGAACCCCTAATGCCGCGCAAACAGCGCCGCGGCCTCGCCTGCAGAACGGCCGGTGACCGCCGCGGCATCCGCCAGCAGGCCAACCGATCCCACCCAGTCACCGGAGATGAACAGGCCCTCGGCATTCTGAACCACGACGCCCGGCCGCCTGTTCATGCCGCCTCTCGCCGCGAGCGGGATCGAGCAGATCACCGGCATGGCCGGCAGGAATTGGCGCGCTCGCTCGTGGTCTCGCCAACCCGGCTGCGTCAAATCGATAAACTCTTCGAGTTCAGCAATGAGCTGACCGCGGTCGGGCTTCTCACCCGGTTCGAGATAGCGCATGGCGTGTACGAGAGCCGCACCTTCCGGCGCGAGGCGCGCAGCCGCGCTATGGACCGAGAAGTAGAGCGGTCGGTCGACGCCGAGCGCAAACAGGCTGTCGGATCGCGGTAGACTCGCGAGACCAATGTCGAGGCATGCCACTTTCGCTGGTACCGTATCAGTCATGCCGTCTAAATCTTTGAGTACAGGATACAGCACTGTCGCCCGTGCCGGATTCACAGCCAGAATGACCGCGCGAGCCGTCAAAGCGGTTCCATCTGCAAGCGTCGCGCGCCAAGGGGGGCCGTGTTCAACGAAAGCAACCCGACAGCTTGAACGAAGGCAGGCACCGAGTTTGACGCAGGCAGCCGTCAATCCGTCGATCATCGTACCCCACCCGCCGTCCAGATAGAGAACGTTTCGCGTCAAGCCACCACGGAGTTGGTCGAGTAGTGCCAGTCCTTGGGCCGCCTTCGGCGCATGCACTAGGCTCGTCAGTCGCACCATCGCCGCGAGCACAGAGCGGACCCGGGACGATCGCGACAGTGCGGCCAGAGCATCCTGCGACGACATCCCGGGCGGCGTTTCCGTCGATCGATCGCGCAGGCGACGGAAGAGCAATGCCATCTCGCTCTTCTCCGCCTCGGACAGCAACATCGTCGAGGCAAGTCCCGCGGCACTGAAAGGGGCGTGATGAAGCTTGTTGTCGTTGACGAAAAATCCAGCGGCGAGAGCCGGTACGTTACCCGTCAAGTCAACGCCAAGATCTTGCAAGGCATTGTCGAGGAACCCGCCGCGATAAAGTGCGTGTGCGCCCTGATTGAAGTGGTATCCCGAGACGATCCGCGTCCTCGCGCGCCCGCCAAGCGCCGGTGATGCCTCCAGGAGGAGCACGCGGGCCCCGCCCATCGACGCGAACGCGGCCGCGATCAGCCCGGCGACGCCGCCGCCGACCACGATAACGTCGAACGGGTCCAACAGACCCTCCATTGCCGACAATTTGTGTCTTCTCTAATACGGATATATATTGTCCGCAATGAAAATCGGCGACGGTGTCGAGTGGGCGGTTCACCTCTGCGGCGTCCTTGCCGCAGCGCCCGAGGGGCGGAGTTTGCCTCGTGCCAAGCTTGCCGAATTTCATGATCTGCCGCCGGCCTACTTGGCCAAGCACCTGCAGGCGCTGTCGCGCGCCGGCATTGTGACGGCGGACCGCGGCGTGAAGGGCGGTTATCGGCTTGGGCGCGCGCCCGCTCAGATCTCATTGCTCGATATCGTGCTGGCCATCGAGGGCGTTGAGCCCGCCTTCCGCTGTACGGAAATCCGCAAGCGCGGCCCCTGCGCGGCCGGTCCGTCGGCCTGTCGAAAGCGGTGCCCGATTGCACGCGCCTTTCTTGAAGCGGAGGCCGCCTGGCGACAAGCACTCGCAGGCGTGACGGTGGCCGAGATGAACGCCGTTGCGGCGGCCGAGGCGTTCGACGACAACCGACGTCGAGCATTTCGGGCTTGGCTTACGGCTGCTTTGCAATGAGCGCTGCGCGGCGCACCCGATTTTTTTCCAGACTTCTCTCGAAGGTCTCGACGCCGGACAGAAACAGATCGCCCGCTTCGCGCCGACGACTCGTGAGTAGCGATGACGTCATCGGGGCCGCGCCCGAAGATGCGGAGGAGACGTTCTGACCTCGGTCAGAGCGTTCGCGCGATCAGGAGCTTCATGATCTCGTTGGTGCCGCCATAGATGCGGGCGACACGCGCATCCTTGAACATGCGCGCGATCGGATATTCGTCCATATAGCCGTAGCCGCCATGAAGCTGCAGGCAGGTATCGACGATCTTGCCGAGCAGATCGGAGACCCAGTATTTCGCCATCGAGGCGGTCGCGCTGTCGAGCTGCTTGGCCAGATGCCGCTCGACACAGTGGTGTATGAAGACGCGTGCGACAGTCGCCTCGGTTTTGCATTCCGCGAGCTGGAACTGAACAGCCTGGTTCTCGACGATGGTGCGGCCAAAGGCCTTCCGCTGCTTCACGTAATCCAGCGTCACTGCCAGCGCGCGCTCCAGCATCGCGAGGCTTTGCACCGCGATTACCAGCCGTTCCTGCGGCAGTTTCTCCATCAATTGATAGAAGCCGCGACCCTCCTCCGGTCCGAGCAGATTGGCGGTCGGCACCGCGACGTCGTCGAAGAACAGTTCCGAGGTATCCGCCGCTTCGAGGCCGACCTTGTCAAGATTGCGACCACGCCGGAAGCCTTCCGCCCGCTCGGTCTCGACGACGATCAGCGAAATGCCTTTGGCGCCCTGGGTAGGATCGGTCTTGGTCACGACAACGATGAGGTTCGCGGTCTGGCCGTTGCTGATGAAGGTCTTGCCGCCGTTGATGACATACTGATTGCCGACGCGACGCGCCGTGGTGCGCACCCCCTGAAGGTCGGAGCCGGCGCCGGGCTCGGTCATCGCGATAGCGCTGACCAGCTCGCCGCTTGCCAAGCGAGGTAGCCAGTCCTGTTTCTGCGCTTCGGAGCCGAAGGTCTCGATGTAGGGCAGGATGATGGCGTTGTGCAGCGACACGCCCCAGCCTTCGAGCCCGCGCTTGCCGATCTCCTCCATCAACACGAATTCGTGTCGGAAATCGCCACCGATGCCACCATGGTCGGCCGCGGTCGAGAGGCCGAGCAGCCCGGCGGCGCCTGCCTTGCGCCACAGACCGCGCTCGACCACGCCGTCGCGGCGCCACTGCTCAAGGCGCTGCGGCGACGCCTCCTGGTCGAGGAAGCGGGCGACCGATTGGCGGAAGATCGCGAATTCCTCATCGGCCAACCAGGGGGGCACGGGCACATTCACGGCTGTCATGACCGCCTCCGCCCTCATCCTGACTGATCTTCAGCGCCGACGCCAGACGACAACCCTCCTGCACTTTTCCGGCTCCGAGGATAGCGCTTCGCTGCATCTGGGGCCGGCCGTGATGGCTGCAGTCTGGATCTCGCTCAAGATCGAAGGCGCCAGCACGGAAGAACCCTCGATGGCGGATTGCTTCATCTACGACCATGTCCGCGCGCATCGGCCGTGGACCGGCCCGATGGCGCGCTTCACGAGGTCCCGCCGATTGCTCTTGCGACATTATTTGACCAGCTAGCCCGCCGGCACGGTGCGCGTTTCGACCCGAATCAGTTTTTGTACCACCCTCGGGTCGTAGAATGGCTCTTTTACCCGGCGTCAGGCGTCGCCGCCTGAGCCTCAGACCACGCGATGCAGCAGCGCCTCGCCGGCGGCGAGGCGGCGGCAATTCTCGGCTGCGATCTTGAGGCTGCGTGCCAGCGTGTCGCGGCTGAGCCAGCCGAGATGCGGTGTCACCACGACATTGTCCATCTGTAGCAACGGATTGTCTGGGGCTACCGGTTCCTCGTTGAAGACGTCGAGCCCTGCCGCCGCGAGCCGGCCCGAGCGCAGCGCTTCGATGAGGGCCGGCTCGTCGATCAAGCCGCCACGCGCCGTGTTGATGAGGATGGCGGCGTGCTTCATCCGTGCCAATTGCGCCTCTCCGACCAGGCCCACTGTTGTTTCAGTCTGCGGCACATGCAGCGAGACGATATCGGCTGCCCGCAGCAACTCGTCGAGCGAGACAAACCGCGCCGCGGCGTCGCTCTTCGGCGCGGTCGCGGTGTAGATCAACTCGGCGCCGAGGGCGGTCAGCGCCGGCGCGAGCGTGCGCGGGATAGTGCCGAAGCCGACCAGTCCCACGGTGCGGCCCGACAGCTCGCCAATGGCGTCGCGGATATCCGGCTCGAGCCGCCAGCCGCGTCCCTCTCGCGTTGCTCGATCAAGCAGCGGCAAGCGGCGCAGACAGGCGAGCATCAACAACAAGGTCATTTCCGCCGTCGCCTGCGCGTTGGAGCCGGGCATGTTGGAGACCGCGATGCCGTGCCGGCGCGCCGCCTCGAGATCGATAGTGTCGACGCCAACGCCGATCTTCTGGATCAAACGCAGGTTCGGTGCGGCCGCCATATCAGCTTCACCTAGCGGTCGCAGCATGTGCCAGATTACTTGCGCGCCGGGGAGCGCCGCGCGGAAGCTCGCATCATCCGCGGCATCGACCGCCTCAACCGTCAACCCCTGCACCGCCAATACCGCGAAATGCTCGCGCAACCAGGGGGTGGTTTCACTATGGTAGATAACCTTCATCGCGTCATGCCCGTGCCCAAGCAGCCCGAATATCGCCGAGCCGCGATGGCGGTGACTGAATCAGGAACCGTGCCAGCCGTCGTATCCGTTCCTTCTCTGCTTCGGCAGTGATGTATTCCACTGGTGACTTGCCGTCGATCCGTGCCAGAAGCAAGCCCGGCAGCAACCGCGCCGCTCGCGCCTCCAGAGCCTCCGGTGCCTCCCACCGCACTCGTGTGAGATAGGCATCCCGCAATGCCTCAAAGCAGCGTAGGAAGTCGGCGGCCGCGGCCGGCGTCCATACACATTTTAGCAGCAAATGGTTGAGGCAGAAGGCCAGATCGAAGGCCGGATCCCCATACCAGGCACATTCGGCATCGAGAAACACCGGCCCATGCGGCCCGACCAGAATGTTCTTCGGACTGACATCGCCATGCACCAGTGCCAGTCGCGTTGCAGCTGTCTTCGCCACCAACTCGGCCATCGCGGCGGTGAGATCGGGATGACGGCGGCCAACCTCGCCGAGATAGGGATCAAGGCGTATGGCGTAAAAAATCTCGTCGCTGCGGAACCGAGACGCGATGTCGGTCCGCCTGGCCGTCGCAGTGTGGATGGCGGCGAGGTTGCGGCCGACCGCAGCGGCGAATGGCGGCTCCGCGCAGCCACCGCGCAAAGCAGCCTTCCAAACGACGAACCGCTGGGGATCGAGATATGCCATTGCAAAAAGGCCGCGCGTCGGATCGGCACCCAGCAGCCTCGGCACCGCCTGCGGCACGATTCCGCCCGCGACCGCAAGCCACTCGTATTCATAGCGCCAGCGCGCAATCGGCGCGAACCAGTCGCGCTCTGTGCGGAGTTTTGCCAGGGCGCGTTTGACGCAGATCGGACCCGACGGCAGGTCGACGCGCCAAATCTCCGAGGAGACACCGCCCAATAACGGTGTGAAGCGCGCCACCGCCTCGGCCGCGAGAAGGCCCATGCGCCGCAGCGCCTCGGTCAGCTCCGCGGCGTCAGCCACTACTAAGGGTTCGGTGGCAGCCATGCTTCGGTCATCGCGCTCGGCATCGGCAGGCAATTCCGCACCCCGGTCGGACGCATGAAAATCGGCACCGTCTTCGACGGCGCATCGTTGGGGCAGGCGGCCCTCCGGCGAAACCAGACGATGCCGTCTGCATCGGTCTCATTGAAGGCCGATTTCTCCCCGAACAGCATCAGACACGAGACCCGGTCGTAATGATGCATGCCTTTACAGTTGTGTTGCCTTTGCCCGACATTCCTCCTCCTGTTGTCGGCGCTACCATAGCCACCGGAACCTGACCACGAATAGATGTTTCCCGCGCCGGAGCAGACGCTACAATCGAACCGAGCTTTAGGATGACGCCATGACACCGGAAGAAAACGATTTGCTGTGCCGTGTCGAGGGCGACACACCGATGGGCCAGTTGATGCGGCGCCACTGGCTGCCGGCCTGCATGTCGGAGGAAGTCGCGGAGCCTGACGGTGCGCCGGTGCGTACCCGTATGCTGGGCGAAGACCTCGTGGTATTCCGCGACAGCAGTGGCCGGATCGGCGTGCTCGGCGAGCAATGCCCGCACCGTCACGCCTCGCTCGCCTTCGCGCGCAACGAGGAATGCGGCCTGCGCTGCCTCTATCACGGCTGGAAGTTCGATATCGACGGCGCGGTGATGGAGATGTCGTCGGAACCGCCCGACAGCCCGATGCTGACGCGCGTCCGCCACAAGGCCTATCCGGCGCGCGAAGGCGGTGGCTTTGTTTGGGCCTATATGGGCCCGGCCGAGACGATGCGCGATTTCGAGCCGCCGACCTGGGCGCCGACGCCGGAAGCGAAGATCAGCATCGTCAAGATGCACACGGCCTGCAACTGGGCCCAGGTCTTGGAAGGGTCGATCGATTCCGCTCATTCCTCGACGCTGCACGCCAGCAACATGCCGGTGGCGGCGGTGGATGGCGCCAAGGCTACCGGCATGACCTGGCCGCGCCCCTCGGCCGACAAGTCGCCCCGCCTCCGCGTGCAGCAGACCAGCTTCGGCTTTCGCTATGCCGCCATCCGCAAGCCGATCCTCAACGCCGAGACCCATGAATACGTTCGCACCACGTTGTTCGTCGCGCCGTTCACCGTGCTCATCCCGCCGAACGACCAGTACAAGCTGGCGCAGATGCTGTTCCCGATCGATGACACCAACACGATGTTCTATTGGATCGCCTGGCACGAAACCAAGGGCATCGACCAACAGGCCTGGCGCGAATTCTGCGCCGCGCAGATCGGGCCCGACCTCCATCCGGATTATCGCAAGGTCCGCACCCTCCAGAACCACTATCTCCAGGATCGCGGGGCGATGACGCGTGGCGACTTCACCGGCATCAAGGGCATTCCCACGCAGGACATGGCGATGTGGGAATCGATGGGTCCGATCACCGACCGCAGCAACGAAATGCTGGGATCGAGTGACCTCGCCATCGTCTATTTCCGTCGCTGCATGGTCGAGGCGGTATGCCGCTTCCAGGCCGACGGCACCGCCATCGGCACCACCGAACCACACATCCCGCCGGTCAAGCTCGGCTCCTTCGAAGGCATCGTACCCAAGGCCACGAACTGGGCGACGCTCGGTGTTGCCGCCGAAGAATTGGCGTCGTCGGCGCGCGCGGACCAGCCCGCCGCGTGAGCATGGTCGCCGGACCCACGCTCCGGCTCGGCGTGATCGGGCTGGGTCGCGCCTTCACCCTGATGCTGCCGGGGCTGCGCGCTCATCGGCGCTACGCCTTGGTCGCCGCCGCCGATCCCAACGAGGACAATCGTCGCCGCTTCGCTGCCGAGTTCGGCGCCAAGGTCTACGAAACCGAACAGGCGATGTGTCGCAATGGCGGGGTTGACGCGGTCTACATCGCAACCCCGCATCAATGGCACGCCGCCAACACCTTGGTCGCCGCGGCGGCGGGCAAGCATGTGCTCGTGGAGAAGCCGATGGCGCTCAGCATCGCGGACTGCTACACGATGATCGAAGCGTGCCGGGCCGCCAAGGTCGCGCTCGTCGTAGGACACAGCCACAGTTTCGACGCGCCAATCCGTCGCGCATACGAGATTATCGCAAGCGGCAGCGTCGGCGCGGTGAAGATGCTGCACGCCCTCGACTATACCGATTTCCTCTATCGCCCGCGCCGACCGGAGGAATTGGACCCGGACGCCGGCGGCGGTGCGGTTTTCAATCAGGGGGCGCACCAGGTCGACGTGGCGCGGCTGCTTTGCGGCGGGAAATCGTCGTCGGTGCGCGCGGTTACTGCCGCCTGGGATCGCGCGCGACCGGTCGAGGCCGCCTATAGCGCGCTGGTGACGTTCGAAAGCGGCGCCGCTGCATCGCTGACCTATAGCGGCTTCGCGCATTTCGACAGCGACGAGCTAATGGGCTGGATTGGCGAAGGAGGCGCGGTTAAGGATGCTGCGCACTACGGCGATACCCGTCGCGCCTTAAAGGGCCAGGATGAAGCCGCCATGCGCCGTGCAAGAAGCTACGGTGCGACCGCCGGGACCGCCGCGGCGCCTGCACCCGCCCGGTATCATCCGCATTTCGGCCCGCTGATCGTGAGCTGTGAGCACGCCGATCTGCGCCCCCTGCCCGATTGCATCTGGATCTATGGCGACGGCGAAAAATATCAGGAGAAGCTGCCGCCGCCGCAGCCGCGCCAGGAAGTGCTCGATGCCTTCTATGACGCGGCTGTCCATGGCCGCGCGCCGGCGCAGACCGGCGAATGGGGTCTGGCGACGCTGGAAGTCTGCCTTGCCATTGCCCAGTCCGCGCGCGAGGGCCGCGAGATCGCCCTGCACCATCAGACGGCCGTGCCGTGAGCCGGACCGCGATCGAGCGGGTGTTTGGCCGGCGGGTGTGGGATTCCCGCGGACGCCCGACCGTTGAGGCCGAAATCCATCTCGCCGGTGGTGTCACCGGCCGTGCCATTGCCCCGGTGGGCGCGTCGAAGGGGAGCGGCGAGGCGCGTGAGCGCCGCGATGGCGGCAAACACCTCGGCGGTCTCGGTGTCGGTGGCGCCGTCGCCGCAATCTGCAACGAAATCGGACCCCACCTGCGCGGCCGCAACGCCACCGATCAGGGCGGCATTGATTCCGCGCTGATCGCGCTCGACGGCACGCCTAACAAGGCGCGGCTCGGCGCCAACGCCATCATCGCCGTCTCGATGGCGGTCGCGCACGCCGCAGCGGCAGCCGCCAGACTGCCGCTGTGGCGGCATCTCGCCGGCGACGGCAACCGGACCATGCCGCTCCCCGAGATCCAGATTTTTGGAGGCGGCGCGCACGCCGGCCGACGCGTCGATATCCAGGACTTCATGGTCGTCGCGGTCGGTGCCGATAACTACGCCCAGGCGCTCGAATGGACAGCCGAGGTCTATCGCTGCGCCGGCGAACTGATGGATGAAGCGGGTCTACGCCATGGCGTCGCCGATGAGGGTGGTTATTGGCCCGCCTTCGCCAGTAACGAAGCCGCGCTCGACATGCTGCTCCGCGCAATCGAGCGCGCTGGCTATCGCGCCGGCGACGAGATCGCCCTTTCGCTGGATATCGCCGCTTCCGATTTCGGGCGCGGCGCGCGCTACCGTCTCAGCCGCGACAGCCGCGAAATCGATAGCGACGGATTGATTGAGCTGTTGCAGGGCTGGTTGCGCCGCTTTCCCATCATCGCCATCGAAGACCCGCTCGCCGAAGACGATGCGGCGGCTTTCGCGCGCTTCACGGCGGCGGCATCCGGCATCGCGGTCATTGGCGATGATCTGCTGGTCACCGACAAGGCCAGGATCGAAGCCGCGGCCGCGGCGCGCATCTGCAACGCCGCGCTGATCAAGCCCAACCAAGTCGGCACTTTGACGGAGGCGAAGGCCGCCTTCGATGCGGCGCGCCACGCTGGCTGGACCACGATCGTCTCGGCGCGCTCGGGCGAAAGCGAAGATGTCACCATCATGCATCTCGCAGTCGGCTGGGGGGCGGACTTGGTCAAAGTCGGCTCCTTCGCGCGCTCCGAGCGCATGGCGAAGTGGAATGAGGGTTTACGGATCACCGAGGCACTGCCTGGCGGCGGCAGACTCACGAGCGCCGACCGGTTTTCCTGGTGGCGTTGAGCGTGTTTTTATTCCCGCTGGTTTTTCACTGCGGCTGGCTGGCACGGTTGTATGAGGAGGCGCGAGCGCGGATGCGCTCTTCCATCGCGCGTGCGCCAGAACCCTGTCCCCCCAAATAGGCGTCCTGCACCGCCGGATTCGCCAAGAGATCGCCGGCTCGTCCAGCGATGGTGATGCGTCCGGTCGCCAGCACGTAGCCCCGGTCGGCGACGCCCAGCGCCGCCCGCGCATTCTGTTCGACGAGCAGCACCGTGCCGCCGCGCGCCCGGAAGTCGACGATGCACTGGACGATTTGCTCTACCATCAGCGGCGCAAGGCCGAGCGAGGGCTCGTCGAGCAGAAGCAGTTTGGGGCGGGCCATGAAGGCGCGCGCGATTGCCGCCATCTGCTGTTCGCCGCCGCTCAGCGATTGTGCCGACTGGCGACGCCGCTCGCGCAGCCGCGGGAACAATTGGTACTGGGTGTCGAGATCGTCGCGCAGCGCCGCCGGCGAGCGGTCGGCACGGCCATAGGCCCCGAGCAGCAGGTTCTCCTCGACCGTCATGTCGCCAAAGAGCTGCCGGCGCTCCGGGACCGCACACAGACCGCGCCGGACAATCGCCGCCGTGTCGGCGGTTTCGATCGGCTCGCCGAGAAACCCGATGGTGCCCGAACGCACCGGCACCACTCCCATGATCGTGGCAAGCAGGGTCGACTTGCCTGCGCCGTTGGCGCCGAGCATGGTGACGATTTCATGCGCGCCGATCTCCAGCGACACGCCGTGCAGGACTTCTGTCCGGCCATACCCGGAGGAGACCGCGGCGACATCGAGCATGCTGGTCATCACGCGCCCAGGTAGGCCCGCAGCACTTCGGGGTCCTCGCGCACCAGCGCGGGCGGACCCTCGGCGATCTTCTTGCCATAGTTCATCACCACGACATGGTCGGCGAGCCCCATTACCAGGCGGACATCGTGCTCGACCAGCAGCACGGTAATACCCCGTGCGCGGATGCGCAGGATCAAATCCGCAAGCTCCTCGGTTTCGGTATCGTTCAACCCTGAGGCGGGCTCGTCGAGCAACACCAGCGACGGCTCGAGCGCCAGCGCGCGCGCCATTTCGGCAAGGCGCTGATGCCCGAAGGACAGCGTCCCCGGCGCGCGCGCTCCCTGTCCGCCGAGCCCGACGAACTCGAGCGCGCGCTCCGCCGCATCGCGGGCCGTCGCCTCTTCGCGGCGGACGCGCGGCAACATGGCCAGGATCGCGCCGATGCCGCTGCGCAAGTGGCGCGCCTGGCCGCACATCACGTTCTCCACGAGCGTTAGATTTTCGAACAGCTCGAGATTTTGAAATGTTCGCGCGATACCGCGCCGCGCCACCTCGTGCGCGGCGAGCCGGTCGATGCGTTCGCCGGCGAACACGATCCGTCCGCCGTCCAAGGGTTGATCGCCCGAGATCATGTTGAACAAGGTGGTCTTGCCGGCGCCGTTTGGGCCGATCAATGCGGTGATCGAAGCGCACGCCACGGTAAAGCCGACGTCGTCCACCGCGACCAGATTGCCGAAGCGGCGCGTTGCGCCGTCGACAGCGAGATAGGCCTGATCGGGATTAACCGTAACCGGCTCAGCCGGGTATTCGGCGCCTGCCTGCGGCGAGTGTGACGGTGGCGCGGGCAATCGCGCCCGATACAAGCGGGCGACCGCGCCGGCGACCCCGTTGGGGAAGAGCAGGAGGACCGCGACGGTCAGTGCGCCCATAACGATCCCCTCCAAGAGTGGCGCCGAGGTCAGACGCAACGCCTCACGCAGCCCGACGATGATCCCGGCCCCGAGGACTCCACCCCAGATCGAACTCAAGCCCCCAATGACGACCGCCGTGATGATATTCAGCGAATATTGAAAGCCAAAGGCATTCGGCTCCATGACCCGCAGATAGTGGACCAGGAGGCTGCCGCCGACGCTGGCGGTGCCGGCGCTGAGCACGAACATCTGTACCTTGAGGCTGGCGAGATTGATACCGACGGACGCGGCAGCGCGCTCGCTACCGGCGATTGCCTTCAATTCCCGACCGATTCGCGAGCGGTCGATATTGAGGCCGATCAGCACCGTCAACGCGACCAGCGCCCAAACCAGGTAGAAGAACTGGATATCACTGTCGACCATCCAGCCCAGTATCGCGAATTTCGGCACGCCGTCGATGCCGATGGCGCCGCCGGTGAAGCTCTCCCATTGGATGGCCACGAACCCGACGATCAGCTGGAGCGCGAGCGACGCCATCGCCAGCACGAACCCGCGAAGCCGCAGGATCGGCCGACCGATCAAATAGGCGACCGCCATCGCCCCGATCATCGCGGCCAGCATTGCCGGGAGCGGGTCCCAATGGGCGCGGCTGGTCAACAGTGCGCTGCCATACCCGCCGATGGTGCAGAAGACGGCCTGGCCGATGGCCAGTTGATGCGCGTAGCCGATCAACAGCACGAAGCCGACCGTCGCGATCGCCATGGTGCCGACCGTGATGGCGGCGCCCAGCGCATAGTCGGAACGCAGGACCCAAGGGTAGAACAGCACCAGGATGACGAAGCCGCCGAAGACGGTGTTGCTCATGCGCCAGGCGCCGAGGCGCCGGCGCGGCGCCTGCGGCAACGCAATCAATGCCCCCCCGTGCTAGCCACAACGCGACGGCCGCGCAGGAAGGCGCCGCCGCGGATCATCAGATAGGCGAGTAGCACGCCGTAGGTGACGATATCCTTGGCCTCCGATGAGACATACCCTGCCGCCAGCGATTCGAGGACGCCGAGCCCGAGCGCCGCCGCCGTCGCCCAGAACGGCGAATGGAAGCCGCCGATGATCGCGCCTGTGAAGCCTTTGACGCCGAACTCGAGCCCCGAATCCCACGATGCCGAAGTGATGGGCACGATGACGACTCCGGCGAGCGCACCGGCGGCGCCGGAGGCGGCGAACACCAGCATGCTCATGCGTCCTGTCTTGATGCCCATCATCGTCGCGGCGCCGGGATTGATGGCCACCGCACGGATCGCCCGGCCGAGTTCGGTGAATTTCAGGAGATAGAAGGCGGCGCCAACGAACGCGGCGGTCGCACCCCAAACGAACAGCGCCTGCAACGGCAAATAGGCGCCAAGCAGCACGAACACATCATCGCCGACAAAACCCGACAGGCCGTACGGATCCTTTCCCCAGACGATCAGCGCCGCGCTCTGAATCACCACGGCGACGCCGAGCGCGACGGTGGCCTGCAGGAACATCGGTGCGCGGCGGACCGGCGCCACCGTGACTCGCTCTTGCAGAAAGCCAAACACGCCGCCCAGAAAGACCGCGACAAGGATCGCGACCGGCAGCGGCACCGCCAGCGACGCCAGGCCCGCAGTGACGATGCCGCCGACCATGACATATTCGCCTTGCGCGAAATTGACGATACCCGAGACGTTGGCGCACAGCACGAAGCCGATCGCCACCAAGGCATAGACGCAGCCGGTGGTCAGCCCCGACAACGCGAACTGGGCGAAGGTCGCGAGATCCATGGCGGCGGACGAATGACGCCTGCCCTACTTCGCCTCGACGAAATGTCCGTCGGTAAGCCGGCCGATGCCGACGCTGCGCTCGTCCTTGCCGCGCCGGTCGCTTGGGCCGTAGGAGACTAAACCGCCGATCACCGGCAGGTCCTGAGTGTTTTCCAGCGCCACCAGGATACCTTGACGCGTGTCGTTCGAAGTTTCGATGGCGTGGGCGACGATCATCGCCGTGTCCCAACCGGCGGTGTTGAGATTGGTCGCCGGATGTCCCATCGCGTCGCTCGCTTCCTTGTAGAGCTTCGCGACCAGGCCGCTGGCGCTGCCGGCCATGCCGCCGCGCTCGACCGGCGAATAGACGCCGTCCGCCTCCTTCACCCCGCCGATGCCCCGATAGAAGTTCGGGTTGAACGCCGAGGAGTGCAGCGCGATCGGCATCGTCAGGTGAAGCTGTTTCACCTGCTTGAAGATCGTCACCGAAGGTCCGCCAATAATGCCGCAATAGAAAAAATCGGGCCTGGCGTTGCGAATGTTGACGAGCTGGGCGGTGAAGTTCGTGTCGGTGTCGTTGTATCTCTCCGCCGCCACGATCTGCACGCCTGCAGCGGCGGCATCCTTCTTGAGCAATCCAGCTTCGCTCTGTCCGGCAGCACTGCTGGGATTCAGGATCGCGAGCTTCATCCAGCCATGCGCCTTCACCCAGTTGATTAGCGTCAGCATGTATGCATCCGTTCCTGGCAGGGAGCGGAAGAAATACTTCGCCGGCGGCACGGCGAGCTGCACCACCGTCGCCGAGCCGATGGTCGGAACGCGATAATCGTCCGCAATCGCCTTGATCGCCAGCAGTGTCTGGCTCGGTGACGCCGCGATGATGATGCCAACCGATTTGTCTTCGACCAGCTTGCGATAAACCGTGACCGCAGTCGCTGCGTTGGACTCATCGTCGAGCAATTGAAGATTGACGTGCCGGCCTTTGAAGCCGCCCTGCATGTTCCATACCTTGATGTAGGCTTGAATGCCTTCGACCACCGCGCGATCGAATGAGGCGGCCACCCCCGTCATCGAACCAATCCCGCCAATCACAAGGTCTTCGGCACGCGCCGCCGGCGCTAATCCAATCGTGAGTAACACGACGCCGGCGGCCATACGCAGAATTAGACCGCTCATGCCGTTCTCCCCTGTCTTCTTGCAATGCGTTGTCGTTATGCGGCGTCTTCTATGACTGTGGTCCGCCGCATGTCCCGGCGAAAGGCTAGATCGTTGAACGGGGTCGCGCGATGCATGGTGCAGCGATTGTCCCACATCACCAGATCGCCGGCGCGCCAGGAATGGCGATGCACGAAGCGCGCTTGCGTCGCAAATTCCATCAGCTCGCGCAGCAGTGCACGCCCCTCGTCGATCGGCCAACCGACAAGGTGCGAGGCATGCGACGCCAGCAGCAAAGTCTTGCGCCTCGAACCCGGATGCACCTGAACCAGGCGATGCTGCGCGGGCGGCCGACGGTTGCGTTCCTCAGATTGTGCGTCGGGGAATCCGGCCAGCTCGCGCGAATACCAGACGTCATGCTCGCAGACCAAATCCTCGATCCGCCGCTTCATCGCCTGCGGCAGCGCGTCGTACGCCGCGCGCATATCCGCGAATTCGGTGTCGGCACCGCCCGGTGGCACGATGTAGGCGAGCAACAGCGAATATTTCGAGCGCTGTTGATAGAAGGAGCTGTCGGTATGCCAGAGGCGGTTGCCGCGCGCAAACAGGCGAAAGCGGTCGTCCAACGCTTGAATATTGCCGTCGGCGTCGAGATTGCCCGCCTCGAACAATTCCGGGAGCTTGAGGCGTCGGCGGTTCTCCTCGTTGTTGGCGAACAACGCAGGCGCAGTTTCGAGCGGCCCGAGCAGCCGGCTCATGGCGACATGGCCGTCGTCGTCGAGCCCGGTCTCTCGGAAAACCAGCACAGCGTACCGGTCGTTGAACTCGATGATCCGTTTCGCGATGGCGGGATTGAGCTCGTGGAAAGCGATGCCGGTGACCTCGGCGAAGAAATCCGTGGAATGCAGGACGCGCGCCGACAGGGCCATGACATCCCCTCCCTAGAGATCGACGAGAAGATAATCGTTTTCGACCGCCACAGTAAAAGTCTCGGCCACGTATGCGCCCCTGATGATCTCGCCGCCAGTCTCGCA
This sequence comes from Alphaproteobacteria bacterium, assembly GCA_030041335.1. Taxonomy (GTDB): domain Bacteria; phylum Pseudomonadota; class Alphaproteobacteria; order ATCC43930; family CGMCC-115725; genus JAATGI01. The sequence goes on along the minus strand of JASHOB010000158.1, from coordinate 14,215 downwards.
TGCGACATCGAAATGCGGCACCCGCACTCTCGCGGGATCAACCCAACTCTGGACGGTGCGGATGTCGAACTCCCAACCATGCCAGGGACAACGGATCATCTGACGCGGCTTGTCGATCCGGTACGTGTCGGGTTCGTCGGAGGCGGCGAGGCCGATAATCTGCCCGCCCCACAGGGGTGCGCCAGCACGGAGACGGCGGTTCAACAGCGCGAAATAGCTGCCGTCGAGATTCGACAGGCCAATCCCGCGGCCCTTCACCGTGGCGATCTTGATGGTTCCGGGCCGTACCTCCGACGCCGCGGTCACGACATGCTTAACCATCGTCAGGCGAGGCGCGTATAAACCGACAGCGCATTGCCGCTATAGAGTTGCGTGCGCTGCGCCTCGGTGATGCCCACCTTAAACGCGAATTTGGGATCGTCGAAATCCCAATGCGGATAGTCGGTCGAGAACAAAAGCCGGTCCCAGCCGATCCAAGCGATGGTGTGGAGCAGATCGCCCGGCCGCTCGGGTTCCTCGATCGGCTGGGTGGTGAACCAGACGTTCCGCTTGATGTATTCGGAGGGCGGCCGTTTGACGTGTGGTACTTCCTCGCGCAGGCGCGCCCAGTGCTTGTCGAGCCGCCACATCAGAGCCGGTACCCAGCCGAACCCGCCTTCGATCAGCACCACCTTCAAATTCCGGAAGCGCTCGAAAACGCCCTCAAGTACCAAGCTCGTCACCACCGATTGCATGACTTGAACGTTGGAGAAATGGTCCTCGAGGTAATAGCTGGGCCAGCCGCCGCCGGTGAGCGTGTGGCCGTTGAAGCCCGAGACGTGCATGCCGATGGGCAGATCGAATTCTTGCGCCGTTTCGTAGATCGGCCAGTAGCGGCGATGGCCGGGCGGCTCGGCGGTACGCGGGGGAAAGGCGATCTGGACGAATTTCGGATTGCTGCCGACGCGCCTGATTTCGGCGACCGCCGCCGTGGCATCGTCGGGAATGATCACCAGCGCGCCCTTGAGACGCGGATCCTCGGCGGCCCATTCCTGAAGCTGCCATTCGTTGAACGCGCAGCACACGGCGGCGCCGAAATCGAGATTGCGCTGCATCGGCCCAGGCCCCAGCGGTTGCAGCATGCCGAAGCGTACGCCATTGGGATCGAGATGCTGCCTGCGCATGAAGCTGAGGCTCGAGCCCGGCGCGCCGCCCTCGGGCGGCCAGGCATCGAGCCTTGCGAGACCGGGCTGCATGCGCGGGAACATCAGCGTCTTGGCCAGCGCTTGATGCATATGCGGGCCATAGACGCGAAGATGCTCGTGCCAGCGGCTCGCCAAGTGCAGACGAATATTGTCGAGGCCGCCGCGCAGCGTCGGATGGATGTCGCAATCGACGACGGCGAAGGTGGTCTGCGGTTCCGTTTTCCGTTCCAGCGTGGCGGTGGTCATCGGTTCCTCATGTGGCAGGCGCCGCTGCGTTCAGACGAGGATAGGTGTCGAGCGCGTTCTCGTACAGAATCTTAGTGGTGAGTTCGCGCCCCAGAGACGGCGGCAACGCAGCGTCGCCATCGAAGTGCCAATGCGGGTAATCGGTCGCGAACAGCAGCAGCCGGTCGCTTGCCAGCTGTTCAACGACGATGTCGAGCATGTCCGGATCGGATGGCGCATCGAGCGGCTGCGTCGTCAGGCGGACATGGTCGCGGACATAGTCGCCCGGAGGGCGCTTGACCCACGGGATTTCAGAGCGCGTGCCGCGCCATGTCTTGTTGGCGCGCCAAATGAAAGCGGAAAGCCAAGTCACCCCCGATTCCAGCAGCACGACCTTCAGCCGCGGGAATTTCACGAACACCCCTTCGGCTATCAGGCTCAATAGCGCCGGTTCGAACGCGTTGCCATAGGCAATGTAGTCGCCGAGATAGGAGTTCGGCCAGCCGGTCGGCGCCGGCGCATGGCGATAGATGCTGCCGGCGTGAATGCCGATCGGAAGGCCATGATGCTCTGCCGCCTCGTAGATCGGCCACCAATGGCGCCGCCCGAAGGTCATTTCGCCTTGCACCAGCATCAATACCTGGACGAACCGCGGATCGCCGGCGCGGCGTTCGATCTCCATGACCGAGAGCGTTACATCTTGCCATGGAATCACGATGGAGGCGCGTAAGCGCGGTTCGCGATCCAGCACCTTATACGCCAGCCAATCGTTGATCGCTCGGCAGAAAGCGGCCGCCATGTCGGCGTTGAACAGCGCCTGCGCCGCGTGGATCACATTGCAGATGCCGATCCGCGAGTCGAAACGGTCGAGCGCGTCGCGCCGCAGCAGCCCTAGGTCAGTACCCGGGTTGCCGTCGGGCGGCCGCCAATCCGGCCGGCAGGAGAGCCGAGAATTGGGCGGATACGCCGTCAGGTCGAAATCGGTTCGGTCGATGCCGCGCGCGATCACTGCCTCACGCCAATAGTCGTCGAGGTAGGGCAAAAGAACGTCGAAATTCGGCACGGCCGGATGGATGTCACAATCGATCGGACGATGGACGCGGATGTCGATGCTCATGGGACAGGCACTCTTGCTTTGCGTTCTTTATCGAGCAATTGATTTTTGCGCAACGCTCCGACCGCTTTGCGCCTTGGTCTCGTTAGGGCCATCGTCAGGATCGAGTGATCCTGGCCAAGATCGTCGATCCATAATCACAGGATGTAGGTCGTGGCTGCTGATTCGCCAAACTCCCAGATCTTCGCCGATGCGCCGGCGACCATCTCGCCGTAAAGCTATAATCTCGAGGTTTTCGACATAGGCCTCGAACCGGCCTTCGAGCTTGTCCTTCGAGATGCAGGTTGGCCAGGTCGGCGGAAACGGCATGTGGGGAATAAGAATGCTGCGCGCGCCAGGCCGCCGCGCACTGCCTCAGCGCCGAGGCGCCAGCGACACCCGCAACCCGTCGCGCGGCTTCGGGATCGGAATCATCTGCCATTTCGGCCGATAGCCGGCCGGCAGCGCGATCTTGCTGGCGCCGAGCAGGTGATAGGCGAAGCACTTCGCCTGCATATAGGCGAAGTGCAGCCCGAGGCACATATGCGCACCGCCGCCGAAGGGCGCGTAGGCAAAACGATGGCGACCGCGCGAATTCTCCTCGGAGAAGCGGGTTGGATCGAAGCGCTCAGGCTCGGGCCAGACCTCCGGCATGTGGTGGGTGAAGAGGATGCTACCGAAGATGTCAGTGCCGGCGGGGATGCGATGGCCGCCGAATTCGAACTCGCGCTGGGCCCGGCGCGGCAGCGAGATCACCGGCGGGATAAGGCGCATCGCTTCCTTGAACGCCATCTCGGTCAGCGGCAGCTGGTCGAGGCGCTCGAAGGGGAGTGGCTCCCCAGCAGCGAGGCCGAGCGCATCGATCTCGGCGCGGACGCTCTCCTGCCATTCCGGGTGGAGCATGAGGAAATGGACCAAGGCCGAGAGCGAGGAGGTGAGCGTGTCATGTGCTGCCATCATCATGAAACTCATGTGATCGGCGATTTCTTGCGCGGTCATGAGCGAGCCGTCCTCATGCGTCGCGCGGCAGAGCTGCGAGAACAGGTCCTCGCCGCCGCGCTCGCGCCGGAGCGGCACCTGACCGCCGAAATAATCGACGATGAGCGCGCGGCTCAAGACGCCGCGGCGCATCAACGTTCCCGGCAGGGGGCGGCGGATGACGGCAGTGGCGGCGGCCACCATGTCGATGAAGGCGCGCTTGATCGCGCCCACCTCGTGACCGAGCGCCGCGCCCAGAAACGCCGTCGCCGCCAGGTCGAGCGTCAGCTGCTTGATCGCGGGATAGAACAGGAATTCCGACGGACCCTGCCGCCATGCCGCCAGCCGCTCAACAATCCCGGCATTGAGCGCAGCGAAATAGGATTTGAGCGGACCCGCTTTGAAGGCGACGGAGAGAGCGCGACGATGGAGGCGATGCTCCTCGAAATCGAGCAGCATGAGGCCGCGTGGGAAGAGCAGCCCCAGATAGTACCCCCAGCCCTCGGCCGAGGAGAGCAGCTTCGTCTGGTCGGAGAGAACGAAGCCGAGCCCCTCGGGTCCCAAGAGCCCGACCGAGCGCTGACCAAAGGCGCGGGTGCGATAGACGAGGCCGTATTGCCTCGCCTTTTGCGTGAGGAGCGCCAGCGGATCGCCTAAGAAGCTGAAGGTATCGCCGACCAGCGGCAAGCCGTCGTCGCCGGGCAGATGGGCGAGCGCGGCGCGACTAGGCGTCCGCACAGCAAGCCCGGAACCCGATGAGGCATTGAGCGCGACGGAGGACATGCGGCACCTCGCTCGCTATGACGATCCAGCTGCGTCGCAGACTAGAGCAACTTTCGCTGACATGGAATCTGCCGAATGAATGACGACGGCGGAACGCGTGCACACCATCATGGAACTGTTTTCTACGGCCCCGCGATGCGATCGAGAACATCACGGCGGACGAGCGGAAGCATCTCGGGCAGGCACGGAATCCACGAGCCCGAGCTTGATTCCGCCGATCCGCAGGGACCACGGGCAAGCGCTATCGCCACTGCATCGGAGAAAAGAAACGCGAAGAAGTTCGGTTTCTCATTCCTCCGGCCTGCTGCACGCCGAAGTTGTGCGGGCGGGCGGCGTTTCAAGCGGTATCGTGGGTGCCACTCGGCAGCAGCTGAAGGCGGAAATTTCGCCGTTCCGGGGACAATCGTTGGGACGCTGTGCGATTGCCGTGTTGACGGCATGGGCTGCCGGCCAGATTGACTTGGCGTGGACCCGCCGATAGCGTTTTCGGCGCGTACCATGCCGATCGGAGGAGCCGTCGCCATGAAAACCCCGAGCGAGCTGCTGAGCTCCGTTCATCGGCACCTTGCCGCCAACGAACCTCGCCTTATTGGCTGGCGTCGCGACTTCCATCAACATCCTGAACTCGGCAACCGCGAAACGCGAACATCCGGCATCGTAGCGGACCATCTCGATCGGCTTGGCCTGAAGGTGACAACCGGCGTTGCGCACACGGGTGTCGTCGCGCTCCTGCAAGGCGGTCGCGATGGACGGGTAGTGGGTCTGCGCGCGGACATGGATGCCCTGCCGATCACCGAGCAGATCGATGTACCGTTCCGATCGCATGCCCGTACTACTTATAACGGCGAGACCGTAGGCGTGATGCATGCGTGCGGGCATGATGGGCATACGGCGATCCTGATGGCGGTCGCCGAGGCACTCGCCCAGCACAGGAATGACCTTCCCGGCACGGTGAAATTCATCTTCCAACCAGCGGAGGAGGGAGTGCCCGACGGCGAGGATGGCGGCGCCGCGATGATGATACGCGAGGGGGTGCTCGACGGTCCAAAGCCCGACATCGTGATGGGACTTCATCTTGTCTCGCCAGTGCCGAGCAACCAGATCCTCTTTTTCAAGGGGCCGATGCTGGCGAGCTCCGATGTCGTCTCGATATCGCTCAAGGGGCGGCAGACGCATGGCGCGAGGCCGTGGGCGGGCATCGATCCGATCGTCTCTGCGGCTCAAATCGTGCTCGGTCTGCAGACCATCGTCAGCCGCCAGGTTGATGTGGCGCGCCAGCCGTCGGTGCTGTCCGTAACCATCCTCAAGGGCGGCATCCGTCACAACATCATTCCCGAGACCGTCGAATTGGGTGGGACACTCCGCACGTTCGACGAGTCCATGCGTCAAGACATCCATGCCAGAATCAAGCGCACCGCCGAATTGATCGCCGCGAGCTCTGGCGTGCAGGCTGACGTAACCGTCAAGACGCAATATCCCGTCACCTTCTCCAACGCCGAACTCACCGAGCGAATCCTTCCCGCGCTCCAGCGCGCCGCCGGTCCCGAGAATGTGCGGCTCGGCACCAAGCTGATGGCTGCCGACGATTTCGCCTTCTTCGGCCATCACCTGCCGACAACTTATTTTGTCGTCGGCTGTGCGCCGCCGGATCAAGACCCCGCCGTGGGCGAACCGAACCATTCACCGCGTTTCTTTGTTGACGAGCGTTGCCTACTCTTGGGAGCGCGCGCGCTCTCGGCGGCAGCGCTCGATCTGCTTCATGGCGCCTGATCTAGAGCGTATCCCTGTCAGCCTCCTGACCGGGTTTCTTGGGAGCGGCAAGACCACGCTCCTCAATCGACTATTGCGCCTGCCCGAACTGCGGGACACGGCGGTCATTGTCAACGAATTCGGTACAATTGGCATCGACCATCTACTTGTCGAGCGTGCGAGCGTGGAACCGGTCCTCCTCGAGAATGGGTGCCTTTGCTGCAGCGCCCGGGGCGAGCTCGCCGCTGCACTCAATGGGCTCCGCCGTCGCCGCGCGCGCGGCAGGATTATGGCGTTTCGGCGCATCGTCATCGAAACGACCGGTCTGGCGACGCCGGCACCGATTCTCGAAACGCTCCGCGAACCGGACCTCGAGCGCGACTTCTGGCTAGCGGGTATCGTCACAACGATCGATGGGCTGTGCGGCGCAGGCACGCTCGACCGGTACAAGGAGGCGCGCCGGCAAGCCGCGATCGCCGACCGGCTGGTTATAACCAAGACCGACGTGGCCGACGGCGATAGCGTGGCGCTGGCTTCGCGGCTTAGGGCGCTCAATCCCGTCGCGCCGATCGATTGTGCGGCCGAGATGGCGCTTCGAACAGAAATTCTGTTCGGCAGCGGTTCCGACAGAGCCCACGGCGAGGCCGATGGCGGCGAGGACCATCGACACGAGGGGATCGAGACTTTTTGCCTGGTGCGCGACAACCCGATCGCATGGGATGGGTTCAAGGTCTGGCTTTCCGTCCTAGCAGCGCTATGCGGCGAGCGGCTCCTCCGCGTCAAAGGCTTCGTCGCAGTTGCCGAGGCGCCAGAACGCCCGTTTCTGGTGCAAGGCGTGCAGCATGTGTTCGACGCCCCGGTGCAACTTCCGGCGTGGCCCAGCCACGATCACCGCACGCGCCTTGTGTTCATCACCGAGGGGTTGCCGCGCGACGTGATCGCCGCCACGATGGACGTTTGGAGCGATTTCAGTACCGACCCTTAGGCTGCGCGCTTCGCCGCGTAGGGTTCGGGCAAGGCGAGAAGCGCGGCAAACGCAAGGGCGAGTCCGGCCATAGCGTAGTAGGCAGGAGCGAGCGGGTTGCCGGTGGTGGCTATGAGCCAGGTCACGATCAAAGGTGCGAAACCACCGAAAATGCCAACGCTGAGATTGTACGAGATTGAAATGCCGGTGGCGCGCACTCCAACCGGGAAAAGGTCCGCCATGGAGGTGGCCCAGCCGCCACCATAGAGGCCGAGCAGGAAACTCAGGGCGGCCTCCAGAAGCGCCATGCGCTGCACGCTTGGCTCCGATGCAAGCCAGCCGAAGGCGGGCAGGATCAGGCTCAGCAGCAACGCCACCGAAATCAGCAGCACCGGCCGATGCCCGAATCGATCGGCAAGAACTCCGCCTACGGGCGCGCCGATCAGCGCGGCCGCACCGCCGACAAGCGGTGCGACGAACGAGGCCTCGAGGCCCAAATGCAGCGTTCGGATAGCATAGCTCGGCATGACCACAAAGAGGACATAGAACGACGCCGTACCACCAAGCCCGACGGCAAAGGCGCAGAACATTCGCGCTTTGTAATGCGCGAAGGCGTCGATCATCGGCGCCTTCTCCGGCATACGATTGGTTCCCCTGTCCGACAGGAACTCGGGCGTCTCATTTAGCTTTGTGCGCATATAGAAACCGATCGGCCCGATCACGAGGCCCAGGATGAACGGCAGGCGCCAACCCCAGGCATGCAACGCGTCTGGCGACAGCCCGCGTGAGACGAGCGAGCCCACAATTCCACCGAGCATGACCGCTGCACCCTGGCCCGCGAACTGCCAGGAGCCGTAGAGATAGCGATTCCTTGCCGACGCGTGTTCGACGAGAAAGGTGGTCGCGGTGGCAAACTCGCCGCCAACGGAAAAACCCTGGATCACACGAGCCGCGAGCAGGACCACGGGCGCGGCAATGCCGATCGCGGCATAGGTGGGCGCAAAGGCGAGCAACGCCATGCCGAGGCTCATAGTACCAATCACAAAGTTGAGTGCACCCTTGCGGCCGACGACGTCGGCGTAATGGGCGAACACAAGCCCGCCCAGTGGGCGGATCACATAGGCGACGCCGAAAATCGCAAGCGTCGAGAGCAGAGCGCCTGGCCCCGACTTCACGGGAAAAAACAGCTCCGAAATCGTAACCGCGAATGCGCCGTAGATCGAAAAATCGTACCACTCGAGCGCATTGCCGATCACCGTGGCGATCACCTGCCTTGCCATGGAAGGCGTTGTGGCGTGCGGGGTACCGGGTCGTTGGAGCACAGTCATGTTGTACACATAACAGAAAGCTTCGCGGCAATCCGCCTTTTTGTCCTCTGGCGCCGCTCCTTCGAGAACTTCAATCCGGACGAGGCTATCGATAACAACAGTTCATCCGGTATGCTGGTTGCTCTGTCGCCGGTCTCCGGGAAGCATTGCTTCCTCGGGTGTGGACAAGATGGCGCTGATCTTTAGAGAGACCGTGATTGGCTGGCCTCGCGCCGGCTTTCGGGCTTATTGGCGCTGGAAATTGCAATTGATCTATCGAGGCGAGGGTTGAAATCGATGGCGTGAGCCATGGTCACGGAGCCCAGATCCTGGGGTTCAAACTCTTTTTCCCCCGATGCAATCTGCCGACAGGCACTACACAATTGCATCAATTCGCTTTTCGTTGATGAGATGAGGTTTGAATCCGGGATATTGTCTGCGTCCTGTTCGGTTTCATCGGCTCCAACTTTGCCCAACGCTTTTTGTAGATGCGTTCACGTCGGGTTGTGGTGGTGCCGGGGCTTCGACGCGAGCACATGGGACCCGCCTCAACGCGTGCTTCCGCGAAGTCGCTGCGCGTATTCCCTGTCGCGGATGGGTTCGGTCGAGGCCACGCTACAGCCGACGGGGAACAGCCAGGCCACAGCTGGAGCTGTTTCGAGTCTGGAGATGATAACGAGACAGATAGGCATGGGCGCGTTTCTTTGCTCTCGGCATACCAAAAGGGAGATATTGACTGGAGGGGCTGCTAGAATCTGTCACGCGTAAGCTTGGCGGACAAATACAGCCTTCAGGTCGGCCGCATTTAGCACCGCCTACCAGTGCGAGCCATGATGCGGTATGCGAAGGCTGCGGCGACTGCAGCGCCAGATGCAACTCTATCTCGGAACGGCCGATCGATGTCACCGTAGCATGGGCGCCAGCGGTCAGCGGCATGGCGGCTAGCACGATGCACTAATGCATTGGGAGGGCAAATTGACGACAACGAAGACTTTTCGCATTTGGGCCCAGGGCGCCACCGATCAGGTTGCCCACCACAATTACCTGGCGGCGCTGCTGCCGCACATGAAGGCCTGCACCGATCCCGACTTCGAGCTCGAATTCAAGACCATGACGCCCTCGGTCACGACGGTGCATGCGCTGTCTGAACACCGCTTCTCGCGCGAGGTGATCCGCGGCGCCATACAAGCCGAGCGCGAGAATTATGACGTCTTCTTCATGAACCATTTTCAGGACGTTGGCCTCTACGACGCGCGTGCGTCGGTGAATATCCCCGTCCTTGGCCTCGGTGAGGCGACTCTGCTGCATGCCTGCACGATGGCCCGCAAGCTCGGCCTGCTTGCGATCAATCCGGCCTTCATTCCGACTCACAGCGAGCAGATTCATCGCTATGGGCTGCAACAACGCATCGCCGGTGTTCGCGCCATCAACGCCAATATCGCGGACTATATGGAGGCTTTTGCCGCACCGGCCAAAAAGGTCGAGCTGTGGGCCCTCTTCGAGCGCGAGGCGCGACGCCTGATCGATGCCGGCGCTGACATCATCGTGCCGACCGGCGGCATTCCGATGATGCTGTTCAGCGACGATCCGGGCGCCAACATCGACGGCGCACCGATTCTCAACGGCATCACGGTGATAATCAAGGCCGCCGAGATGGCAGTCAAGCTGAAGCGCCTCGGATTTCCAGCCGCAAGCCGCCATCCGCTATCCGGCTTTGCGCTCCCGTCGCCCCAGGCGCGTCAGGAATTTCTGAGCTATGGCTGAACAGCCCCTCGACGATGATTCAAACTTTAGTTTGCCGGCAGCAATGGCCACGTCGCCCCAGATTCATCCGGGCGGCAACGACGCGAGCAGCGTCTCGGTATGCGGATGCTGCGGATCGACAAAGACCTTCTTGACGGGACTCTGCACGATGATCTCGCCGCGATACATCACCAGCACGCGGCGGCAGAGATGGCGCACCACGCGAGATCGTGGGAAATGCATGCACGGCGAACCCGAGCGCGCCACGCTACGCAGCCGCGGTCAATAGACAGAGGAGCTGCACCTTGATGGAAATGTCAGGCGCGCCAAAGAGACTGAGCGAGGGCGCGGCGGGCGACGCCTGTCTCCCGGGGAAAAATATGAGCCCAGCCGAACACCGTCCGCCGTCCAATTGGGTGATCCTCAGCCGGGCGGGGCGTGAACTTCGGGGGTGTCGCCCGAGCAAGCGAACGAGCTTACCGAGCCGGCAATACGCGGCGCGACTGCACCAAATCGCCGATCAGCGCAACGCGGTCGAGACTCTGCTGCAAATCGGCGGACATCCTTATCCTTGCCACGCGAGCGACTTCAAACGGGAATCTGTTCGAAATCCTCACATGTTGCCGTGCCCGCGCTTGATCGTATGGCGGATCACCGGCGCTGTGACCCGGTCGGAGATTTGGATGTTCCAGATTTCGCTTTCGCCCTGGGCAACGAAATCGGCGAACAACTTCGGGATTACCGACACATCGCGTATCTCGTGGCCGCGCAAGCCGAAGCCACGTGCGATGTTTTCGAACGCGGGCCGACCGAAGACGGCCAAGCTATCGTCGAGGCCGTCCGCGCGCAGCTTGTGAAACTCCGAACCGTACCCGCCGTCATTCATGGCGCATATCAGGATGCGAAAACCCTGACGCTTCAGCGTCTCGAGCTCCTGGATATGGAACAAGAGCCCGCCGTCGCCCTCGAACAGCACGATCTTGCCCTCGCGACCCTGCCAGCGCGCAGCCGCAACCCCAAGCGCATACGACAGGCCATTGCCGACCGCGCCGAATTCACGGACCGTGGTGTAGCGCTCCGCCGGCCTGCCACGCATCTGAGTGTTGAAATAGGCCTGATGGCCGCCACCAACAACGATGTCCCAGTCCTTTGGAATCACGGCGTCGATTGCCTCGATCACGTCGCGCGGATCCAGCATCCCGGGCGCAATGTCGAACGGCATCGAGTCTGCGGGCTCGGTTGCGATCCGGTGCGCCAGCTCTTTCGTCCGTATAGCCGCCGCCGTCGGTTTGCCAACGCCCAACTTTTTGTTAAGGCCGGCAAGAATGGCCTCAATACCGATGAGCGCATCTGATCTGACGTAGATGTCGGCAGCCTTCTGTCCGTCGCGCAGGCCGCGCGGGGAATCGTCCAATTGGATCTTGCAGGCATTTGCGAAGTAGTGCCCGCCACCGACGTAATAGGAAAGGCTCGTGCCAACCGCGAGCACAACATCCGCGGACTCGTATATCTCCCTGCCCAACGATGTGAAGTAACTGCCGGTGGTGCCGAGCCCGAACGGATGGTCGTGGAAAAGACCGCGGGCGGCCAGCGTATTGGAGAGCAAGGCGCCGCAGCGATCGGCGAGCTTGATGACTGCATCCCGTGCGCCGGACCACAGCACGCCGCGACCACCGAGGACGATGGGCCGTTTTGCCGCAGCCAGCCGCTCGACGGCCTCGGCCACAACCTCGGGATCAGGCTGCATCCGTCCGACCTTGGGCTGATACATCGCCGAGGTTTCGTAAGGCTGGTTGGCCGTGTGTTCAACCTTCTGCAGGTCGTAAGGAATGCCCAGCACCACCGGCTGCCGCTGGTACTTGGCGATATGAAAGGCCTCGCGCACGTAATCCATCATGCGCGGCACGCTATGCGCCGCGATGTAATGCGCCCCTGTCGCTGTCACCAGCGGCGCCTGATCGATGTGCTGATTGTAGAACTTGGCATCGATCGGCGACTCGCCGGCGAACACCACTGTCGGTAGGCGCGCGCGAACTGCAGCCGGAAGCGCCGTCATTAACTGGGTCACGCCAGGGCCGCACGTGACGGAGGCAACCGCGATCTTACCGCTGGCAACGTTATAGGCTGTCGCCGCCGCTACTGTGCAGTGCTCGTGCCTGACATGGACGGTATGCACGCCGGGCAGTTTGGCAAAAGCGGTGGACCAGTGCATGTTGCCGTCGCCCATCAGGACGAACTGCGTGTCAACTCCTTCTGCAAGGAATGCTTCTGCGAGGGCCTCGTAGAGTTTGGGCATGGCCACTGTTCCCTTTGGTGGAGGCCCGCCGATGGCGAGGCTGAAAGTGCAGGACGGGGCACATCGTCTTTGGCTAGAACCAGAGCAGCGATCGATCCAAGCCCCTCAGTGCAGGGTGGTCGTGAGCTTGTCCTGAGTCTTCGTTTCGAAGTCGCTGGCATCGTGCCGCTCGTGGAGCTGATCTGCGGGATCCCCGCTCAGCCGGTTGACTTTGCGGCCGCGCTTCACTGCCGGGCGTTGGCCGATCATCGTCGTCCAGCGCTGCACGTTCCTGTAATCCTGCACCTGCAGGAATTCGGCGCCTCCGTACTGGTGGTATTGCGCTAGGCCGCCATACCACGGCCAGATGGCGATGTCGGCGATCGTGTAACTATCGCCGGCGACATATTCGCTTGCCGCTAGGCGTCGGTCGAGCACGTCGAGCTGGCGCTTCGTCTCCATGGCGAAACGGTCGATGGCGTATTCGATTTTGGTCGTCGCATACGCATAGAAATGGCCAAAGCCGCCGCCGACATAGGGCGTGCTGCCCATCTGCCAGAAGAGCCAGGAAAGGCATTCGGTGCGCGCGGCGCGCGTGGTTGGTAACAAGGCGCCGAACTTCTCGGCGAGATAGACGAGGATCGAGCCGGATTCGAAGATGCGCACCGGCTTCGGTTCGGAACGGTCGAGCAAAGCCGGGATCTTGGAATTTGGATTGACAGCGACAAAGCCGCTGCCGAATTGCTCGCCCTCGCCGATCTTAACCGGCCAGGCATCGTATTCGGCGCCGCGATGGCCGAGCGCCAGAAGCTCTTCCAGCATGATGGTGACCTTCACGCCGTTGGGCGTCGCCAGGGAGTAAAGCTGCAGCGGATGGCGCCCGACCGGCAGCTCTTTCTCATGGGTGGGCCCGGCGATCGGCCGGTTGGTGTCGGCGTATCGCCAGCCACTGACATCCTTCTTCCAGGTCCAGACCTTCGGCGGCACATAGGGTCTTTCGGTCATCATTGTCCTCATAGTGGTAACGCGGCATTACCGCTCGGGGAGCCTACGCCGTCCGGGCCTCGAGCGTAAGCGTCCCTCAACTCGGCCCGGTCCTCTGCCGATCGAGCCACGCTTCGTTCAGGGAGCTTGGTCAAGGCATTCTCCTCCCCTTCAGCGGGCGAAGCGTACTTTCGCAATCGAATTCTCCGTGAGAAGAGGTGGTTCGATGATTCTTTCTCCTTCATCGGCCGTTTTTGCGACGCGCGTCGGCCGGCGACATTACGTCCGCTCCAGCCATTCAGAAGACTATCGCCTCAATATTCTCGCGCCCAACAGGCGGCATGGGGACCGGAAATCCACGGTGCTGTCACCAGGTTCCAATTTGGCGCGCTGCACGCGTTATGGTGCGCCGCAGGGCGAGGCGATCGTCACTTCCAGGCGCTGCGAGCCAGGCCGACTAATCGGCAGGTCCGTGGCGATCTCGCCACTGACCCGCGATGCCGCCGCGATCCTTCCCGGGACGGTTCGGCGCATAGGTTTGGACAGCGCGGCCAAAGCATCTTGGTAAGGCATGGATTACGTTAGCGATGGGTTACCCGTTCGTGTCAAGTTGCAGAATTGGCGTGCCGCAAGCGCATCAAGGGGGTCCATCATCATCGGGCGGACTACATCTGCGGCTCGCGGCGATCCCGATCTCCGGCTCCTCGAGCTCTGCGTCTTTGGCCGACGGGCGGCGCGGAAGTGGTACGATCGGCTTGCCGAGGCGCTGGGATTATGCCGAGAAGCGAGGCCGGCAGATTGCGAAGAAAATTCGGATCGCGCGACCTTCGGCGCCGCTCTGCCGCGCCGACGTGCGGGCTGTCATCGCGGACGCGCAGAGCGGCCGCGTCAAAATCGTGCTGGCTGAAGCGATGGACCGCCAATCGCGCG
>JASHOB010000001.1 GCA_030041335.1 Alphaproteobacteria bacterium | reverse complement strand
ACAATTGCAGACGATCTCCGTCTAACCCGATCGTTTGCGGTTGTTGCAGCAATCGCAAAACGGTCGATCTCGACCCGGTACACGAGGAACTGGGGTCTGATTATCGCTTCGTGGCCGCAGCCGTCGGCAGGGGTCGGCGCGATTGGCACCGGCGGCATGCCCTGAGGCCGCGAACCGCTGACAAACTCGGCACGGGCATCAGGCTGGCGCTGTTGGATCCGGGTGCCATAGTGGGTGGTGGTCATTGAGGGGTGATTGCCAAGCGCGAGCTTACGTGGCAGAGGCTAACCTTGATCATCGCTATGTGCATGTGAACGTCGCTCATATGTCTTGTAAAATCACGCGCCGCCGAGACCTTGAGGGAGATACCTTGCGAGCAGCCAACGTCTCCGAGATCGGAAGAGCGGGGGCCGCGTTGGTCGCCGTCATTTTGGCGGGCGCGATTCCGACCGGTGCGCTCGCCTATGAAGTCCGCGGTCAAGGGACCATGTCATGCGGCGAGTGGTTACAAGACCGGCAACTAAAAGACCCTTCTGAACAGGATGTAATACGCGGAGATGAATCTTGGGTTCTGGGGTTCATCACCGGGGTGAACGCCGCATCATCATCGGACGCCGGCAACCAATCCGAAGCGGCAGGTATGTTTGCTTGGATCGATAACTACTGCCGCACCCATCCCCTTGCTCAGCTGGTTGGTGCGACCGAGCAGCTTTGGTTCTCCTTGAACAAAGCCATTAAGTGAGATGCCTGGACGTGCCAAGTTCCGACCATGGCTCCGTTCCCCGGAGCCCCGGGAGGAGCTGATCGCCAGAATGGCGCTGCGCGACGACGTTGGCGATCCGGGGGCTGCCCGTGAAGCGGAAGCCCGCATCGATCAATTGCTGGCCGATCCGATCAAGAACGAAGCAGACAGGGCTGAACTGCTTCCGGCGGTGGAGCGTGCTAAAAGGGAGAGTGGCAGGAAGAAGGGCTTATGCCCGAGACAACCGCCGCAACTTAACGGAGATCGAGGGGCGGAGGATCGATGGCAAAGAAAGGGCTAGGCGACCGCGTGGACCCACAAGTCCCGCGAATGCCGGCTGAAGACGATCCGGATGACGCACGGCTGACGCCCCCGGCAGGTCTGGACCTGCGCCTGACCGCAGACGAGACGACGCAATGGAGACGGAGAAGGGCGGAAGATGCCGCGACCGCCCGGTCGATGCTTCGATGGACGCGAATCGGGGCCATCGCGGCCATCATTGGAATCATCCTTGCGCCCCAGCCGTCACAAAAAGATCAACCGCTTTCGCGAACGATGTCCGCAACGTCATCACCGCAGACCGTGCCTGCAGCGACGATGCCTGCCACCCTACAAGCCGGCAGTAAAGCTGGCGGCCAAGATGCCCAAACGGTCGCCGCCCCTTCACAATCGCCGCCACGCAAAAACGCCGCGCGGGGAAGCGTCGTTGGCAATAAAGCAACTCATATTCACGGCGGTGCCGGTTTTGATTTCGTCGCACCATCGCCATTCTCAAATGACAACCTCGGCGGAACACCATAGGCGATCGTCCGCCCCAAAGTCGGCAGCGTCGCCAGCACAATCGCGTTAAGAATCCGCAGGTTGCGGCTCGGCGATCGCAAGCGATACTTCGGCACATGGTGACATACCGTGTTGTGCAACGGCGCGTCGGCATGTTTGTCGTCGAAGCCTACAGAGACGACTACCGCTCATGGCGGCATGTCGATGAATTTCGCACCCAAGAGGAAGCGAACGCCCGCATGGCCAAACTGGAGCTGATCTTGCGCATGTCTCTGGAAGAACCGGAATAGTTCCGGCGGCGAACGCCGGAGGTAAGTGTAAATGCGCATCGCGGGTACGGCCCACAACGCGTATTATCTGGTAGACTTTCGGCGCGAGGAAAAGACATTCCAACGTATCTCGTTGAGCCGGTTCACCCAATGGTGTCACACGTAGCCGCGCGGGGTGCCGCTTCATTGATCACCTGCTCCTTCTCGGAGTATCTAAGGCCTTTCGCCGCCCTCGCACTATTTGCCGTGTCCACGCTGCCCGGCTTGGCTGAAGCGGAACAGGTGATTGCGATCGTCGGGCCTATGACAGGGCGGCTATCGGCGAACGGCATCAACGATGTCGGCGGGGTCGAGCTCGCTGTCAACGAGATCAATGCAAAAGGCGGCCTCCTCGGAGAGAAACTCATATACAGCACGGCCGACGACGCCTGCGATCCGGACCAGGCCGAAGCGGCGGCACAAGAGATCATTTCGGAGCTGCCGGCTGTCGTGATCGGCCATTTCTGCTCGTCCTGCAGCATCCGGGCGGCGCCGCTCTATGCCAAGGCGCACATCTTGCAGATAAGCCCGACCTCGACTAGTCCGGCCTTGACCGAAATGGGCATAGGCTCGGTGTTCCGCATGCTCGGCCGCGACGACGACCAGGGCCGCACCATCGCCCGCCGGCTCGCGCAGGTCTGGCCGCACGGCCAGATCGCGGTGCTGGATGATGGTGGTCTCTACGGCAAGGGGTTGGCGGACGCGGTGCGCTCGGAACTGAAGAGCCGGGGCATCAGACCGCTGATCGATGAGAGTTTTTCGCCCGGCGCCCAGAGCTATGACGGGATCGTCCGCCGGATGGCCGATGCCAAGATAAGGGCGGTCTTCGTCGCCGCCTACCCTCTGGACACCGCAGTGATCGCGCGTGAGGTGGCAGCGGCGAAGCTGCCCATTACCGTTCTGGCCGGCGATGCGTTGATAGTGCCGAGCTTCTGGGAGGCAGCCGGCGAGGCCGCGGAAGCCGTGATCTTCACCTATGCACCCAACCCTCTGGATCTGCCGGCCGGCGAGGCCCTGGTCGAATTCGCTCACCGTCGCGGCATGGAGCTTAGCGGCTCAGCTATGCGGACCTATGCCTCGGTTCAGGTCTGGGCTGAAGCGGTGCAAGAGGTCCACAGCTTTGACACCGCCAAAGTGGCGGCCTCCCTTCATTCGGGCCAATTCACGACAATCATCGGTCAAGTGCGGTTCAACGCCAAAGGTGACGTTCTCGGCCCGCCCGGTGAATGGCTCTGGTACCGATGGCGCGCCGGCAAGATCGAGCACGCGCTGGTCATGCCCTGACGCCGGAGGAGTCGCCTCGCGTTTGATTTGCAGCTTGACCGCGCCGTACACCTAAGATCGCCGATCGCAATGGCCCCGCTTTCGCTGCCATAGGTATGAGTGGAAAAGGGGCGCCCTCCATTGGGGGTGCGAAGGCGCCCTAGGGAACTGTCCGCGTACCCTCCCGCGGACAAGGGAACTTGGCATTTCTTATGGATCACAGTTCCCGATGGCAACGGTTAGCAGAGGTCCCTGATGAAGTATGCGCAGAAGAAGTTAAAGAAGCCCGGCGGTTGAGAGGGCGAAGAGGGAGATCACCGGCGATGGCAGGCGGGAAACGGCTCTTTCAGCGCAAATTTGCCTAATGCGATCTCAGTCAAAAAACTCGTTTTCCCAGGATTCACAGGGCTCATATGGCTCCTCTAATTCCGGCCCCCGGTAGATTCTGGGACTGATTTTTTATGTTGGGCAAATCCAGAAATTTGATTGCGCGGCATCTCAGAGTCGTAATCAGGATCAGGCCGCCGCGTAGAAAAAAGACGCCTACCCCGGGTGCTTGGCCGCCATGACCCGCAAGGGACGTTACCAGCCTATCTCGATGGCGACGCGACCTGCGATCCTTTGACCGTCGAACCCGGCTACCTTCCACACCGCCCACAAATTTCGACGTTGGCTTCGCTCTCTGCCGCGCCGAGACGAGCGGATCGCGCGCATGGCGCTGAGCGTCCGCGCGAACAACCAGGGGGCATGACTGGCAACGCCGCGGCGATGCGCTGATGCGGTTGCCTAAGATCGACAGCACCGCCAAGATGGCGAGGCCCCTGATCGAAGTGCGCAAGGCCGGCGATATGGTCGAGCAATGGGTCGCCGGCAACGGCCACTAAGCGCGTTCGGGACCCATTCACGAAAGGAGAATTGAAAGTGCCCATCCCACTGAAGCCAAGATCGAGCGACGAGGAATTGCTGCCCATGATGCGGGCTATAGTAGTGCCTAGTGCGCTGGCATTCACCGTTCTCACGGTCCTCGCCGCATGCGCACCGCCGCCACAAGGGATTGCGCCGGTCAAGGCGGGGCAGCAGACACCCTCCAGCTGCGGTGGCGATCAGGGCATGGCCTCGCAAGATTCCCGAAATCAAACTGGCGCTCCAAGCATGGGGCCACCCCCGTCTAAATGCCCATGACCTTGCGCCCGCCCCAGATTGGCACGGTCGGCAGCTGAATCGCTGGTGAACTGCGTCAGACCATCTACTGCGACGTGAGAGAGATGCCACAGCACAACGCTCGGCTTGGAACCATTACGCCGGGAGCTGGGCGAGGATTATCGCATCGCCGACGTTGTGGCGCGTGCCAGGTGCAGCGAGGGCGGCGCCAAGTGGCCCAAGCTGTCGGTCAGGGTCGGAGCGATCCATACGGGCGGAATGCGAGGTCATTTTCGGCTCCGCTACCTCCGCTTGCTACCTCGGAGCCTATTTGGGGGTAGCGAAACCTCTCAACTTGACGCCACCACGTGAAACGCCCCGATAGAGACGTTCGGTAGCATCTCGGCTTCTTTCATCCGAAATAAGGATTCATCCGGTTTCGTCAGGTCACAAATCAGGCCGATGAGATATCAGTCGATGATCGCTTGATTGACTAACGTACGCAGTTCGCGGCGGATCGGATACGAAGATGATGGCATTAGTTGCGTCATCAGAATCGCGATCAGATCCTCCTGCGGGTCGATCCAGAACGCGGTGCTGGCGGCGCCGCCCCAATAATGTTCGCCTAGCGAGCAAAGCAATTCAGCTTTCGCCGGATCGAGCACCACCGCAAAGCCGAGCCCGAAGCCGATGCCGGCCATCGTCGATTCGCTGAAGCGGGGCATGCCCATCGAAGCCAGATCGCCGCCGCTTTGCAGATGGTTGATGCGCATGAACTCTACCGTCTTGCGGCCAAGGATGCGCACACCATCGAGCTTGCCTTTGCCCGCGATCATCTTGCAGAAACGCAGATAGTCGCTCGCCGTCGAAACCAGTCCGCCGCCACCCGAGCAGAGCGGTTCCGGCTTCTGATAACGGCTGGTTTTCGGCTCGTCGATCAGCTTCATTCCGCCCTGTTCCTCTTTCTGATAGTTGGCGGCAAAACGCGCGCGCTGGTCCTCGCGGACATGGAAGCCGGTATCCTTCATGCCCAAGGGTGTAAAAATCCGCGTTTGCAAGAACTTGTCGAAGCCCATGCCGCTCATGGTCTCGACCAGGGCGCCGAGCACATCCGTCGAGACGCTGTAGTTCCATTCCGTGCCGGGCTGGGCGAGCAAGGGCAACTTCGCCAGCCGCTCCATCATTTGCCACAGTGTTCCTTCTTCAGTCTGGAAGTCGAATTTGGCGGCTTGATAAATGGCGCTTACGGGAGAACCGGTGAAGCCGTAGGTCAGACCCGAAGTGTGGGTCAGCAATTGCTTGAAGGTAATCGGGCTTTTTGCCGGAACCGTGTCGTAGTTCTCCGACCCGCCGCCGGCATAGACGCGCACATCCTTGAACATCGGTAGATATCGCGAGATCGGCTCGTCGAGCTGAAACTTGCCTTCCTCGTAGAGCATCATGATCGCCGTCGAGGTGATCGGCTTGGTCATGGAATATATCCGATAGATCGTGTCCTCGGTCACGGGCAGCTTGGCGGCGACATCGCGATAGCCGACACAATCGGCATAGGCCGCCCGGCCGCGCCGCGCCACCACCGTCAGCACGCCGGGAAGCTTGTTGTCCGTCACGAGCTGCTCCATCCAAGGGCGGATGCGCCCAAGCCGCTCTGACGACAATCCCACTTGTTCCGGCTTGGTCTCGACGATCTGGCTCATGGCGCAATTCCTTGTAAGATGGCGGCAACACAGGAGGAAGCTATAGCATGCGTGATTTGGCAGGAAAAACCGCGTTCATCACCGGCGGCGCCAGCGGCATCGGTCTGGCCATGGGGCATGCTTTCGCGGCTGCGGGTGTACGTGTCATGCTGGCAGACATCGAAGCCAAGGCGTTAGACGATGCCGTTGCCGCCTTCAAGGACAACAACCTGCCTGAAGTGCGTGGTGTGGTGTGCGATGTGCGCGATTATGCCGCCGTCGAGCGTGCCGCGCACGAGACGATCGCGGCCTTCGGCAAGGTCCATATCGTCTGCAACAATGCCGGAGTAGGCGGCGCCGCCGGTGCCGCGAACGTCAACCTTACCGATTGGCGCTGGGTCGTCGATATCAACCTGATGGGGGTGGTCCACGGCGTGAAGGTCTTCCTGCCGCTGCTAAAAGGCCACAACGAGGGCGGCCACATCGTCAACACCGCATCGATGGCAGGCTTCCTGCCTGGCACCGGGTTCGGGCCATACACGGCAACCAAATATGCGGTGCTCGGAATTTCCGAAGCGCTCCAAGTGGAGCTCGAGCCCGCCGGCATCGGCGTCAGCGTCCTCTGCCCTGGATGGGTCGCGACCCGTATCACCGAAAGTCGCCGCAACTGGCCGAAAGAATATGGTGATCCGCCGCAAAGCGGAGGCGCGGTCGCGGCCCAGATCGCGGAGCTCGTCAAGAACGGCATGGCGCCTAGCGAGGTTGCCGAGCTGGTGCTGACGGCGGTGAAGAACAACGAGCTCTACATCTTTACCCATCCCCATATGCGGCCGCCTCTCGAAAGGCGCGTCGACCGGTTCCTCGCCGCTTACCGCAGGCTCGGTGTCGCACCTCAGGAACGGGCGTAATGAAGTTCGGCATCTTCTACGAGCACCAGATTCCGCGGCCCTGGGACGCCGACGCTGAGCATCGCATCTATCGCGAAGCGCTGGAACAAGTCGAACTCGCCGACCGGATCGGTATCGATTACGCCTGGGAGGTCGAGCATCATTTCCTCGAGGAGTATTCCCATTCCTCGGCGCCTGAGGTGTTTCTAGCGGCGTGCTCGCAACGCACCAAGCGCATCCGTCTCGGACACGGCATCGTGCTGATGCCACCCGGCTACAATCATCCGGCACGGGTAGCCGAGCGCATCGCGGCGCTCGATCTGGTCTCGGACGGCCGCGTGGAATTTGGCACCGGCGAGTCGTCGTCGATCCTGGAATTGGGCGGTTACCGAGTGCCGGTCGCGGACAAGCGTGCCGCGTGGCAGGAATCGCTCGAGCAATGCCTGAACATGATGGTGATGACCCCTTATCCGGGCTTCGAGGGCACATATTTCTCGATGCCGTGCCGCAACGTAGTGCCGAAGCCGCTGCAGAAGCCGCATCCGCCGGTGTGGGTCGCATGCTCTAACCGGGAAACGATTAAGCTCGCTGCTCGGTTGGGAATTGGCGCCCTTACCTTCGCTTTCGTCGATCCGGCCGAGGCGAGGCAGTGGGTCGATGATTATTACCGCATCCTCAAAACGGAATGCGTGCCAATTGGCCACGCCGTCAACGCCAACATTGCCATGGTGACCGGCCTGTCCGTGCATCCGGACGGCGACGAAGCGAAGCGCCGCGGCGAGGATGGCGTCAAATTCTTCGGCTATGCCCTGGCACATTATTATATTTTCGGGGAGCATAAGCCGGGCCGCACCGCCGTCTGGGCCGCTTATGAAAGAGCCCGCGGGGGCTTGCCGGAGGCCGGTGCCGCCCGGGGCATTGGAACCCCCGATCAGCTGCGGCAGCATTTGCGCAGTTTCGAAGAAGCCGGCGTCGACCAAGTCGCCTTCATCCAGCAGAGCGGGAGGAACCGGCACGACCATATTTGCCAATCGCTCGAATTATTCGCGCAGGAAGTCCTGCCCGAATTCAGGGAGCGCGAGGCGGCGCGCGCCAAAGAGAATGCGGAAGCGCTGGCGCCCGTGATCGAACAGGCGCTGGCGCGAAAGCCGAAAATGGAGCCCTTGGCGGAGGACCAGATTCCGAGCTTTCTTGCCCTGGGCCGACAGGTCGCGGCGCAACCGCGCACGCCGGAGCAGGAGGCGGCTCGGCGCCGCATGTTGGCGGCTGCACAAGTCCCGCTCGAGGAGGTCACATCAAGTAAGTCATAGCCTGTGGCGGCAAGCGCGTCGCTTCGCAAACTCGACCGGGAGCCGCCTTCGTCGTTCCGACCGGCACGTGGCATCGCGTGATTGTGCACGAGCCCGTCCATGCTGATTGTGATTGCAACGCGCCTCAATGCCGTCCACGAGAACGGGTAGCGCCATCGCTGACCGGGCGGCGCGCTCGTTCAGCGCCCCGCGACGGCGGGGTTCGCGGACGGGCGCCGTATGTGCGCGTCGTCATGACGGCGCCAGGGCCGGTTCCGTCCGGCACACCAGGGTAAACACGGTGCCAGGCAAGGCATCGTCGATCGTGACGCGGTAGCCATGAAATTTTGCGATTGCCGCAACCAGGCTTAGCCCGAGGCCGCCGCCGTCGTCCTGCCGCGACGAATCAAGCCGATAGAAGCGCTCGAATATTCGCTGACGCTGCGGCACGGGAATTCCGGGGCCGGTATCGGCGACCCGAACCGCCGGCCCCTCCGACGTCGCAATTACGGCGAGGTGAATCTGCCCGCCCGTGGGCGTGAATTTGATCGCGTTTTGCACCAGATTGGCGATCGCCTCCAGAATCAGGCCGCGATCCGCCGTGATCGCCAGACCGGCCGTGCCGGTGACGTCAAGCGCGGTGCCGGCGTCCTCGGCCAATGGCTGATAAATCTGTCCGACCTCTTCCACCAGTGCCGCGAGATCAAAGGTTGCGACGCCGCCATGGCGACGTCCTGCCTCGATTTCGCCGATCCGCAGCAGCGTGGTGATCATCGAGAGGGTGCGGTCCAGTTCCACCACCGCGGCGTCGGCGACCTCGCGCAGCTCATCGGCGGGGAGGGCGGCCTCTTTGGCGCGTGCCAACCGGTCGCGCAGCCGTGCGAGCGGCGCGCGTAAGTCTCGCGCGATGTCGTTGCCAGCACCTTTGACGCTGTCGAGCAGGCGACGGATCTCGTCGAGCATCAAATTAACGCCGCGCGCCAGCCGGTCGAAATCGTCGTCCGTGCCACGCACCGGCAGGCGTTCCCGCAAGTCGCCGGACAGAATCCGCTCGGCTGCTTGGTGGACCGACTTGACCCGTCGCTGCGCCCGCCAACTGACGAAAGCGCCAGCCGTAACCGAGAGCAGCAAGGCCGGTATCACGCCCAGCTCCAGCCCACTCAAGACGATGCCGCCGAGAGTATTGAGCGCATCGACGTTGCGCCCCACCACCAAAATGTTGCCGTTCGGCAGCCGACGGCCCACGGCGCGAGCGGCGCCAAGCCCGAGCGCGCCAGCCTCGGGCGACACCGTATCGAGCGCATGGGCGCGCCCGTCGATCGGCAAGTCGGGCGGCAGGGCCGCGAGATTGCCGATCAGCAGCCGGCCATTGTCGGCGAACAAAGCGGCAAAGGTAATGCGGTGCAGGTCCCCTAGACTGCGCAGCGACACCGCCTGTTCGATCTGCGGTTCGGTCTCACCGGCGATTAGGGCGGCATCGGCGACCAGAAACCGGTCGATCCGCGCCGTTTCGCGCGTTTCGGTCTGCCAGTAGATAAAGGCGAACAGAAGGATCACCGACACCGAGAACATCACCGCGAACGAAGCCGCGAGCCGGAACACGGTGGTGCGAAGGAAGTCGGGAACGCGGATCATCTTCCCCTCCGCCCCGTCGTTGCGACAAAAATGCCACACTCGGAATTCTTCATATCTTTTCATCGAATTGAAACAAAACACTAACGCAGCCGCAACCTCGGGCTCCTATCCAACATCAAACCGTCGGAAGTCATTTGGCTAACCGATCCGCTCGACAGAACGGGGGATATTGAATGCTATTCAGGCACATCCTGACCGGAACTGTGACGTCAGTCGCGTTGCTTGTTCTTACGGTTGGCGGGGCGAACGCCCAATCCAAAGTCCAACAGCTCGAAAACCAGATTCAGAATTTGCAAAACAGTTATCAAAGCCAGGTTCAGAACCTGCAGTCTCAGATCGACCAACTCAAGGAAGAGCAGCGCGAACAAGCGGCACAGGCTGCTGCGGCACAGCAGCAGGCAGCACAGGCCCAAGCCGAGTACAAGAAAGCCAGTTCCGGTCTAGGCGGAACCTATCACGTCGGCGGGGTCACGCTGAAGATCGGGGGCTTCATCGAAGCGGCGGGCATCTTTCGGTCGAGCACGCAAACCTCAGATGTCGCGACCGGCATGACTACCGCGGTGCCATTTGGCTCCAGTACGCAAGCACATCTCTCGGAATTACGCGAGAGCGCACGTCAGAGCCGGTTGTCATTGCTGGCCTACGGTAACCCAGACAGTGTGACTACTTTGTCGGCCTATTTCGAGACCGACTTTCTAGGTATGAGCTCGACGGCGAACTCGAACCAAAGCAACAGCTATAACTTGCGCCTGCGACAGGCCTTTGCGGAATATGACCGCAAGGATTTGGGGTTCTCGTTCGTTGGCGGCCAAGCGTGGAGCTTGGCGACGCAATATACGTCGGGCCTATATCCACGGAACGAAAACGTGCCGCTGACGATAGACGCAAACTATAACGTCGGCTTCAACTGGTTGCGCGTTCCGCAATTTCGGTTCATCGAGAATTTCGCGCCGGGTTACTGGGCGGCGCTTTCGTTGGAATCCCCGCAGGCGGTGAACATCAACAATTCTCTACCGACAACGGCGACCGCGGGCGTCCCCCTCGTCGCGAGCGATGTGGTCACGGGTTTGACCGGCGGTAGCGGCGGGTTGCTCGGCGGCGGCGGCAATACCCAGACCTTCTCAATCGATCCATACCCGGATGTCATCGTCAAGGTGGCGGCCGAACCCGGCTGGGGACATTTTGAACTCTTCGGCATCGGCCGCGACTTCCGCACCAACGTTATCGCGCCGGCGCCGGTCGCTTTTCAGGGCCATCAGACTGCGCTGGGTGGCGGCATCGGCGCCAATGGCATCATGCCGGTGGTTCCGAAATTGATCGATGTCCAGGCATCGATGCTTTGGGGCGCCGGCATCGGTAAATACGGCGCGGCGCAACTGTCGGACTACACGGTTAACGCGAACGGCCAGCCCTCGCCGAACCATGAAATCACCGGCTTGGTTGGCGTCGTCGGCCACGCTTTGCCCATGCTCGACCTCTACGGCTATTGGGGCATCGAGCACTCATTCTCGAACTCTTTCGACGTCGGCACCCACGCTTTTGGCTTAGGCAATCCGGCCTACACCAATGCCTACGCCCTCTGCACCTTCGGTTCCTTGACGAGTTCGACTGCCGGTACCGCTGGTACGGTGGCCGGCTGCAACATCCAGCAAGTGACCGAGGTGCAAGTTGGCGGCTGGTGGAATTTCTATAAGGGTGACTTGGGGCGCATGGCCTTCGGTGCCTCCTACGCCCATCTCAATGTCGACACTTTCCCCGGAACAACCGGTGTCCGAGGTGGAGGCAACAACATTGTCATGGTGAGCTTCCGCTACTATCCGTTCTAACCTTCGTTCGATCGCTGGGGCGGCCCGGTCTTCGCCGGGCCGTTCTTTTTCCAGGATTAGCGCAACAGTTCGTATGGGCCGCCCTTCTCCAGGGCGTGCCGGTAAGCGGGCCGGGCGTGAACGCGCTTGAGCCAGTCCGAGGTCCTGGGTCGCGATTGATCGAGCCCGCCGCGTGCCGCCGCGGCTTCCGGCGGAAAACTCATGTGAAGATCGGCTCGATAATCGCGCCCGATTCGGCGATCGTATTAACGCCGACGGTGATGATCGGCGATTGGCCGAGCGCATGGACCGCGCGCAGCTCGGCTGGCGCGCGCAGCGACGGCTGTCGTCCGTAAAATCCGATCGCGCAATCGAGGCCGCGTTCCTCCAGCAACCATAGTACGCGCCGCGACCGCGAGTTGTTGAGATGGTGAACGACGATGATCGCTTCGCGCTTTCGGGTTCCCTAATCCAACACATTGCCCAGCTGGCAGCCGCCATCGATCACGATCTGCGACCCGGTGACATAACTCGACGCGGGTGAGGCCAGATACAATGCCAAGCCTTTCAATTCCTCTGTCGAGGCGACACGACGCAACGGCACCCATTGCGCCACTTCGTCCTGCACTTCTTTCTTCTGCATCCAACCCCCGCCGATATTGGTAATGAACCAGCCCGGCGCGATGGCGTTGACGGTGATTTGATACCTGGCGAGCTCGAGCGCAGCGTTGCGCATCAGATGCGCGGCACCTGCCTTCGCCGCCATATAGGCGGCGCCGATACCCGCTTCAATTTCGAACGCGGCCATGGACGTGGTGACGATAATCCGTCCCGACTGACGCGGCTTCATGTGACGCGCCGCGGCCTTGATGGTAGCAAACACACCATTCAAATTGATTTCAATGACGCGGTTCCAACGCGCATCCTCGTAATTCTCGATGGCGCCTTCGGGCACGCGTTTGCCGCGGTCGACAGTGACAAAGCCGATACCGGGATCGACACCGGCGTTGGCGAAACAGACATCGAGCCTGCCATAAGCCAAGGCGGTCTGATCGAAAGCACGATCGAGCGCGGCATGGTCGGTGACATCGACGCGCATGCCGCGAACTTCCCAGCCGTTGTCCTTGAGACGCTTCACCTCGCGATCGAGCCGCTCTTGGCTGACGTCGAGCATCGTCACCCGCGCCCCATTCTCCGCCAGTACTTCGGTGAAACAGAGACCGATGCCCGAAGCGCCGCCAGTGACAATCGCGCCATAGCCCTCGACCCGGTACATGTCCGCCGCCTTCATCGCGATCCTCCCGCGTTTCACTTGCTTTCATCCTGTCGGCTTGCCGTTTCGCTGGCAAGCCACCGGGCATCGTTTCGGCGCCGGAGAAAGACGAAGCCCCCGATTGCTCCAGCAAGAGGAGAAGCCCGGCCTCATGACCCTGGCTGCATCGCCCGCCGTCGGCACGGCACATCAAGCCCGCGACAAACGACGTGCCTCCATCGCCACCCGCGATCGGCCCCGTTTCCCTGGGCGGACCGGTGCCCCTCGATCGGGTCGGCTGGCTAAAGGGCATCTGCGCCGTTCGGCGTTACGGGCGCCTGGCTCGCCGAGCTTCCTTGACCCGCCATCGCGACAGGTGTTGATTCTCCCCTGACAATTTTCGCCGGAAGGACGCGCGCCGTGGATTACCGCTTTATTTCCTGTGATGATCATCTCGACCTGAACAATCTGCCCGCGGATTTGTGGACGACGCGGCTGCCAGCGCATCTCCGTAGCCGTGCGCCGCATGTCGAGAAGCGCGACGGCCGTGCGGTTTGGCTATGCCAAGACAAGATCTGGGGCGGATGGGGCGGCAGGTTGGACGGGCTCGTGCCGTCGCGGACCAAACTGCCTTTCCTCAATGCGCTTGATCGCGGCGGTATTAGCGATCACAGCGAACGACGTCCCGCGGTGCCGGAACTCCGCCTCTCGGACATGGATCGCGACGGCGTCGAAGCGCATGTCATGTTCGGCCCAGTGACCGCAATCGATCTTGACGATGCCGAGCTGCGCGACGCCACCTATCGGGCCTACAATGATTGGCTCGAGGAATTTTGCGGGAATGCCCCCAACCGGTTGATCGGCGTGCCGATGCTGCCGGAATATCCCGAGGCGGCGCTTGCGGAACTCCACCGTTTGGAGCGGAAGGGCTGCTTCCGACAGGTGGTGATGCAGGTGGCGCTGGCGAAGCCGGCCTTGCACGACAGATCGTGGGAACCTTTTTGGCAAGCGCTCGAAGACACCCAGATGATCCTGTCATGGCATGTCACGGTGTTCTTCGGTGTGCCGGGCGATCCCGGCGTTGGCAAGATCGCCGGTACCTTCACGGCGACCAAGGCGCTGATCGGCCAGTTTCTTGCGCCTTTCGTTGATTTGTTCGCTTGGGGCGTGCTCGAGCGTCACCCGAAAATGAAGCTGGTATTGGTGGAAGGCGGCTTGGGTTGGCTGCCCTGGGTGGTGCAGGAACTTGATTACCGTCACTGGCGCCTCTGGGAGGCGAAGGAATTCTGGGCCGATAAGGGCGGCATCGATCTCGTCACCAGGCCGAGCGAGATTTTCAAACGTCAAGTCTATGCGACCTTCCAGGAAGACCATGTCGCCATGGACCTCCTGAAATATTACGGCGACGAGCATGTTCTGTGGGCTTCGGATTACCCTCATCCGGACAGCGTCTGGCCAAACAGCCACGCCACTGTCGAGCGACAGATGAAACATCTTTCGGCAGAGACGCGCCGCAAGCTTACCCGTGACAATGCCGCGAAGCTTTACGGCCTCGACCGCTACGCTGCGCGCCAAGCGGCGGAATGACGAGGATCTTCGCCCGACACCGATCTGATCGCGAGGCTGCCCACAATGCTGGCGGGGTATCTTGGCGGCGCGCGGGGATGCCGAGTGCCGAGAGAGCGAGCCCACGGCGCCGCGGCTGGGATCGTGGCATGGCGCGGTGCCAAACGCTCCTTCAGGCCCGAGCGATGACGAGGGAGATGGTCCCATGAGTGCGCCGCCGATCAGCCGCTTCCCAGTACCGACGCTTGAACAATTGCCCACGGATATCCGCGAACGGATTGCCGTGGTGCAACAAAAATCAGGCTTCGTGCCGAACGTGTTCCTCGCCATGGCCTATCGGCCGGACGAATTCCGGGCGTTCTTCGCCTACCATGACGCACTCATGGAAAAGCCCGGCGGTCTCAGCAAAGCGCAGCGTGAAATGATTGTGGTCGCGACGAGTGCGGCCAATCAGTGCCAATACTGCGTCATCGCCCATGGCGCGATCCTGCGCATCCGCGCCAAGAACCCATTGATCGCAGATCAGGTCGCAATCAATTATCGCAAGGCCGATCTCGATGACCGCGACAAGGCGATGCTCGATTTCGCGGTCAAGGTGGCAATGACACCGTGGCTGATCGGCGACGCCGATTACGGGGCGCTGTCGCACCATGGCTTCAGCTCGGACGAGCAATGGGACATTGCGGCGATCGCGGCCCTATTTGCGCTGTCAAACCGCATGGCAAACGCCACGGATACGCGCCCCAATAGCGAATTCTACGGCATGGGTCGCGAACAGCGCTGACGTTTATTTCGGCGTGTGCCGCGCCAGGAAATCGAGCACCACCGGCAGGACCTTGGCGACTTTGTCGGCGCCTTTCCAATCGCGCAGCACTTCGGCCTTGGGTGCAATGCGCGCGATCTCTTCGCCAATCACTCTAGGATGCGGCGGATCATCGCCCGGCATCACCAGAAGCGGCGTCTCGCAGCGCCGCACAAAGTCGCGCGTGGTGTTGAAGGTAAAATCCCCGCCGAACATATTGTCGAAGAAGCGATCGAGCGTTTTCTGATCAAGCTTCTGGTCGCGCTCGCGCATCGCCGCCGCCCAACCCTTGAAGGTTTCATGAAAGACATGCCGGTTGCTGTCGAAGCCGATCGGGTTTTGTAATACGGCCGCACTGATGCGGTCGGGCACCCTTTCGCATAGGCTCAGGCAGAAAGAAGAACCGATGCAGCCGCCCATGACATGAAATCGCCGATGGTCGAGATGATCCATGAGGGCGATGTGATCCGCAGCATAGCTCTGCCAGCCGTCGCTGGCTCTAATCGGTGAACGGCTGCGCTCAGCGTTGCGCTGGTCCATGGCGATGACGCGATAATTCTTGGCCAGCGCGACCGTCGGATCCATCCAGGCTCGGGGCGTGCCGTCAGGCTGTGGATGCCACCAGGAGATCGCCGAGCGCAGGCCACCCGGTGCGAACAATAGTACCGGATAGCCAGAACCAAATTCCTCATAATAGATTTCGACACCGTCGCGGCTGAAGGTGGGCATATCCGATCTCCTC
>JASHOB010000157.1 GCA_030041335.1 Alphaproteobacteria bacterium | reverse complement strand
AGCGGAACATTTGCTGTTGCATTTCGTTAGCAGCATTGTCAACCATTCACTGTTAACCTTGGGCGGTTCGATGTCCGACTTAGGGATGCCAAGCGTGAAGCGATTTTGTTTGGCCCTGTTACTGGCTGCCGTCGTGGTTTTGTCGGCGGGCCCCGCAATTGCCGACCAACCCGACGATACCGACGATCCGCTCGAATCGATGAACCGAAAGTTCTTCGATTTTGACCTGTTTTTGGACCGCATCCTGGTGAAGCCGCTGGCGAAGGCCTATGTCGGCCTGGTTCCCCCGCCAGGGCGTCACGCGATTCGTCATGTGCTCGATAACATGAATGAGCCGATTGTCTTCGCCAACAACCTGCTGCAAGGCGAATTCCATCGCGCCGACATCACCATGGGCCGCTTTCTGTTGAACAGCACATTCGGTCTTGCCGGTATCTTCGATCTGGCGAGCCACAGCGGCCTGCCGAAGCAGAACGGGGATTTCGGCCAGACCCTCTATGTCTGGGGCGTGGGCTCGGGACCCTATTTATTTCTTCCGATTCTTGGTCCAACCAATCCTCGCGACGCTATCGGCTTCGGCGTTGACAATGCGGCCGACCCGATCGGTTACGCTTTCTGGACGGCTGGCGGCTTGCGGTGGGCATCGTATGCTCGCGCCGGCACCGACAATGTCGACTCGCGATCGCAGCAGCTCGACACGCTCGATGAGCTGCAAAAGAATGCCATCGATTTTTATGCCGAGATTCGCAGCCTCGCGCGCCAGCGGCGCGCGATTCAACTCCGTCACGGCGAACCGGGACCTTATCCGAAACTCGATCTGCTAGATCAACCGCAAGAGTCCGCCAAGGCGGAAAGCCTTAAGTAGCGAGTGCCCGCCCGGTTCAGCTGTTTTCTCCATTGGCTTTTTTGCGCAACGCTTCGACCAGCGCCGGAGCGCCACCGCGATCCATCACCGAGGTGAATTCCGAGCGCCGTGTCGCCAGTTCGCTGATGGTCCCGCTAAGATAAATGTCCTCGATCCGCCAAGCAGTGCCGTCGGACCTCATAAGGTAGTCAAGCTGCACCGGGTCTTCGTCCGACCGCACCAGTTTGGTGTGGACGACGGTGCCGAAACCGGTTTGCGTCACGTTGTCGCTCACTTCGAACCGCAGACCCGAATCGTGGGTGAAGCGGGTCGCATAAGTCGCGGCGCTGTAATCGCCAAATGCGTTGATGAGTTCCGACTGTTCCTGCGGTGACAGGGTTTGCCAACGCGGGCCCACCGCCAGCCGCGTCATGCTGGGCAGGTCGAAGGCTTGCCGCACTGGGGACTGAAGGCGGTCGCGCCGTCCGGCAAAGCCAAGGCTCGCACCTTGCTTCATGGTAGCGCTGAGCTGGTCGTAGAAGGTACGGATAGTATCAACAGCCTGCGATGCCTGCGCATCGGCCTGCGCACGTGCCACCGGTACGGCCGCGACCACGACTGCCAGTGCCAGTTGGTGCATCATTCGACGTCGCGAAATCATTTGCTGCCTCGACCCCTTCAACTCGACGGTGCCCTCGAATATGGGGAGCGCCGGAAGCATTGCCACCGTTAAAATAGATGGTACGCATCATATTGAGGTATCGGGCATGCCTATGAGATGACCATCTTATCAATGTTTCGTGTGTGCTGAGGTATCGGTCGCGCTCGTGGCATGACCGACTTATATCATTGGATATAATGCAGATTCGACGCCGGTCATATACTTAGGTGGCCGGCTTGCGGGTTCGGTGTATAATTGCAGGGAGAACCCTGTCGCGAGGTTTCAATGAAAATAATTTTGGCGCAACCACGGGGTTTTTGCGCGGGCGTCGAGCGGGCGATCGAAATTGTCGAGAAGGCGCTCGAGAAATATGGACCCCCGATCTACGTCCGGCATGAAATTGTGCATAACCGCCATGTCGTGGAGCGGTTGCGGGCGAAAGGTGCGGTTTTCGTCGACGATCTTGATGAAATTCCGCGTGGCAGCGTCACGATTTTCAGCGCCCATGGCGTCTCGAGTGCGGTCGAGGACGCGGCCGCGAGACGCGATCTGCCCGTCATCGATGCGACCTGCCCTTTGGTTTCAAAGGTCCATAGCGAGGGCCAGCGTTATGCCGGCCAGGACCGCGAAATCATCCTGGTGGGCCACGAGGGCCATCCGGAGATCGAGGGCACCATGGGTCGCATCAACGGCCGGGTGTATCTCATTTCGACGGCTGCCGAGGTCGCTGCGCTCAACGTCGGCAATCCCTCGAAGCTCGCCTATATTACCCAGACGACCCTCAGCGTCGACGATACGCGCGCCGTCATCGACGCGTTGCGCGCGCGATTTCCGGACATTGTCGGACCGGATACCAAGGACATCTGCTACGCGACGCAAAACCGCCAGCGCGCGGTGCGGCAGCTGGCACAACATGCGGACGTCGTTCTCGTGGTGGGTGCCGCCAACAGCTCGAACTCAAACCGCCTGCGAGAGATCGCCGCCGAGCAGGGGGTTGCCGCTTATCTCATCGCCGACGCCGACGCCCTGCAGCCGCAATGGCTCGAGGGTGCGGCCACCGTTGGCATCACCGCGGGCGCCTCGGCACCCGAGGAACTCGTGCAGCGTCTCATCGACCGTCTGGGCGAATTGGGCGCGGTCGAAGTCGAGCCGCTCCCCGGCATCACCGAGAATGTCCGCTTCCATATGCCGCGTGAGCTTGCAGAGGCCTGACGGTCCGCCTATTTTGGCAAAGGACGGAGACTAGAATTGGGCGTTCCGCTCTACCAGATCGTGCGCGTTGGCGCCTATGTCATCAAGCAACGCCTCAAAGGCGTTGAGCGATACCCCCTGGTGTTGATGCTGGAGCCCCTGTTCCGCTGCAATCTGGCCTGCGCCGGTTGCGGCAAGATCGATTATCCCGATGCCATCCTCAATAAGCGTTTGTCGGTCGCTGACTGCCTTGAGGCGGTCGATGAATGTGGCGCCCCCGTGGTCTCGATTCCCGGGGGTGAGCCTCTGCTCCACCGCGAGATCGGCGAAATCGTCGCCGGCATCATTGCCCGCAAGAAATTCGTCTATCTCTGTACCAATGCACTGCTGCTGGAAAAAAAGCTCGACCTGTTCACGCCGTCGCCGTTCCTGACCTTTTCGGTGCATCTCGACGGGCTGGAGGAGGAGCACGATCGCGCGGTCAGCCAAGAAGGCGTCTTCAACCGCGCCGTATCATCAATAAAATCAGCTAAGAACAAAGGCTTCAGAGTCAATGTTAACGCAACGCTTTATGACGGGATGAAGCCCGAGAGGATTGCCGCGTTCCTCGATTACGTCAGCGACGAGCTGCGGGTAAACGGCGTCACCATCTCGCCCGGTTATGCTTACGAGCGCGCGCCCGATCAGCAACATTTCCTGTCGCGGCAAAAGACGAAGGCGTTGTTCCGCGACATTTTCAGCCGTGACAAGGGCAAAAAATGGCGCTTCAGCGAATCGGCGTTGTTCCTGGATTTCCTCGCCGGCAACCAGGAATATCACTGCACGCCATGGGGCAATCCGACGCGCAACGTTTTCGGCTGGCAGCGCCCCTGTTATCTCCTCGGTGAAGGCTACGCCACGACTTTTGCCGAGCTGATGGCGACGACCGAGTGGGACAAATACGGCACGGGCAATTACGAGAAATGCGCCAACTGCATGGTCCATTGCGGCTATGAGCCGACCGCGACCGATGACGCGGTGCGCCATCCGCTCAAGGCACTCAGGGTGAAGCTGCGCGGTCCGCGCCTCGACGGACCGATGGCACCGGAAATTCCGCTCGACAAGCAACGCCGTGCCGACTTCGTGTTCTCGCGACATGTCGAGGATGCCATGGCTGAGATCGAGCGCGAGCGGGTTGCGGCGCAGGGACGCCCGACCGCGGCTGAATAGCCAGCTAACGCCTCGCTGTCAGCCACTCCTCGATCCGCGCGATCGCGGTCTTCAGTGCGGCGAGGCTCGCCGCATACGAGAAACGCACATAACCGTTGCCATACTCGCCGAAGCTGGTGCCGGAGACCGTCGCCACCCCTGCGTCGTCCAAAAGGCGGGTTTGGAGGCTGCGCGAATCCAAGCCGGTACCTTCGATATTGGGAAAGGCGTAAAACGCGCCGCCGGGGTTGGCGCAACGAAAGCCGGGAAGCTGGTTCAGCGCCGGAATGATATAGGCGCGTCGCTCGGCAAAGGCCTTTACCATGTGATCGACCGGGTCGCGCGGACCTTCGAGCGCCGCGATTCCCGCGAATTGCGCAGCCGCGTTGACGCAGGAATGGCAATTGATCGCAAGCCGTTCGGCATAGGGAAAGAGCGGTTCAGGCCATATGCCGTAGCCGAGCCGCCAGCCGGTCATCGCGTAGGTCTTGCTCCATCCATCGAGCAGGATCAGGCGGTCCCTGATGTCGGGATAGCCGAGCAGACTGACATGCTTTTGTCCGTCGTAGAGCATCTCGCTATAGACTTCGTCCGAAAGGACTGCGACCCGGGGATGGCGCGCCAGACCCGCAACCAGCTTATCCATCTCCGCCTTGGGCACCGCGCCGCCGGTAGGGTTGGCGGGGCTGTTGACGATGAGGAGCCGGGTGTTCGGCGTGATCAGACCGAGTACTTCCTCGGCATTAAAGGAGAAGCCCGCAGCCTCATGGAGCGGCATCGGCACTGGCCGGGCGCCGGAAAAGCGGATGACGCTTTCGTAAATGGGGAAACCGGGATTGGGATAGACGATCTCGGTACCTGGCTCGCCAAACATCAGGATGGCAAAGAACATTGTCACCTTCGCACCCGGCACCACCAGCACGCTTTCGGGCGAGACGTCGACGCGGTGGCGGCGATGAAGGTCGGCGGCGACCGCTTCGCGGAGCGGCAGGATGCCATTGGCCGGGGTGTAGCCGTGATGCCCGTCGGCGAGGGCCTTCTGCGCCGCCGCGACGATGTGCGGCGGGGTGGGAAAATCGGGCTGGCCGATGCCGAGATTGATGATGTCCCGGCCCTGGCGCTGTAGCAATCCCGCCCGCGCCAGAACCTCGAACGCGGACTCGGTGCCGAGTTGGTGCATCCGCCCGGCCAGGGCGAGTGTGGAAACCGTCATGATTGCCTCGGGTGCCCATTCTGGGCCGTAGGGGACGAAAACGTTCTGGAGACATGGGTAACACTTTTGCTCCGCGATCGCAGGGGGAAAGTGTCGATGCCAGGAAAGGAGAGCTTCCCCGAATATTCGCGCCTGTTTGATTTCATGGGACGAGTAGACAACGGCGCTCTTATGAGGAAGGTTGCGATTATCGTAGTTGCCGCGTCACCTCCAACTCCGGCATCATGCCCGCCGCGCCAAATACGTCCATTCTGAGTGAGCGTCGAGCCGGTTCTTGGCGGAGCAACTGCTTCACAAAGCGGACCGCTGAGGAAGCGAACGCATTTTGTGCCAACCGCGAGGTATTCGTGCCCTATTTGATGGGACTGCGCAGAGCATGAAAGATCCTGGCGTCACTTTCCGATGCGAGGAGTGCAACCATCTGCGCATGAAGAGCTGTGGTCTCGGCCGATCGCCTGACATCATTATCGAAAATCGCAATATGAACGAATAGTCATGATCAAATTGCCTTGGCCTTGCTTCTGCGGGGCCTCTTTCGCTGTCCTGCTCGGCGTGGCCGTCGTCTCGCGGGCGCACGCCGAGGACACGGGCCATGTCCGCACTGTCGAGGAGCTGTTCTACGACTGTCAGTCCTCCGATAAGGTCAAGAAGCTGGAGTGCATGACCTACCTGTCGGGTGTGGCGGATGCGATCGCCAACCTTAGTGGCGCGCTCATCTCCACGCCCTTTTGCAGCTACTCCGATGAGCGTGTCACTTACGGCCAAGCCTTGCAGCAGTTCAAGGATTGGGCCGCGCGCAATCCCCGCTACTGGAAGGAGCCGGCGTGGCTGGGCGTGGATGAGGCTCTCGTCGAAGCCTGGCCGTGTCAAAAGTTAAGGAGCCCTGACCTGACCGGCCCGCCTTTTGGAAATCCTTAGCCCAGCCGCTTGCCGCGCCCTTTTTTTTCCGTTCCTTCTACGAGCACGAAGCCGGCGTACCCCGAGAGGCTCATGGCTCTGGTATAGCCCGATGAGACATAGAGATCTCAAGTCGGTCGCGCATCGAACCAGGATCAGGAAAACGTCTTCAACGTGATGGTCCGCCTTATTCCGGGTTTATCGGTCGCGGCCACTTTTCCTGCCGTCGGATTTTACATCCCCCCGCCGATTTTCCGACGCCGTGCGACATGGACTGAAGGCGTATGGCGATCCCAGGCATAGGTGTGCAGAGTATCGCGGGAACGGCATGGTCACCGACTGCCGGGTAGCTCCGTAATCGGACTAGTTGGCCCATGGGTGCGCGTGTCGGCCCGGCAGTCGCGACGTTCGTGAGTTGCCTGCGTGGCATATCCATGATGGCAAGTGGATAGCCGTAGATATAAGCGTCGATGGCACCGCGCGTGGCTGCCTCTACGTGGCAGTATCGGCTCGCGCGCTCGAGCGTAGTGATGGCTCAGTCAGCAAGCTCAAGCCAGCCAACGTCGCGACCCGCCGAGAAATCTTCATTGCTAAAGCCCCCTCGTCTAATCGCCGATAACCCTTTTCACAGGGTGCCGACGTCAGGCATACATGACACAGGGGGTCGGGCAACGATCCCATCCGTCGTCAACAGCAACGGACGGAGTACCCCAATGACCCCCGAAGACGTGCCTCCCATTCAGGCAGCATTCCTAATACCGCCCGACCCGCCACTCTTTATCCGACATTCCCCCATGACCATCCGATGCGGTCATCTGGGACATAGCCTACCCGCCATCCGATGGCATTGGCAACGACGCGACTGCCGGGATGACCGCGTTGGTTCACGATCCCGAATCGAGCCGACGAAGCTGAGGGCGTGGCACACATCGTTCGGGGCGACCTTCATAACGTCTACGAAGCTTGCGGGTTCGACGCCGCGGGCAACTATGCGCCGTAGGTCCTGGAAGCCTGGAGAAGTCGAGGTGGCTCAGCGAATCTGGGGCCAGTTAGACCGGCCGGATGGGCATGTGAGCTAGGGACGGTTGCCGGATGAGAGGTGAGAGGTGCGGTTTACTTCCCATAGCGGCTCTTCTCGAAACCAAAAACGATGGCTAAGTTCGTGACCGACGTGCGCAACCAACGCAGGTCATCGAGGCGTTGGCGGCACGGGATGAGGCATCGCATATTCAAGCGCGTCGCGACGCAATTCCAGAACGGACCAACCGGAGGACAACATGAAAAAATGGATCATTGCTGTCGCGCTCTTGGCGACCGTTTCGGGGTGCGCGCCTGAACTTGGCGGGGCGAATGAGCGCGGCGGTTTTGTGAACCGTGCCACCGGGCCTAACGATAGCGACGCATTCAACCTCGCCAATTATCATTGCAAGCAGTATGGGAGGGTGGCGCGGATCACTAAGATGGACGTGCCATCCGACATTATGACCTTCGATTGCGTGCAACCGTGAGTCCTGAATAGGGGCGAACCCCGTAGCGGTCCGGGGTAAAGGCGGTGAGCCGCTTCAAGCCAGCACCGCTCATTGAGTGCAGGGGCCGAGCGAAGATCGCAATAGCCCGCCAAAAAATCCACTCGAGCGTCTGCTTATCGATGGAAAGCGGTGCGGCGCTCCGACGCATCGCCGATCAGTCACGACACAGGGAGCCTCGGCGTGATGCGCGGTTATGTTCGCCGCGCCGATATCCTTCAAGGATCACGCTGGCGCGGCGTTTTCTCCAGCGCCGCGAATGATCGAAATGTCGTCGCGACTTGTATCCAACCTGTATCCAAGCTCGTCGGAACGCCGAGCGGGATCGCAACATCTCCTTGGAAAGACTGGGGCGAGTGATCGGATTCGAACCGACGACATCCAGAATCACAATCTGGCGCTCTAACCAACTGAGCTACACCCGCCACCGCGCGCTCCACTACGCCTTGCGCTTTGCGCCGTCAAGGAAGCTAATGGCGCGGTCATGGATCGCAACCAAAATGCGCTGCTAACACCGGCCGAGATGGCGGCGGTCGACCGCGCCAGCGTCGCGGCCGGAGTACCAGAAATTCTCTTGATGGAACACGCCGGGAAAGCGGTGGCGGACGAGGTATCTCGGCGTTGGGCACGACCACACACGGTCGCGGTGTTGTGCGGACCCGGCAATAATGGCGGCGACGGTTTCGTGGCGGCGCGCCATCTCAAGGCGGCGGGATGGCAGGTTCGGCTCGGCCTACTCGGCGAACAGACGCGCTTGCCGGCCGCTGCTTCGCACCACGCCGACCTTTGGCACGGCCAGATCGAGCCGGCATCGGCCGCTCTGATCGACGGCGCAGAGCTCGTCATCGATGCGTTGTTCGGCGCAGGCCTCGCGCGACCCGTCAGCGGAGACGCGGCGAAAATAGTTTCGGCGATGGC
>JASHOB010000156.1 GCA_030041335.1 Alphaproteobacteria bacterium | reverse complement strand
ACGGTCCCGCGCCAGCCAAAAGCCTATGGCGCGCCGCCGTCGCGGGCCATGGCGACATGATCCGAGGCCACGCCTGCCTCGTCGCCATGGGCAAGACGCTTCTCCACCAGCCTGACCCAGAGTGCGGCGCCCAGCGGCAGGATCGCATCATTGAAATCGTAATTGGGATTGTGCACGGCGCAGCCGCCGTCGCCGTCACCATTGCCGATGTTGATAAAAGCGCCGGGCCGTGCGTTCAACATGAAGGAGAAATCCTCCGACGCCATCGTCTGGCGCCCATCCCTCAGAACATTCTCTTCGCCGACCAGCTCGGCGGCGACGTCGGCGATGTAGCGCGTCTCGTCGGTGTGGTTGACCAGCGGCGGATAAACCACACGGTAATCGGTTTTCGCCGTGGCGCCGAGGCCGCTGGCGACATTGGCGGCGAGTTGCTCGATGCGCTTGCCGATCGCACTCATGATTTGCGGCGCGAAACAACGTACCGTGCCGCGCAGCACGGCTTGCGCCGGAATGACATTGTAGGCGTCGCCCGCATGGATCTGGGTCACCGTCACCACCGCGGGCTCGAACGGGCGCAGGTTGCGCGACACGATGGTCTGCAGCGCGCTCACGATATGGCTCGCGGCAACGATTGGATCGACCGCAGTCTCCGGCATCGCGCCATGGCCGCCGACGCCGCCGACCGTGACGTCAAAAAACGCGCAGCCCGCCATCATCGGCCCTGACCGAATCGAGAACTTGCCGGTGGCAAGACCCGGCGCGTTATGCATGCCGAACACCCGGTCGCATGGAAATTGCTCAAACAATCCTTCCTTGATCATCGCATTAGCGCCGGCACCTCCCTCTTCCGCCGGCTGAAAAATGAAATTCACCACCCCGTCGAAATCGCCCTGGTCGGCGAGATACCGCGCCGCGCCCAGTAACATGGTGGTATGACCGTCATGGCCGCAGGCATGCATGCGGCCCTCATGGCGCGAGCGATGGGAAAAGCGGTTGAGCTCTGCCATCGGCAAAGCATCAAGCTCGGCGCGCAGTCCTAAAGAGCGGGTCGAATTGCCGCGCCGCAGCGTGCCGACCACGCCCGTCGTGGCGAGACCGCGATGGACGTCGACGCCGTAGCCGGCAAGCCGGCGCGCGACGCGGTCGGCGGTCCTCTCCTCGTGATAGCCGAGCTCGGGGTGGGCATGAAGATCGTGGCGGAATTCTGTCATGTCCGCCGCAAATTTTTGCATCTCTTCGATCACCGTCACCACGTCTCTCCCGCTCGACCGTCCACGCTAGCCCAAGCCGGCCTGCGCTGCCAGCAATGCCGCCGGCAGTTCATGGGCGCCGATATCGCGACGCGATCCGCAGCCGCCGCGCGCGTCCCAAATGGCATAGTCGGTCGCGTTGTCGGCGAACCCCAGGGCGCTCAGTGCCGCGGGGAGGCTCGGCAGGTGATCGCCGTAAGCCGCGACCAGTCCGCCATTCAAGCCGGCAAGCGTTTCGCAGATTGTGCCGAGCATCGCGTCGGTATGTTTAAGGCCGTGAAGGAACCGGCGCAGTTCGTCGCCGCCGGGGACGTCGGGCAATTTAGGCGCGGGATCGGCAAGAGGGCCGTCCCCATTGTCGCTCGCCCACGGCCCGTGATTTTCCATGGTGATGGCAAAGAGGAACAGGCCGCGACTGCCGTCGCGCAAAATCGCCGCGGCGCGGCGCGCGAGCTCGGCATCGGCGATATAAGCGCCGGCGCGCTCGCCGTCGGCAAAGTGCTCCTCGCCCCAGAACTCGTCGAAGCCGAGTGCCTTCATCACCTTGCGCCGGCCGTAGAACCGCTTATCGAACGGGTGAAGGCATAGCGTGCGGTAACCCTGATCGCGCAGCTGCCATGCCAGCGACGGCAACGGCGCTTTAGCAAACGCGTGATAGGGATTCCAACGATCGAAGCCCAAGGCTGCGACATCGAGGCCCGTTAGCGCGGAAAATTCGGCGCGCACCGTATAGGCGCCCCAGCCCGAAACCCCGAACCGCCCGGATTGGATCCCGGTGCGCACGCAATGGTCGAACGCCGGCAGCAACCCGGTCGGCACGTCCGGATGCAGCCGCCGCGCGTCAAAAAATGATTCGCATTGCAGCATGACAATGGGCGGGGCCGTGCTGCGCGGGCGTCCGATCTGTGGTGCCGGCGGCGCCGGGCGGCGGCGGCGGCGCTCGACGCGCGCGATCGCGCCGTAAATGGGCAGCACCGCCAACGGTCCCAGCCGTTTTGCATCCGCGAACGGCTCGCCCTCCGGCCCCAGCCGGCGTGCGAAACGCGCGACCACCCCGAGACACGGCTGATAAAACGCTGCAATCGCGATAACGAGGACAAGGGCCAAGAGGGTCGCGCCCGGCCACGGCGACCAGCGCCATTGGCCGGGCTCGAGCACGAACACGGCGCCAAGGGCCGCGACGATGACCAGGAAGCCGCCGATCACAAGACCCGTGCCGGCGAACGGCAGATAGAGTCGCGGGTGCCGAAAGATCTCGATGAATTCGGACATGTCCGAAAACACCACCGGCTCGAGAAGGGTGGCGCGTTTGACTGCATCGGCAAAGGCATAACCGCCAAAGACGGCGAGGCTCACGCCGCCGGCAAACAACGGCCGCGCGGTCGCCACGACCAGGAGCAGGAACAGGCCGAAGGGCGCCGCCAGGTCGATCAGCAATGCCCAATCCACCCGCGGCCAGGCACGCGCGACGCATCGGCAAGCCGCCCAGCCTATCCCGGTCAGGACCAGCCCGCCCGCTATCGTCGCGCCAAACATTGCGCGCACTCTAGCGGATCGCAATTATTGCAAGCTAGTCATTCGCTGCGTCGCCGGCTTTTCAAGATTGCGCGTCGTTTCCAAAAAAAGCGGTGCGAACGCCGGCCCCCAAACCCGGGGCAGCATGGAGGACACCCTTTTGCCTTGTCGGCTCGCGACGGCAGGCGGGTTGCCTATCCAAAAGCTGCAGGCGGCGGCGACATCGCGCCCGAGACAATCGACAATCCGCTCCGCGATTGGGCGCCCGCAAGCGGGCGGTGAATCGCTCGCTAGGTCCGATCGGGCGGCTCTGCCATACTCTCTTGCAGAATTCGGCAGCGAGGCGGCCATGCGAATCGCGATCATTGCGGCAGGGGAGATGGGTTCGGGGGTCGGCGCGCGGCTTCACGCCAAAGGGGCCGAAGTGATGACGTCGCTCGCTGGCAGGGGATCGGGCAGCGCCGAGCGCGCGCGCCGCGCCGGCATGATCGCCATCGACGACGACGAGACGCTGGTCGCGGCAAGCGACATGGTCCTGTCGATCCTGCCGCCCGCCGAAGCGGTGGCGCTGGCAAAACGGCTTGCGCCCGCACTCAAGGCTGCCACGGGCAAAGTGCTCTACGCCGATTGCAACGCGGTCGCGCCCGAGACCGTGAGGCGCGTAGGCCAAATCGTCGCCGCTGCCGGAAGCCGCTTCGTCGATGTCGGCATTATCGGCGGTCCGCCGCGTCCCGAAGGCTATACCCCGCGCTTCTATGCCTCGGGTGACGCCGTCAATGAACTACGCAAGCTCAAGGAATTCGGTCTCGACGTGCGCCCCGTCGAAGGGGGAATCGGCGCCGCGTCCGCTCTCAAGATGGCCTATGCCTCGCTGACCAAAGGCTTCACCGCTATCGGGATGGCCTCGGCGCGAGGTGCCGCCAACGGCCGGGTTGCGGCGGCGCTGCGCGCCGAGCTCGCCGATTCGCAGCCGCAGCTTTTCGCCTGGTTGCAACGCCAGATACCGACGGTATACCCCAAGGCCTATCGTTGGGTGGGCGAGATGGAGGAGATTGCGCGCCATCTCGACAGCGACGCGACCGCGCAAATGTTCGCGGGCGCCGCGCGCACCTACGAGAGCGTCGCGCGGCAATGGCGCGATGCCGGCGAGGAAGAGCTCGGGTTTCTCGCCGATGTTTTCCGGCGTTAGCGGGTGACCTCGCGCCGAACATGCGCGAGCGCCAAGCCGAGCAAGCCAAAGGCGACCAGCCAACCTAGCGGCACGTGGGTTTTTTCGCCGACGCCCCGGCACAAGAGCGCCAGCGGGTACATCGCGCTGAGGATCGTCTTCTCCCACGGCAGATAACCGTGACGCCGGGCATCCCGGATCAGCCAGGCCATCGCGATGGTCGCCGGCAGCAGATCGTAGAACAGAACCACCGGCAGGGCGACCAGCGTCGCCGCGACCATTGTCACGCCACGAATCTCGGCGTTGCGACAGCCCCGCCACACGATGGCGACTACGGCGGCAGCGAGGATGAGCGCCATCGCCTGAATGCCCCATGCAAGTTCGGTGCTGCCGCCCATCAGTCGCACCGCGCCGAAGAGATTGACCAGCTGAGAGAAGCCGACCCGCCCCGTCGCAAACACCCTTTGCGTCTGCGGCGTCGTGGTCAACCAAGCGTGCCAGGGCGCCGAGCCCAGCATCACCAGCGACAGGCTCGCCAGCACCGCAACCGCGGCCACCGCGGCAATGAACGCCCGCCACTGGCGACCGGCAACTAGCGCCACCGGCACCAGCAGGAGAAAATGCGGCTTGTAGCTCATCGCGCCAAAGAGCAGCCCCGCGAGCAGCGGGCGACGATCGAGAACCAGAAGCGCGCTGCCCATCAGCGCCGTGGTGAGGAACGAATTCTGTCCGAGCGAGATGGTGAGGAACGCCGCCGGAAACGCGGCGAGGGCGGTGGTCAACACCGGATCGCGAAGCGTGCGGCGCAGCACCCAAAAATAGGCCCCGGCGCCCACCACCATGAAAATCACATAGGAAGCAGCGAACGGCATTGCCGCCAACCCGGCACAGAGCAGTTCGTAGATCGGCGGGTAATAGAAGCCGAAATACGGAATGCGCGGATCGCCGTAAATCCGCTTCTCCGTTTGCCCGTGAATTTCTTCATCATAGGCGAGCGCCGCCCCGCCGTGGTCGGTGAGATCGCCCGCGGCGTAAAAGCTCATATAGTCGAACGAGAGCGGTGGATCGATCGGCAGGAAGAGATCATAGCTGCGCGCCAGCATGATCAAGAGCGCAACGCCTTCAACCGCAAGCACGATGATCGCATAGGCACGAACGCGCTCGCGCGTCAGCCAGCCGCTCGACCGAAGCCCGGCCGTGACGCGCGTCACGGCCGCTCGTGCGGTCCGCTGCGGCGAATCCGAACTATCGAAAGGGGCGCCGATTTCGCTCAAATCAGACTCAA
This sequence comes from Alphaproteobacteria bacterium, assembly GCA_030041335.1. Taxonomy (GTDB): domain Bacteria; phylum Pseudomonadota; class Alphaproteobacteria; order ATCC43930; family CGMCC-115725; genus JAATGI01. The sequence goes on along the minus strand of JASHOB010000156.1, from coordinate 33,022 downwards.
TCCGCAACCGGCCGCTGCATCTTCCCGCGACGATCGAGCCCGACGCTGCCGCGACCATCACACCCTGCCCTCACCCCGGCGCCACGGCAATCGGCCTGTCGCCGCAGGGTCGGACCGCTCGTCGTACCCTAATGCTAGTTACCGTTTTTTAGTATATATCTAGATATAGTGGATGACCAACTGATCTTTGGCAAAAGGTCCCACGACGCGCTGGTGGACAAGGGACCACCGGGATCCGCATGCTGCGAAGGTTGACGGCGCTTTTAGGGGATGAGAGGGGCGTTTCCGCCCTGGAATATGTCGTGATCGCGGCACTCGTCGCAGTTGTGGTCATTGGCAGCATCAGCCTGCTTGGTACCAATGTCAGCAAGCTGTTCTCGACGGTCGCAAGCAAGATTTGAGGCGTGGCCCTGCTTTGATTGTGCCGCGGCCCGGCCCCAGGCCAACTGCGCTCGAATCGAGCGGCGGCTGCACCTCAAGGGGGACGCCTCATTTGCCCAACGGCCGTGCCAAGGCGGCGGGCATTGCCCGTGATCGGCGCGGCGGCCGCGGTCCTGCTGTTGATCGCCTGCTATGACGATGTCCGGCATCGCCGCATCTATAACTGGCTCCCGCTCGCCGTCACACTGCTGGCGCTGCTGAAGTGGCTCGTAACAGGCGAACTCGTTCCGGCGCTATCGGCCGCCGGAGCGGCGGGATTGGTGTTCGTGTTCGCCGCCCTGCTCTTCTGCCGGGGCTGGATCGGCGGCGGCGATGTCAAACTCGTCAGCGCGACCGTGTTTCTCCTCGGTGCCCCGGAAACGCTCCCGCTGTTGCTGCTGACGGCGCTGATCGGCGGGGTCATGGCCGTTTGGATGTTGTGCTCTCGGAGGCGAAGAGGCGAGAGGCCGACACTTCCCTATGGCGTGGCCATCGCGACGGCCGCAATCGCGCTCATGGCGCTCGGGGGGCATGGATGGATCACTTGACCGGGGCGTCTTCCGTTGATGCGCATAACGTGCGCGCCGCCACGGTCAATTCGCCTCGTCGTCGGGGATCGTTTTGATCGGCGATTCGTTTGCCGGCACGCGTTCCGGCAAGTGATTGTCGCGCTCGCATTGCCGCGTTGCCTCCGCGCGCTTGGCATTGCTCTCCGGAACGTAGTCGGGAAATTTCACGAAGGCGTCGCGGGCGCATTCATCCTGTTTGTGCCACGCAGCCATAGCCTGTTGCTCGCGCACCGAGCCGGCGCGCGCACTCACGACACTGAAAATACCGACGACCAGCAACGCCGCGACAAAACATGCCTGCTTCATACACCTCTTATAAGAGCGCGACGGAGCCATCTCAAGGCGCCTCGCGGTCCGCGCGTGTGCGCCTGCTTTGCGACGGGAAATGCGGTTCATGAACCAGACCTCCGACGCACGCCTCCTCCTGCCCTTGCCAATTCGCTATAACTGTCGCCGACCCTGCTGTCGAGGAAGCCACCGTTGATTTCTCGCCCTGGCACGCGCTGCGGCAAGCACCGTTGCCGACCCGGATTGAAGGCGCGCCGTCTTGCCGCTTGGCGCGATGCCCGTGGCTGAGCTCGGAGCGCTGCTCGGTCAGATTCGCGCCTGCACCCACTGCGCGGCGCACCTGCCCTTGGAGCCGCGCCCCGTTGTGCGCGGTGGCACCCGCGCGCGGCTCCTGATCATCAGCCAGGCACCCGGAACCAGGGCCCACGAGACCGGGCTCAGCTTCAACGACCGCAGCGGCGACCGTCTGCGCCACTGGCTTGGTGTCGACCGCGCCGTCTTCTACGACGAGGATCGGGTGGCGGTCATGCCAATGGGATTCTGCTACCCTGGCCGCTATCCACAAGGCGGCGATCTGCCGCCGCGCCGCGAATGCGCATTGCTGTGGCATGAGAGACTGCTGAAGCAATGGCCACATATCGGCCTGACTCTGCTGGTCGGCTCCTACGCCATTGATCATTACCTGGCGACGCGGCGTCAGCCGACGATGACAGCAACGGTCGCGGCGTGGCGGGATTATTTGCCGCGGTTTCTGCCGTTGCCGCACCCGTCCTGGCGCACCACGATCTGGGAGAAGCACCATCCGTGGTACGCAACAGAGCTCTTGCCGGAGGTGCGCCGGCGGGTGGCGGCGCTCACCAATTGAATGCTCTGAGTGGCGAGTCGTGCGACTGTGGCCTCCGTGGACTGAAGCATGACGACATAGCCAAGCCGTTCCAGTCTGGGTTTGAGGTTGACTGCGGTCCGGGTTTGGTCGAGTCGGTCGAGACAGGTCTCTCCGAGATCGGCGTCTCCCAGTTCTTCGTACCCGACGTGGCGAGTATATGGTAGGCGGCGATGAGGATCTTGTGGGCGATGGCGAGCGCGGCCGGTAGTGCGCCGCGCCGCGCCTTGAGGCGATAGAACTTGTCCTTGAAGTAGCTGCCTTTGGGCGGTGACGCGGAGATGGCGGCGCCGAGGGTCGACGATCAGACGCCGACGAAACTCAGGCCAGCATCCCGCGCACCAATCGCGCGGAAGAGAATCCGGGGTCCGTGCGCACCCATCGCATTACGGGTTTCGTTGCGCAGCGGCACGGTTGAGACAGCGATGAAGGCGCAATTACCCGAGGGATAACGCGCGACAACCAACGGGATAATGAAAAAGATCGATGGGCTTGCGGGTTTCCCCCGATATGCGCCGTGAAAACAGACGCCTACAGGTTGGTCCGGAGTTTTAGGAGAGAAATCTTAGGATCGCGGGCCTGAAAGTGATTTTGCCTGGAGAGCCAAACACATCTTGCAGATGTCCACATCAACCGGCGGCGCCCTTTGTTGTTGCTGTCTGGCAACCGGCAGATTCAGTGAGGTGACCTGGGACCGGCGCTCCCAAACGCCAGTTGCAGCGCTACGTCGGCACAACCCCTCATATTGGCGGGTTCACCTGAGTAGGAGCCAGACGGCAAGAACACATCGCGGAAGCCCGCGCGACGGGCTTGAACGTCAACGTGCAAACTCTTGAACGGCAGGAGATTTACAATGGCCAAGACGGACAAACCGAACATCCTCATCATTTGGGGCGACGACATCGGTTGGTGGAACGTCAGCGCCTACAACCATGGCACAATGGGCTACCGCACGCCGAACATCGACCGTATCGCCAAGGAAGGCGCGATGTTCACCGACTGGTACGGCCAGCAGAGCTGCACGGCCGGGCGCGCCGCCTTCATCACCGGACAGTCGCCGATTCGCACGGGCTTGACCAAGGTCGGGATGCCGGGAGCAAAGCTGGGCCTTCAACCGGAAGACCCGACCATCGCCGACCTCTTGAAGCCGCTCGGTTATGCCACCGGCCAATTCGGCAAGAATCATCTCGGCGACCGGGACGAATTCCTGCCGACCGTACATGGCTTCGACGAGTTCTTCGGCAATCTCTACCATCTGAACGCCGAGGAGGAGCCGGAAAACCCCGACTATCCGAAAAACCCTGAATTCAAGAAAAGATTCGGGCCGCGCGGCGTCCTGCGCAGTCGGGCGAAGCCGGATGGCACGCAAGAGATCGAAGACACCGGCCCGCTGAACAAGAAGCGCATGGAGACCATCGACGAAGAAATCACTGCCGGTGCGCTCGACTTCATCGACCGTCAAGCCAAAGCCGGCAAGCCCTTCTTCTGCTGGTGGAACTCGACCCGGATGCACGTCTTCACCCACTTGAAGAAGGAGTCCGAAGGCAAGACAGGGCTGGGCGTCTACCCCGACGGCATGGTCGAGCACGACGGCCACGTGGGGCGGATCCTCGCCAAGCTCGACGAACTCGGGATCGCCGACAACACCATCGTGATGTGGTCGACCGACAACGGCGCCGAGGAATTGAGTTGGCCGGACGGCGGGGCTACGCCATTCCGAGGCGAAAAGGACACCAATTGGGAGGGCGGCTGGCGCGTGCCGTGCGTGATCCGGTGGCCCGGCGTCATCAAGCCCGGCACGGTCTACAACGACGTCTTCTCGCACCAGGACATGCTGCCGACCCTGCTGGCGGCGGCGGGTGAGCCGGACATTGTCGAGAAATGCAAGAAGGGGCACCAGGCCGGTGCCAAGACCTTCAAGGTCTATCTCGACGGGTTCAACCTCATGCCGTTTTTCAAGGGTGAGGCGAAGCAGAACCCGCGGCCCGGCTTCCTCTACTGGAGCGACGAAGGCGATCTAATGGCGCTCCGCTACGGCGACTGGAAGATCCATTTCATGGAGCAGCGTGGAGAGGGTATCTTGGCGTGGCAGGAGCCGTTCGTGCCGCTGAGGTTGCCGAAGCTGTTCAACGTGCGCAGCGACCCGTTCGAGAACGCGGAAATCGCCTCTCAAATGTTCTATACGAAATGGCGCGCCGATCGCATCTTCGCGCTGCTGCCTGCGGCAGCGCTGGTCCAGCAGTACCTCCAGACCATGGCCGAGTTCCCCCCGAGACAGACGCCCGAACATTGGGGCGTCTCGGACGTGCTCGAAAAGATTCGGGAGAAGGCGCGGACGCTTGAAGCCGCGCACGGCGGCGGGGTGAAATAGCCCGCGCGTTGGAGTGACGGGGTTGTGCCGATCTCATGCATGAGGAAGATACATTTCCATGCACGGGAACGGCCGGTTAGGACGTGGCGACCAACGACGAGCGCGGAGCGCGAAACGCGTATTGCTCGCGAAGATGCTGGTTCGCGGCGCCGCTGGTACCCGAACCGCGCGTCAGTCCGGCAATGAGACCGCGGAGCGTCCTCTAGGTGCGCAATCCTGCCGGTGAAGCGGCAGTGCGCACGTCTGGTTTCCGGAATTGCTCAGCGGCCACCCAATGACAGACTTGGGTCGAAACCGGCTGTCATGCGCAGAACACGGCTCACCAGACAGGCAGCCCAGCGGCTCGTCATCCAACCGTTCAAAGCCATTCTGCAGAACTGCTAGGTGTTCATGGCCTCAAAGAAGTCGGCGTTGTTCTTCGACTGCTTGAGCTTGTCGACCAGGAATTCGAGCCCGTCCATCGGACCCATTGGCGACAGCACGCGGCGCAATACCCACATTTTCGACAGGGAACCGCGATCAACCAGCAGCTCTTCCTTGCGCGTGCCGGACTTGGTGATGTCGACCGCGGGGAAGGTCCGCTTGTCGGCGATCTTGCGGTCGAGCACGATTTCCGAATTGCCGGTGCCCTTGAACTCTTCGAAGATGACTTCGTCCATCCGGCTCCCGGTGTCGATCAACGCCGTCGCGATGATGGTCAGCGAGCCGCCCTCTTCGATGTTGCGGGCCGCGCCGAAGAACCGCTTTGGCCGCTGCAGGGCATTGGCGTCGACGCCGCCGGTCAGCACTTTGCCGGATGACGGCACGACGGTGTTGTAGGCGCGCGCGAGACGCGTAATCGAATCGAGCAAGATCACCACGTCGCGCTTGTGCTCGACCAGGCGCTTTGCCTTCTCGATCACCATTTCCGCAACCTGAACGTGGCGCACCGCCGGCTCGTCGAAGGTCGAGCTCACGACTTCGCCTTTGACCGAGCGCGCCATGTCCGTGACTTCCTCGGGCCGCTCATCGATCAAGAGGACGATGAGATAGACCTCGGGATGGTTGGCCGAAATCGCGTGCGCGATGTTCTGCATCATCACCGTCTTGCCGGTGCGCGGCTGCGCGACGATCAGCGCTCGCTGGCCCTTGCCCAAAGGCGCGATAAGGTCGATGACGCGCGTCGTCAGGTCCTTTTTGGAGGTCGGATCGTCGAGCTCGAGCCCCAGCTTCTCGTCGGGATAGAGCGGCGTCAAATTGTCGAAATTGATGCGGTGCCGCAACTTTTCCGGATCGTCGAAATTAATCGAGTTGACCTTGAGCAGCGCGAAATAGCGCTCGCCATCCTTGGGCGAGCGAATCTGACCCTCGACGGTGTCGCCGGTGCGCAGGCCGAACCGGCGCACCTGGCTTGGACTGACATAAATGTCGTCGGGGCCCGGCAAGTAATTGGCTTCGGGCGAACGCAGAAAGCCAAATCCATCCTGCAGCACCTCCAGGACACCGTCTCCGGTGATGGTGGTGTCGGTGTCGGCGAGCTGTTTCAGGATCGCGAACATCATGTCCTGGCGGCGTAGCGAGGACGCGTTCTCGACTTGCAGCTCTTCGGCGAAATGCAGTAATTCGCCGGGGGATTTGCGCTTCAATTCTTGCAGATTCATGAGACGATTCCGGGGGAGAGACTGACCGGATTAAAGGCGCGCGCACAAGAGCGCGGGATCCGGAAGTCGATTCGAATGGTTGGGCGCGGGACCGCGCCGCCCTCTCCCTTATCGGAATCGTCCGCTCAAGTCAAACGTCGCGGCATAAAATCTCCGCCGCGCCGGCGCCGTTAGCCGATCGCGGCCGCCTCAGTCGCAGACCGGGGCGTCGGTCGGGTTGGCCTGCGCCACCCCGTGGCGCGCCGCCTCAAGGTTGCCAAGCATGCCAAAATCCCCGCCGCATGGGGCCGAATCTTCGGCGACGCTGTTCCGCATCGCGGGCGGCAGCTTCTGCTGTTGCTGCTGCTGCGCGGGTGGCGCGTATTGCGATTCCGACGGGGGGCTATACTGCTGCTGCATCGTCTGCGCATCGCTCCTGGTGGCGATAGCGCCAACGGCCAGTGCCGCGATCGCCACTATGCTGAAGGCGCGACAGCCGAACCGCAGTCGATCGTTCATGGCCCAATCTCCTTTCGTCCGGTCCAATCCGGGCGTCACCTTCATGTAATATCGACGGGACGGGCTGCTTACAGGCTTGGCCGCAATAATAAAAATTTTATATTGCTGCACCGCAGCTAAATTAAAATGGTTTTGCGACCACCATCGCAATAATGAGCAGTAGAAGCAGCGTCGGGATTTCGTTGACAAAGCGGAAAAACCGAGCACCGCGCCGGTTGCGATCTGCGGCGAAATCCTTGCGCCAGCGCGCCAGTAAATGGTGAAAACCGGTAAGGGCCGCGACGCCAAGAAGTTTGACCCAGATCCACCCCGCCGCCCAATCGACTGTGCCCGGCACCGCCGCCAGGCCGATGCCGAAAATATAGGTCGCGATCATGGCCGGGTTCATGATGCCGCGCAGCAGCCGGCGTTCCATGACTTTGAAGGTCGCGGCCTGGTCGGACCCGGGCGGCGCTTCGGCGTGATAGACGAAGAGCCGCGGCAAATAAAAGAGACCAGCCATCCACGCGATCACGCTGAAAATGTGGGCGACCTTGATCCAGGGATATGCCGGGACAAGCCAATTCATGCGGCGCGGCACGGACACGACAGCAAGCTGCCCGGGCAAAGCCGGCCGCCACTTCTACTCGCGGTCGGTTTTCCCTGCGAAAAACCGCGCTCGACCAACGCCGCCAGGCCGGAAATGAAAGCATCGTCGGTGCCGACCGTCGGCGCGCGAAGATAGGTCGGCACGCCGACGTGACCGGCAAGATGCTTAAATTCGACATCGAGCTCCACCAGCGTTTCGGAATGTTCCGAGACGAACGCGATCGGCACCACCAACAACCCAACCCGCTCGGCGCCCGCGCGGCGGACTTCGTCGCCAATCGAGGGCCCGATCCATTTGAGCGGTCCGATGCGGCTTTGATAACACAACACCGAATCGATCCCTTCGAGGTCGGGGCCCAGCGCGGCGCGGAGCGCCGCCACGGTTTGCGCCACCTGCCACGGATAGGGATCGTTTTTTGCGATCCGTTCAGGCAGGCCGTGGGCAGAAAATAAAATCCGCTTCTGGCCGTCATCGCGCCACAGCCGGATGATTTTGCGAACCTCGCCGGCGATGGCGGCGATGAACCCGGGTTCGTCCGGGTAGCAGCATATCGCGCGGCTCGGCGCCGCGAGCCCGGCGCGATCGGCGGCTCGGTGCCAGTCCGCCAGCGAGGATGCGGTCGTCGTGGTCGAAAATTGCGGATAAAGCGGCAACAGCAAAATCTCGCTCGCACCCCATTCCTTCACCGCACGCGCCGCCGTCGAGGCCAGGGGATGCCAATAACGCATGGCGATGAAAACACGCGTCTCGGGCCCGAGCCGCCTCTCGAGCGCGTGAGCCTGCATTTCGGTATTGGCGAGCAAGGGCGAACCACCACCCAGCTTGTCATAGATGCGCCCCGCCGTTGGCGCACGAAACCGCGCGATCGCTCTGGCAATCGGCCAGCGCAATAGTCCCGGCAGGCGCAGCACCGCCCGGTCATTGAAAAGATTAAAGAGAAAAGGTTCCACTGCCTCGGGACGATCGGGACCGCCCAGATTGAACAACACGACGGCGCGTTTCATCCCGCCACACCGCGATGAACGAGCTCGATCAGCGCCTGGACATGGTCGGGCGGCGTGCTTGGCATCACGCCATGACCCAGGTTGAAGACAAAAGGACCACTACCCAGTGCCGCAAGAATGGCGCGGGCGGCAGCCGCCATCGGCTCGCCACCCTCGACCAGGAACAACGGATCGAGATTGCCTTGTATCGCACTTGCGGGCTGCAGCTTGCGCCGCGCCACGTCGAGCGGCACGGTCTGGTCAAGGCTCAGTGCGCTGACGCCGGTCTCAGCCTGGTATGCCGGATACATCAGGCCCGCACCTCGCGGATAGCCGATGATCGGCACGTCTTGATGCACCAGCCTTAAGGCCGACACAATTTTTCGCGTCGGCTCGATCACCCACTGGCGGAAAGCAGCTTCCGGCAGGACACCGGCCCAGCTGTCGAATAATTGAAGCACTTCGCAGCCGGCCCGCACCTGGCCGTCGAGATAGACAATCGTGGCATCAATCAGCCGATCAACAAGCGCACCAAAACCTCTAGGGTCGGAAAAAGCCCAACTTTTGACGACGGCAAAGTCTCGACTGGAGCCGCCTTCAACCATGTAACTTGCGACCGTCCACGGGGCACCGGCAAACCCGATGAGCGCCGTATCGGCGCGCAACAGCCCTTTTACCCGCTCCACCGTCCGCCACACCGGCGCGATCCGATCGCGCAAGTCGCCATCGCTCAAGCCGGCAATATCGGCGGCAGAACGCACCGGTTCGAGCACCGGTCCCTCGCCGTCTCGATATTCAAGCGGTTGGCCTAATGCATAAGGAACAATGAGAATGTCCGAGAACAGAATTGCCGCATCGAGCGCAAATCGCCGTACCGGTTGCAAGGTTACTTCGGCGGCGAGTTCAGGTGTCAGACATAGATCGAGAAAACCTCCAACCGTTTCACGCAACGCACGATATTCAGGCAAATATCGCCCGGCCTGGCGCATCAACCAGACCGGCGGCACCGCCAAGGTTTCACCGCGCAAAACGCGCAAAAGAGCCTTTGTTGTCGGCGATATACGATCTTCCCGCATCGTCTTACTTCTCATGTATAAACTTAAATTATAAATAGTAGTGGTTGTAGGGCAGTGAATCGCGTGAATAGACCCTTCACCGGGATTCAGAATATGACGGCTCAATGCCGAAGAATATGTTGGGCATATGTGGATTGGTGAACGGTCTTTGGGCGGCGGCAGCAAATTTGGTCGACGAAAGACGGGGATAGCGATGCACTGAATTAGGAGTATAGGTTTGAGGCGCGGGGCCTTGTTCACCGAATAATACCTGCCATTGCCAACGAGCGAAGGTGCCGCGAAACGGTTAAAACGGTCTCACTCAATCCCGTAAAGCGAGCGCCTTAAGCATGAACAGCAGGAGCTCCCGGATTACTCAGGTTTTGTGCACAAGCTTATCGAAGGTCAGCGCGTGAATCGATTTCATCTGCACCTGGTGTCGGACTCCACGGGCGACACGGTTCATTCCGTGGCAAAGGCTTGTTTGGTACAGTTCGACGAGGCCGAGCCGATCGAGCACAGCTGGATGATGGTGCGCTCGGAAGCCCAGCTCGACCGGGTCCTTGCCGGGATCGAGGCGCATCCGGGTCTCGTGCTTTTTACCATGGTGGACGATGCCTTGCGTCGCGGTCTGGTGGAAGGTTGCCGCCGGCAACAGATCGTGGCGATCCCGGTGCTCGATCCGGTCATGAACGCGATCGGGAATTTTCTTGGCACGGCGTCGCGTGGCGTACCAGGGCAGCAGCATCTATTGGATGCCGAATATTTTCATCGCGTCGATGCCATGACTTTCGCGCTCGCACACGACGACGGGCAGTCGGCGTGGGGGCTCGACGAAGCGGATGTTATTTTGGTGGGCGTGTCGCGGACCTCGAAAACGCCGACCTCTCTCTATCTCGGCAATCGCGGCATTAAAGCCGCCAACGTCCCGTTCGTGCCCGGCACGCCGCTGCCGTCGGAGCTTTTGTCGGCAGAACGACCACTCATCATTGGGTTGACCAATGACCCGGATCGGCTGGTGCAGCTGCGTCGCTCCCGCCTTACCATGTTGCAGGCCGGCGATGGTCATTCTGACTACGCCGACATCGAACAGGTAAAAGCCGAGGTGCTGCAAGCGCGGCGCTTTTTCACCGCTCGGCAGTGGCCGGTGATCGATATAACGCGGCGCTCGATCGAAGAGACCGCGGCGACCATTGTCCAGCTATTGGCGCGCCGGCGAGGCGAGGACGCATGACGGTTCTTGCGTCATTGAGCCGTACCCGCGCGGCATTGTTGAACCAGGCCGGCATCAAGGTTACCCGCGACCCGGCACGAATCGACGAGACGGAGATCAAGGCTTTCAACCGCCGCAAAGGCTCCGAGGCCGGCGTTTGCGCCATGGCGTTGGCGGAGGCCAAGGCACTGACCATCACGGCACGCCATCCGCGGACGCTGGTGATCGGCGCCGACCAGATTCTGAACTGCAATGGGACGTGGCTCGACAAGCCACGCGATCGTGACGATGCTCGCGGGCAACTGCGGATGCTACGGGGGCAAACGCATGAACTTGCAACCGCGGTATGCGTGGCACGTGATGCCAATGTCATCTGGCACGAGATTCAGCGGCCGCGGCTCACGATGCGGAATTTCAGCGATACTTTTCTGGACGGCTATATCGAAAATCTTAGTCGTGACGATATGGCCGCGGTCGGCGCCTATCGCATCGAAGGTCGCGGCATCCAGTTATTCGAGCGCATCGAAGGTGACTATTTCGCGATTCTTGGTTTGCCGCTCATGCCACTCTTGGAATTCTTGCGCGGGCAGGGCGAGTTGTCCCAATGAACGATTCCTATCGTTTGGCCGGCGTGATGGGGTGGCCGGTGGCGCATTCGCACTCGCCGGTATTGCAGCGCTATTGGCTCGAGCGCCATGGGGTTGCCGGCGATTACGTCAAGCTGGCAGTGCCGCCGCAAAAATTGGGTCCGGCGCTCCATGCCCTCCCCAACCTCGGTTTTGCCGGCTGCAACCTCACCATTCCTCATAAGGAGCTGGCGCTCGCCTTCGTTGATGAAGTCGATCCCGAGGCCGAGACCATCGGCGCCGTCAACACCATCATCGTGCGTTCCAACGGCAAACTCTGCGGCATGAACAGCGATGCCTTCGGATTTATCGCCAATCTTCATGCCGAGGCACCGAACTGGCGCGCGGCCAGTGGGCCGGCGGTTGTGCTGGGCGCGGGCGGGGCCGCGCGCGCCGTGGCCTCGGCTCTGCTGGCGGAAGCGGTTCCGCAATTGCGCCTGGTTAACCGCCATCAAGACCGGGCACTGGCACTCAAATCCGCATTCAACGGCAATATCGGGGTCGAGGTCACGCCGTGGGAGGAGCGCGCGGCAGCCCTCGAGGGCGCCGCTTTATTGGTCAACGCCACCAGTCTCGGCATGGCCGGGGGGCCGGCACTCGATCTGCCGCTCGACCGGTTGCCCCCGGAAGCGGTGGTCAACGACATTGTCTACACGCCGCTCGAGACGCCGCTGCTGGCGGCGGCGCGCCGGCGCGGCAATCGCGTGGTCGACGGGCTTGGCATGTTGATGCACCAGGGGAGACTGGGTTTTGCCGCCTGGTTCGGCATCGAGCCTGAAGTTACCCCGGCACTGCGCGCACGCATGGTGGCGACGCTGGCGGCGCCATGACCGGACGATGATCGTTGTGGGCCTCACCGGCGGCGTCGGCATGGGCAAGAGCACGGCGGCGGCGATGCTGCGCTTGATGCGGGTGCCGGTCCACGATGCTGACGCGACCGTGCATCGGCTGATGGCAAAACGTGGGGCCGCGGTAGCGGCGGTGGCGAAGGCATTTCCCGAGGCATGGCGCGATGACGCGATTGACCGCGAGCGATTGGGGCGCCGCGTCTTCGGCGATGGCGCGGCGCTCGAACGGCTCGAACACATCCTTCATCCCCTGGTGCGGCGCGACCAGCTCGGGTTTCTGCGGCGACAACGGGCGGCGCGCAGGGCGCTCGCCGTGCTGGACATCCCCCTGCTTTACGAAAGCGGCGCCGCGCGGCGCTGCGACGCCGTCATCGTCGTCACCGCGCCGGCCTTTCTCCAGCGCTGTCGCGTCCTGGCCCGCCCGGGCATGAGTGAAGCGCGGTTGGCGGCCATTCTGGCACGACAAGTGCCGGATTATGTGCGGCGACGCGAGGCGGATTTCGTGGTTCCGAGCGGTCTCGGCAAGGCGGTCACTTTTCGTCGCTTGCGTCGCATCGTTGCCGCATTGCGCTCGCGCGAATCCTGATACAGTCACAATCGTGCGGGAGATTGTTGTCGATACCGAGACGACCGGGCTCGACCCGGGCGACGGCCACCGGATCGTCGAAATCGCGGCGCTCGAGCTGATCAACCATGTGCCGACCGGCCGCATCTTCCACCGCTACGTCAATCCGCAGCGCCCGATGCCCGAAGCCGCGCGTGCGGTGCACGGATTGAGCGACGTATTCCTGGCCCAGCAGGACACGTTTGATGCCGTTGCCGACGCGTTTTTGGAATTTGTCGGTGGCGACCGTCTGGTGATTCACAATGCCGGTTTCGACATCGCCTTCATCAACACGGAGCTCGCCTTGCTCGGCAAGCCGCCGCTGGCGCTGGCGTTCGAAGACACATTGGCGCTGGCACGCCAACGCTATCCCGGCGCGCCAGCCAGTCTCGACGCGTTGTGCAAGCGTTTTAACGTCGACAATTCCGCGCGTGACAAGCACGGCGCGCGGCTTGATTGCGAGCTGCTGGCGTCGGTCTATCTCGAGCTGATTGGCGGCCGGCAGCCGGCTCTTGAACTCGTCGCCTCGCGCCTCGTCGTCGGCGTGGGCACGGCCCACGCGCGGCCGGTGCGGCCGCCGCGGCTTTTCACGGCGACGCTCGCCGAGCGCGAGCGCCACCGCACCTTCCTGGCGAAGCTCAAGGCGCCGATTTGGCTCGAGGCCTAGCGTAGCTAGGCGTTTCCCAAGGGCTCGCCCGCAAGTGCGCCGCTGGGGCCTTGCGCCTGCTGACGGCGCAGCAACTCGGCAAAATCGATCGGTTGAATGAACAGTGGCGGAAAGCCGCCGTCGCGCGTGGCGTCGGCGAGGATCGCACGCGCAAACGGGAACAAGAGCCGCGGCGTCTCGACGAGTACATAGAATTGGGCGTGTTCGCGAGGCACGTTTTGCAGACTGACCACGCCGGCATAGGTGAGCTCGACCAGGAAGACCGGCTCGTCTTTCCGCGTCGCGCGCGCCGACACCGCGAGCGTCACTTCGAACGTGTCCGGCGCCAGATTCTGCGCATCGACCCGAATGTCGAGCTTGATCTCGGGTGGCGTCGGTTGCGGCATCAGGCTCTGCGGGGCCCGCGGATTCTCGAAGGAAAAATCCTTGACGTACTGTGCGTTCATCACGAGTTGCGGTGCACCTGTCGGCGGCGGCGGAACATTGTTATCGGCCATGGCTCCAGCTCCTGTCATTGCCCGCTCCCTTACACGAAAGCGCCCGCCCGCGCCACGCTTGCCCTTTGCCCTGGGACGGCCCATTTTATGGGTGAATATCCCTGACGATGGCGGCGATGGGCGACAATTTTCAGGTGCTCGAGATACTGGTGTTCGCGGTGATCGCCGGCATTCTTGTCTTTCGCCTGCGCTCGGTGCTCGGCCGTCGCACCGGCAATGAGCGACGGCGCGATCTGCCGTTTTCCCGTCCGGCGACGCCCGCCAACCCGGCGCCGCCTGCGGCCGCCAACACCACCGCGCCAATGCTCCCGAGCGCGCCTGATGTCACCGATACGGCGTTTGACGGCGCCGCATTCCTATCGGGTGCACGCGGCGCTTTCGAAATCGTCGTCGAGGCGTTTGCCGCCGGCGACCGGGCCAAGCTGCAGCCGCTTTTGAGTTCCGACGTGTTCCGGAGCTTCAGCGACGCCATCACCGCCCGCGAGCGCGCCAGGGAAAAACAGGAAACCAAGATCGTCGCGGTCAAATCCGCGGACATCGTGCAAAACCGGGTCGAGGGCGGCACCGCGCTGGTGACGGTCAAATTCGTCTCGGATCAAATTCTCGTGACCCGCGACGCCGCCGGCGCCGTGCTCGAGGGCGATCCCAACCACGCCGTCGAACATACCGATCTCTGGACCTTCTCGCGCCCGACGCGCTCGCCCGATCCCAACTGGACGCTGATCGCCACCGAAACGCCACCGCCCGGTTGATGGATCGCCGGCGAACTTGGTGTTGTACGCTGGCGATGGCGGCGTTGCTGTCGGGCTGCGCCCTGCCGCCGCCGCCGCCCAAACCGGCACGAATGGTATTGCAACCGGCCGCATTCGACGCGTTGTCGGGCTGGAACGAGGATCATGTCGCGGCCGCGATTCCGGCCTTGCTTAAGTCCTGTGCACGTCGCCTGACCCAGCCTGCAACGGCGCTGGTCGGACCAGACGGTATCGGCGGTACTGTTGCCGATTGGCGGTTGCCTTGCACCGCCGCGGCTGCCGTGCCGGCAGGCGACGATCAGGCGGCGCGGCAGTACTTTCGGGCGTGGTTCGAGCCGTGGCTTGCCACCAACAATGGCACGGCGGACGGGCTCTTCACCGGCTATTACGAGCCGCTGCTCGACGGCGCGCGCCACAAAGGCGGCGTCAACCAGACGCCGCTGCTGCGCCGTCCCGCCGATCTGGTGATGGTGCAACTCGGCCTGTTCCGGCCGGAATGGCGCGGCGAGCGCATCGCCGGCCGCGTCGTTGACGGCAGTCTCCTGCCCTATCCGACCCGCGCCGAGATCGAGCGTGGCGCCCTCGATCGCGACCGGCTCGCGCTCTATTGGGTGGCCGATCCGGTCGATGCCTTCTTTCTCGAGGTACAGGGCTCGGGCAAGGTGCGCCTCTCCGACGGCACCTTGGTCAGCCTCGGGTATGACGGGCAGAATGGCCGGCCCTATGTCTCGATCGGCAAGCTGTTGATCGAACGGGGCGAACTCACCAAAGAGCAGGTTTCGCTTGATGCCATCAAGGCGTGGATTAGGACCCATCCCGAGCGAGGCAAAGCGCTCCTCGACGACAATCCCTCCTACGTGTTCTTCCGCGAGATCAAGGGCGCGACCCCGATCGGGGCCGAAGGCGCGGTGCTGACGGCAGGCCGCAGCCTCGCGATCGATCGTGCTTTTCTGCCGCTTGGTGTTCCGGTGTGGCTCGATTTGCAGAATGACAACGAGCCGCTGCGCCGCCTGGTCATCGCGCAGGATACGGGCGGTGCGATTCGCGGGCCCGTGCGCGGCGATCTCTACTGGGGATTCGGTCGCGAGGCCGAGCGCGCCGCCGGTGGCATGAAAGCGCGCGGCCGCTACTTCCTGCTGCTGCCAAAGAAAAGCGCCGCAATCTTGCCTACTTCATGACACTAAATTTAGCTTCTGAATAAGGGGATGTGCCAAACCGTTTTCGCCAAGAATATGGTTGCACTCGAGGGGGCAGTGAAGCGCGCTGAGCACAGCGCCGCCGCCCGTCAGATGGAGGAATTCAGATGCTGCGGTTGAAACCACTCGCTCTCGCCGTGTCCTTGGCAGCGGCCTTGGCTAGCGGCGGTGTCGTCGCGTCGGCGCAGGATTTTCATCACGCGGCCGGCGGTCCGGGCGGGCACCCGGCGTACCATCACGGCCCAGGCTTCCACGGCCGTGATTTCGCGCACTTCACCCCTGCTGAGCGCGCGGCCTGGGCCGGCGGCGCGTGGCATCACGAATGGCATAATGGGCGCTTTGGCTGGTGGTGGGGCGTCGGCGGCATCTGGTATTTTTACCCGGCGCCGATCTACCCGTACCCCGACTATGTCGCCGACATCTATTATGATCCGGGGATGGGCGCCCCGCCGGTAGCGCCCGCCGCGGGCCCACAGCCCGGCTATTGGTATTATTGCCAGACGAGCGGCGCCTATTACCCTTATGTTCAGAGCTGTGCCGTGCCGTGGACTCCGGTCTCGCCGACACCGCCGTCACAGTAGGGGCGCAGCCCTGGCGCGCGGCCAAGCCGCGGTGCCACGATCCGGCCTTGATTGATCGCTACGTTGTCGCGAGATGGGGGATTTGCGGTTAAGAACAGAAGCCATCCCTGCGCCCTCGGAGCAGGAGCGAAGATGAGGAAAGGACCGTTCGCCAAATCGGCGTTGGCATTTTTGCTACTAGCAGGCGTGGCGGCGACTGGCATCGCCGGTGCGACGCCGGCGCAGGCGCGCGTCGTTGTCGGTGTTGGTTTTGGCTTTGGTCCGTTCTGGGGTGTCCCCTATCCCTACCCCTATCCTTACCCTTATGCCTACCCTTATCCCGCTCCGCCGCCCTATTACGCGCCGTCGGCAGTCTATGCCCCGCCGGCCGATCCGGGCTATGGAGTGGCGTCCTCGACCTGGTATTACTGCGATAATCCACGGGGTTATTATCCCGATGTGCCGCAATGCAATTCAGGGTGGCGCGCGGTGCCGGCCAACTCTGTGCAGTAACGGCATCGACGTGGGAAACATCAGCATAGGAGATCGGCAGTGATAGCAAAGAGAACGGTGATAGTGGGCGTGTGCGTGCTCGGCATTAGTGCCTGCGCAACCGTTCCGATGGGGCCCAGCATCGCCGTCATGCCGCCACCCAATAAGCCTTTCGGCCAATTTCAGCAGGATGATTTTTTCTGCCGCGGCGAGGCCGCCAACGCGGTGCAGGGTCAGGTCCAGGCTGCCAACAACGCGCAGGTGGGCGGCGCCTTGTTCACGACCATTTTGGGTACGGCGCTCGGTGCCGCGATCGGTGGCGGTCATGGAGCCGCCATCGGCGCCGCCGCCGGTGCCGGTGCCGGCACCCTCTGGGGCGTGAACCAGGGGCAGTGGCAGCAAATGTCGATCCAGCAGCGCTACGACATCGTCTACGCACAGTGCATGTACGCCCACGGCAACGTCATTCCGGGTTATGGCAGACCAGGCTTTGCACCGCCCCCAGGTGGTTTCGCTCCGCCGCCCCCAGGCGGTTTCCCGCCGCCGCCGCCGGGGCAGTAGCGGTCAAGCTGAGTTTCGGATAAGGCGCGCCCGGGGGATTTGAAGCGGCGCCTTCGTGACGCGGCGTTCGCGCTTGGCGACCGGGTACACGCCCCCGATCGTGAATCGCTTGCGTGCAGTAGGTTGAGCGGGCGGTGCTAGCATCGAGGCGGCGCGCGCGCCGTGCCGGTGGGCGCCCGCGACGTCGCGCGAAGGCCCTGGCAAGGCCCCTCAAATAACGGCGCTCGTTTTCTTGCCGCGATTGCTTTCTTGGCAACGCCCGACCATTCTTCCGCCATGTCCCAGTCGCCAAGGCCACCGCTTCGCGTCGGCCTCTTTGTCACCTGTCTCGTCGATCTCTATCGTCCGTCGGTCGGCCTTGCAGCAGTGAAGCTCCTGGAAAACGCCGGCTGCCTGGTCGAGGTGCCGCCCACCCAGACTTGTTGCGGTCAGCCCGCCTATAACGCCGGTGACAAGCCCGACGCCAAGGTCATCGCACGCCAGGTGATGAAGGCCTTCTCCGGCTTCGATTATGTCGTGGCGCCGTCCGGCTCATGCGCCGGCATGCTGCGCACACACTATCTGGAGTTGTTTGCCGACGAGCCGGACTTCCTGCCTCAGGTCGCGCACTTTGCCGAGCGCTGCTATGAACTGGTCTCGTTCCTCACCGATGTGCTCGAGGTTGAGCGCGTGGCCGCACGCTACGCCGGTGTCGTCACGTATCACGATGCCTGTTCGGGCTTGCGCGAACTGGGGATACGTGCCCAGCCGCGGCAATTGCTGCGATCGGTTGCCGGCCTGTCGCTGAAAGAATTACCCGGTGCCGATGTCTGTTGCGGCTTCGGCGGCACGTTCTGCATCAAATATCCCGATATTTCCGAGCGCATCGCCAGCGACAAGATCGCCGCGGTGACCGCGACCGGCGCCGACACATTGCTGGCGGGCGATCTCGGCTGTCTCCTCAACATGGCGGGTACGGCTTCGCGCCAGGGCAAGCGCGTGCGCGTTCGTCATGTCGCCGAGGTCCTGGCCGACATCAGCGGCGACCTGCCGCCGATCGGCTGGCCGCGGGAGCGCGCCTGATGCGGGCGAGCAGCCGCGACTTCAAGGACAATGCACGGCGCGCCCTCGGCGACCGCAACCTCGCGGCGGCGCTGACCATTTTGAAGCGCGACTTCGCCGGGCGGCGCAGCGCCGCGGTGGCGCGGCTTCCCGAATTTGAGCAGCTGCGCGATGAAGGCCGCGACATCAAGAATCACGTGCTGACGCATCTCGATCTTTATCTTGAAACCTTCGAGCGCAACGTGATGGCGCTCGGCGGCCAGGTGCATTGGGCGGCCGATGCCGCCGAGGCGCGCGCGCAAGTCCTGGCGATCTGCCGCGCCGCCGGCGCCAAGACCGTCACCAAGGGCAAATCGATGATTGCCGAGGAGATCGGCATCAATGAACATCTTGAGGAAAACGGCATCACGCCGGTCGAAACCGATCTCGGCGAATACATCATTCAGCTGCGCCACGAGACCCCGAGCCACCTTATCGCGCCCGCGATTCATCTGGTGAAAACCCAGGTGGCGGAAACCTTCCGGGCAGCGCATACCCAGCTCGACGCGGCGCGCCCGCTCGACGAGCCACGCCAGCTGTGCGACGAGGCGCGCCAGCTGCTGCGCCCCAAATTCCTTGCCGCCGATGTCGGCATCACCGGCGCCAACTTTCTGGTCGCCGAGACCGGCTCCTCGGTCATCGTCACCAATGAGGGCAATGGCGACCTGACGCAGAACCTGCCGCGCGTTCACATCGTTCTGGCATCGCTCGAAAAGATCGTGCCGACCTTGGAGGATTTGTCGACGCTGCTGCGTCTCCTGGCGCGCTCGGCGACCGGCCAGGAATGTTCCACCTATACCACGGTGTCGAGTGGTCCGCGCCGACCCGGCGACAGCGACGGACCGGAAGAATACCATGTCGTGCTGCTCGACAATGGGCGCAGCGCCATGCTCGGCACGGAATTTCAGGACATTCTGCGCTGCATCCGCTGCGGCGCCTGCTTCAACCATTGCCCGGTGTACGGCGCCATCGGCGGCCATGCCTATGGCTGGGTCTATGGCGGGCCGGTGGGCGCGGTGCTGACGCCGCAGCTTATCGGCGTCGAGGAGGCCGGCAACCTCCCCAATGCATCGACCTTTTGCGGGCGCTGCGAAAGTGTGTGCCCGATGCGCATCCCCTTGCCGAAAATGATGCGGCATTGGCGTGAACGTGAGTTCGAGCGCCATCTGCAACCAAGCCTCTATCGCGCCGGGCTCAAACTATGGGCCTTTCTCGCGCGCAACCCGCCGCTCTATCGCGTCGCCACCGAGATCGGCGCCGCGGTCCTGGGTTGGAGCGGGCGGTCGCGCGGGCGGTTCCGGGCGCTCGTCCTGGCCCGCGGCTGGACCAAGGGCCGCGACATGCCGGCGCCGGAGGGCAAGACCTTCATGGCGCTCTGGGCCGAGCGGCAGAAGCAGAAGTCGTAATGGACGAATCACGCGACCGGATCCTCGGCCATCTCCGCCGCGCCCTCAATCGCGAGGGCAGCCGCGATATCGCGGCGCAGACGGTCGGCGAGCGCCTTGCCGCCCACCGGCCCAACACGATTCCGGCGCGGGCAGTGGCAGGCGATCGCGATGCGCGCATCGGGCTGTTCCAAACGATGGCGGAGGAAGCCGCGGCGACCATCGCCCGGTTGGCTAGTGTCAAAGAGGTGCCGGCTGCAGTCGCCGATTATCTGGCCCAACGTAATCTGCCATCGCAATTGGTGGTGACCCCCGACCCGCAGCTGCAGCCGATCCCGTGGGGTGACCGCCCGACGATTCGCTGGCGCGAAGGCATCGCCAACGCCGACGACCTGGTCGGTCTTACCGGCGCCTTTGCCGGCATCGCCGAGACCGGCACCTTGATGTTGATTTCGGGGCCGGAATCGCCGACGCGGAATAATTTTCTTCCCGACAACCATATCGCGGTCTTGCGCGCCGAACAGATTGTCTCGACCTATGAGGAGGGCTGGAAACGGCTGCGTTCGTCGACGCAGCCGAGCCAGGGGCAATTCACCATGCCGCGCACCGTCAATTTCGTCACCGGCCCATCGCGCACGGCCGACATCGAACTGAAGATCGAGCTCGGCGCCCACGGCCCGCGCCGGCTCCACATTCTGATTATTGATGACGCGACGGTTGGTTGATCAGAGCGAAAGGGCCTTGTGGCACGATGCGATGCGCGGCGTGACGCGGTATCGCGGCGCCGGAACAACGGCCAAGGTTCCGAAGCCACCGCAGCTATCCGCAACGGCCGCCACCGCCCCGGCGAAGGCCGCGCCGTCGGCTAGCGACAAGTCCGCCTCCGCCGCGGGCTTCGACCTCAGCCCGAACGAGCATGCGAGGGAGGCGGCGCAAAATGTGCCCGGTCTCGACCGACGCCAGGCACTGCGGCTGAGGCGGGGGCAGTTGGCGATCGAGGCCCGGCTTGATCTTCACGGCATGACCCAGGCCGAGGCACATCGCGCATTGGCCGGCTTTGTCGCGAAGAGCCATGCCGCCGGCAAGCGCGTCCTCCTCGTCGTCACCGGCAAAGGGACCAGGCCAGGAGCCGACGGGTCGCCCTCGGGGGTGTTGCGCCGCACCGTGCCGCGCTGGCTCGCCGAACCGGCATTGCGTCCGCTGGTGCTGGCGACGGCCGCCGCGCTGCCCCGCGATGGCGGTGACGGCGCGCTCTACCTCCTGCTGCGACGACTGCGATGACGCCTTTTGGTGAACGGCTGCGGACCTTGCGCGAAGCGCGCGGACTGCAGCTCAAATCGATGGCCGAGGCGCTCGGTGTATCGCCGGCCTATCTCTCGGCGTTGGAGCATGGCAAACGCGGGCGACCGACCCACGCGCTGGTCGTGGCGATCTGCGCCTATCTCAATATTATTTGGGACGAGGCCGATGAACTGGCACGGCTCGCTCGCATTTCGCATCCACGCATCACGGTCGACACGGCGGGCCTGTCGCCGCGCGCCACTGAGCTCGCCAACCTGTTGGCCGAGCGCATCCAATCTCTGCCGACCTCGCGGATCGAAAAGATGCTGGCATTGCTCGATGGCGAGGCGACGCCGCGGCGCAAGCGAAGGCCGAGGCACCACTGAGTGAGAGCGTCGCGCGCCTCGCGGCCGTCAGACAGGCGCGACTGGAATGTGCGCTTGCGTCCGCTAACCGAACGCGATTTCCGGGCCGAGCGGAATGACACCGCTTGGATTGATGGTGCGGTGGCTTCCGTAATAGTGCGTCTTGAACTCCGGTACGTCGACCGTCGCCGCCACGCCCGGCATCGCGTAAATCTCGCGCGTATAACGCCAGAGCGCCGGATATTCGTAAACGTGGCGGCGGTTGCATTTGAAATGGCTGTAATAGACCGGGTCGAAGCGAACCAGGGTCGGGAACAGCCGCACGTCGGCCTCGGTCATCGTGTCGCCGAGTAAAAATCGCTCTGTGGATAGAATGCCTTCGAGCCAGTCGAGCGAATCGAACAATTGTCGAAACGCCTGTTCGTATGGCTCCTCTTTGGTAGCGAAGCCCGCCTTATAGACGCCGTTGTTCACGGTATCATAGACGCGCGCGTTGATGGCATCGATCTCTGCCGCCCGCTCGCGGGGATAATAGTCGGCACGGTCGTCGGTGAAGGCGCCGAATTCGCGGTTCAACATGCGAATGATCTCGGACGATTCATTGTTGACGATGACATTACCGTGGGTGTCCCAGAGGATCGGCACGGTAACGCGGCCCGAATAATGCGGATCGGTCTTGACGTAGATCTCGTAGGCGCGCTTGGCGCCGGTTAGCGGCTCGGGTGCGGCGAACACCCAGCCTTCTTCCAGCATCAGTGGCGCGAGGAAGCTGACGGAGACCACGCGTTCAAGCTTCTTTAGGGCGCGCATCAACAGCGTGCGGTGACACCAAGGGCAGGCCATCGCGAGAAACAGATGATAGCGCCCGCTCTCCGCCTTGAAGCCCGAGCGGCCGTCGGCGCTGACCCGATGGCGAAACTGCGCCGCGCTGCGCGCGAAGGCGCCCGACGCGCCGGTATCATACCAGCGATCGTGCCACTTGCCGTCGACCAACTGGCCCATGGAACTCACGCAAAGGAAATTTGCGGACCGAGCGGCACCACGCCGCTCGGGTTGACGCTGCGGATGGCGTAGTAGTTTTCCTTGTATTTCTGGGGATCCACCGTCTCGGCAACGCCCGCAACCGCGTAGAGCGCTCTGGTGTAGCGCCAGATCGCCGGCATCTCGTAGACGTGACGGAGATTGCATTTGAACAGCGGATAATAGGCGCAGTCGAAGCGCACCAGGGTCGGGAACAGCCGCCAATCGGCTTCGGTCTGGCGGTCGCCGAGCAAGTACTTTTGCCGTGACAATGTTGTCTCGATCCAGGCGAAGGTCTCGAACATGCCGCGGACGGCTTCTTCGTACGGCTCCTGCTTTACGGCGAAACCGCAGCGGTAGGCGCCGTTGTTGATGTTGTGGTAAATGCGCTCGTTGACCGCGTCGATCTGCGGCGCGAGGTCGGCAGGATAATAATCGGCACGATCGTCGGTGAAGGCCGCGAACTCGCGGTTCAACATGCGGATGATCTCGGACGATTCGTTGTTGACGATCGCCTCGGACTTTTTGTCCCACAGGATCGGCACGGTGCAGCGGCCGGTGAAACGAGGGTTGGCCTTGCGGTAGACGTCATAGGCAAAACGTGCGCCGAGCAGCGGGTCGGGGGTGACAAAGCGCCACCCGCCTTCGCCCGGCGCATGATGCGTGTACGAAGTCGAGATCACCCGCTCGAGCTTCTTGAGCTTCAGAAAGAGCATTACCCGGTGGCACCATGGACAGCCGAAGGCGAGGAAGAGATGGTAGCGCCCCGCCTCGGTCCGGAAGCCGGAACTGCCGTCGGCAGTAACTTTGTTGCGGAACGTTGCCGCGGTGCGGTCGAACGAACCGGTTTTGCCGCGCGTGTCTGTCGCGGTCTCCTCCCATTTGCCTTCGATCAGCATGCCCATGGTCCATTCCTTTCCGGTTTCGAGCGATTGAAGCGGTTATTGCGGCGAGGCGCAATGACACCGCAGAATGGCGCTATTGCAAGGAGGACATATGGCGACATTCCTTCTGGTTCACGGCGCCTGGGCCGGCAGCCTGTTATGGCGGCGGGTGGCGCGGGCGCTGCGCCAGGCCGGGCACGAGGTCTATACGCCGACCTTGACCGGGCTCGGCGAGCGCAAGCACTTGCTCAACCGGCACATCGATCTTGATACCCATGTCCAGGATGTGCTGGGCGTCATCGACTATGAGGATTTGACGGACCTGATTCTGGTCGGCCATTCCTATGGCGGCATGGTGGTGACCGGTGTCGCCGATGCCGTGCCCGAGGCAATCGCGTCACTGGTCTATCTTGACGCCTTCGTCCCGGAGGACGGGCAATCCATGTTCAGTCTGGTGCCGACGGAAGCGCCGCGCCCCGACCGGCCGCCGATCGCGGCCGCCCCGGACTATTTGACGCCACCGCTGCCGCCATCGGCGTTCGGCGTCACGCCGGAAGTGGCCGCGATGATGGAACGGAAAGTGTCACCCCAACCGACCGCCTGCTTCACCCAAGGGCTAACGCTGACGGGCGGCATCGGCCGCATCAATCGCAAGACGTACATCTACTGCAACGTGCCGGCGCCGACGACGTTCACGCCCTTTTACGAAAAGCTGAAGCACCGGCCGGACTGGACCGTGCACACGCTGCCCTGCACCCACCTCGTTCAGATCGACATGCCCAACGAGCTGACGCAGCTCTTGCTCGAGGAGGTGCGCTAGAACGAATCGGCGCGGACCTGACTTAAGAGTTCCTCGCCCGCCTGGTAGCGCCGCAAATTCTCCAAAAAGAAATTGTCGGCTCGACCCGGCGTGCCGTCTCCGGCGCTCGAGGTGTGCGCGGTAACGCGGACCCTCGGATGTTTCCAATAAGGATGAGACCTGGGCAACGGTTCCTGGCGAAACGCGTCGAGGATGGCGAGGCCAGGCCGGCCCTGGTCGAGGCCGGCAAGGAGGGCGTCATCGACGACCAATTCGCCGCGCGCGATATTGATCAAGGTGCTGCCCGGCTTCATCGCGGCGACGAATGCGGCGTCGACCAGATCGGTTGTTGCCTCGGTCCGCGCCGCCGACAAGACCACGATGTCGGCGTTCGGCAACAAGGCCGGCAAGTCCTTGAGCATGCCGGTCGCGTCCGCAGCCGGGTCGGCGCCGCCGGTACGGTTGATGCCGGTGATGTGGACGCCGAATCCTCTGGCGCGGACGGCGATCTCGCGCCCGATCGCACCCAGCCCGATGATCAGCCAACGGCTTGGCGCAAGTTCATGAAACGGCATCCGCCGCCATTCCCCCGCCGCCTCCGCGGCGCGCGCGGCTGCGACCGGCCAAGTCTCGGCCAGCACGTTTGCCAGCACATATTCCGCAATTGCCGGCGCCTGCGCATGAGAATTGGTGAGCGTGACACCGCGCGCGACGACATCGCGGTAGCGCGGGGAATCGAGCCCCGTCTGTTGGGTGTGGAGCCACTTGACGGAGCCCTCGAGCGCCCTATCAAAGAACAGATCCGGCTGTCCGCCCATCAGCGCATCGAAGGTGAGCCATACAATCTCAGGCCGCGCATCGCGCGGGTCGATCGTCTTGCCGCCGGCGTGGATCGCGCCCTTGCCGTCGACCAGGATCAGTTCGTGCCCGGCGAGCGCGGCGGCGACGCGGTGGGCCGAGCTCTCGCTCGCGAAAATTCTCATAGGCACCCTCCTCTACGCCCGCGACTATAGCGATCCATTGCCCCAAGGGAATGCGCTTGCGCTAAGCTGGCGGCGGTGACAACGGATCAGGCCCGAGGAAACGCTGGAGATGAAACAATTTGTTGGCGGTTTCGCCCTTCTTTTGCTCATGGCGACTCTGCCGGCGATGGCGCAAACGCCGGTACGGATCGGCGTCTTGAAACTGTCCTCCTCGGCGCCCGTGTTCATCGCTTACGACAGGGGCTATTTCAAGGCGCAAGGCCTCGACGTCACACTCACCTTCTTCGACGCGGCGCAACCGGTGGCGGTGGCGGCGGCGGCGGGCGATATCGATATCGGGGTTACCGCGTTCACGGCCGGCCTGTTCAATGTTGCCGGCAAGGGCGCCGTCACCGTGGTGGCGGGGCAAAGCCGCGAGCAGCCCGGTTATCCGCTGATCGGCTATTTCGCTACCGCCGCAGCCTATCGGGCGGGCCTGCAAAAACCCGCCGATCTCGCTGGCCGTCGCGTCGCGATCACGCAGGCCGGATCAAGCTTTCACTATGCGCTCGGCCTGTTGGCCGCAAAGGAGCATTTCGCATTGGCGAGCGTGCATTTGCTGCCGCTGCAGTCGCTTTCGAATATTGCTTCGGCGCTCAAAGGCGGCCGCGTCGACGGTGCCCTATTGCCGGTGACGACGGCGCTGCCGCTGATGGCAGAGGGCGACATCAAGCTGCTGGGCTGGGTCGGCGACGAGACGCCCTGGCCACTGGGCGCGGTGTTCGTATCGCATGACATGAAGCAGCATCGTGACAGGATTGCAAAGTTCCTCACGGCTTACCGGCAAGGCACCCGGGACTATCATGATAGATTGCTGGCCTCGGTAACCAAGGGCCGCGCTCAAATTAACGAGACAACGCTGCCGCTGATCACGAGCATCAGCCGATATACCGGGTTGAAGCCGGCTCAAATCGTGGTCGGGCTCTCCTATATCGATCGCGACGGCATGCTCGATGTCGGAGGCGTGGCGAAGCAGCTTGCCTGGTTCCAAGAACATCATTTCGTTGACGCCGGCTTCGGCATCAACGCGGTGGTCGATAAAAGCTTCGGTTTCGCCCGCTAGCCATGGAACTCCTCGTCCAATCCGTTAGTCACGATTTTGCTGATCTCGCCGTGTTGCGCGACATTTCGTTCCGCGTGGCGCCGGGCGAGATTCTGGCGCTGGTCGGGCCCTCCGGCTGTGGCAAGAGCACCTTGCTGGCGATCATCGGCGGGTTGTTGCACCCGCAGAAAGGCAGGGTGGCGACGATCGGCGCACCGCCCGATGGCAGTTTCAACCCGATGACCTTCGTGTTTCAGGATTTCGCATTGCTGCCGTGGCGCTCGGTCGCCGACAATGTCGGCTTCGTACTCGAGCACGCACCGCTCGACGCGTCCGAGCGCGGCAACATTGTCGCCGACGTGCTGCGCCGCACCGGCCTCGTTGA
Source organism: Alphaproteobacteria bacterium (assembly GCA_030041335.1). GTDB lineage: Bacteria > Pseudomonadota > Alphaproteobacteria > ATCC43930 > CGMCC-115725 > JAATGI01. The sequence goes on along the minus strand of JASHOB010000156.1, from coordinate 6,447 downwards.
GTTCGCCCATTCGTATCCGAAGCAATTGTCGGGCGGCATGCGGCAGCGTGTCGGCATCGCCCGCGCCCTCGCGGTGCGTCCGGAACTGCTGCTGATGGACGAGCCGTTTTCCGCGCTTGACGCGCAGACCCGCGATTTGCTGATCGAGGATTTTGTCAGCCTCATGTCCGGCAACCGCATGGGCGCGGTCTATGTTACGCACAATCTCGAAGAGGCGGCGCGCCTGGCCGATCGGGTGGTGGTGCTGTCGCGCCGGCCGGCGCGAATCCGGGAGATTGTTGAACTGCCGCTTGCGCGCGAATCGCGTGACGCACTTTTTGTCGCCGCGCATCAACGGTCACTGTGGTCGCTGATCCGCGACGAGGCGGCGGCGGCGGCGCGCGAGATCGCCGATGCTTGAGGGCACCGAGACCGTCGCCGTCCGCTTTCGCGGTGGCGGCTTCACGCCGCTACCGGGCCGCTACAGCGCTTGGCTCGCCTTCCTGATCGGGTTGGCGGCCTGGCAGGGGGTGTGCAGTCTCGGCTGGGTCAGCCCGCTGTTTCTGCCCAGTCCCTTCCGCATCGCCGTCGCCTTGTCGCAGCTCGTCATCAGCGGCGAGATCTGGCCGCACCTGTGGGCATCGCTGATCCGCATCGGCGGCGGCTGGCTGGTCGGCACCGTAGCCGGCCTCGCGATCGGCCTGGCCATGGGCCTGTTGACCCTGGCACGCGCGGTGGGCATGCCGATGGTCTCGGCGCTGTTCCCCATCCCCAAGATCGCGCTGCTGCCATTGCTGATCCTGTGGCTCGGCATCGGCGAGACCGCCAAGATCGCGACCATCGCGCTCGGCGTCTTCTTTCCGACGGTGATCGCAGTCTACAGCGGCGTCGATGCCGTGCCCCGCAACCTCATCCGCATGGCGCAGAGCTTCGAGGTGCCGACCGCCGCCATCGTCTGGAAGGTGATCCTGCCCGGCGCCATGCCGGCAATACTCGCGGGCTTCCGCATTTCCGCGGCGACCGCGCTGTTGCTGGTGGTATCCGCGGAAATGATCGGCGCCGAGACCGGCCTCGGCGCGTTCGTGCTGGAGGCCGGCAATCTCATGCAAACCGACAGGTTGCTGGCGGGCGTGGTGATCCTGTCGCTGCTCGGCCTGGTCATCGGCCGCGCAATCAGCATCCTCGAACGCCGCTTGTTGCGCTGGCGCTAGCGCGTATAAGAGACCCAATGTTGGTGATTCCTTATCCCACCATCGATCCCGTGCTGGTGTCGATCGGCCCGTTCGCGGTGCGCTGGTATGCCTTGGCCTATATCGCCGCGCTGCTGCTGGGGTGGCGCTACTGCAGCATTTTGGCACGGCGCTGGGCGGCGCGCGGCACGCCGGCCTCCACCACCCAGGAACTCGATGATTTCCTGGTCTGGGCCACGATCGGCGTCGTGCTCGGCGGCCGCATCGGCTATGTGTTGTTCTACAATTTCGCCTATTACCTGCAGCATCCGGAACAGGCGCTGGAACTGTGGCATGGCGGCATGTCGTTTCACGGCGGCGCGATCGGCGTGTGCATCGCGCTCGTGTTGTTTTGTCGCCAGCGCCGCTTGGCTCTGCTGCCGTTTGCGGATCTGATCGCCTGCGCCGTGCCGATCGGCCTGTTCTTGGGCCGCATTGCCAATTTCATCAATGGCGAGTTGTGGGGCCGGACGAGCGACGTCCCGTGGGCGATGGTCTTCCCAAACGCCGGGCCCTTGCCCCGCCACCCGAGCCAACTGTACGAGGCGATGCTCGAAGGCCTGGTCCTGCTCGTGATCCTGTTCATCCTCCAGCGCAGCGACGCGGTGCGCGCACGGCGCGGCTCGCTTTGCGGCGTGTTCCTGATCGGCTACGGCGCTTTCCGCATCGTCGCTGAATTCTTCCGCGAGCCCGATCAGCAATTGGGTTTTCTCATCGGCGGCGCCACCATGGGACAGCTGCTCTCGGTGCCGCTCATTCTGGCGGGTCTGTTCCTGATCTGGTTCGCGCGCCGGCGCGAGACGGTTGCCCCGTGACCGATCTCGCGCACATGCTGGCGCAACGCATTCGCGAGCACGGGCCAATTTCGGTCGCCGACTACATGGCCGCGGCGGCGGCGCACTATTACGGCCGGCGCGATCCGCTCGGCGTTCGCGGCGATTTCGTCACCGCGCCGGAAGTGAGCCAGATGTTCGGCGAGCTCCTCGGTCTGTGGTGCGTCGCCGGCTGGCAGGCGATCGGAGCGCCGTCGCGCTTCATTCTGGCCGAACTCGGGCCCGGGCGCGGAACATTGATGCGCGACGCTCTGCGCGCCGCGCGATCCGTGCCGCAATTTGTCGGGGCCGCCGAACTGCATCTGGTCGAGACCAGCCCGATCATGCGCCAACGTCAGGGCGCGGCCCTGGCTGACCATCGGCCGCATTGGCATGGCCGTATCGAAGAGATCCCCGAAGGGCCGATGCTGCTCATCGCCAATGAATTTTTTGATGCACTGCCGGTGCGGCAATTCGTGTGCGGTGTCAAGGGCTGGCAGGAGCGCCATGTCGGCCTCCATGATGAAGGCTTTGCCTTTGTGCTCGACGAAGCGGTTTGCGCGTGGCTGCCGGCGGCGCCGCAAGGTTCGGTCCGTGAGGTCTCGCCCGCCGCCTTGGCCTATGCCGATTGGCTCGGACGCCGCGTCGCGCAACAGGATGGCGCGGCTTTGTTGATCGACTACGGCTATAGCACGAGCGCCTGCGGCGATACCTTGCAAGCGGTTCGGGGGCATCGGCGTCACCCGGTCCTGTGCGATCCGGGCGAGGCCGATCTGACCGCGCATGTCGACTTCGCCGCCGTCGCCGACGCGGCGTCGAAAGCCGGGGCCCGCGTTCACGGGCCGCTCGCGCAGGGCGCTTTCTTGCGGGCCCTCGGCATCGAGGTGCGCGCGGAGCGACTGATGGCCGCCGCGCCGTCCCTGAGCGCGACGGTTGCCGCAGGTTTGCGCCGCCTCACCGCCGCCGACGCCATGGGTAGCCTGTTCAAGGTCCTGGCAATCGCGCATCCACGGTTGCTGCTACCGGCGTTGCAATGATCACCCTCAAGGCGCTTGCCGAACCGGGCATAACCCACGGATTTTTCACCCGCGAGGGCGGCGTCAGCACCGGCATCTATGCCTCGCTCAATTGCGGCGGCGGCTCGGGCGATGACCGCGACGCGGTCGCCGAAAATCGCGCCCGCGCCACCGCCATGCTCGGTGTCGCGCCGGATGCGCTTGCCACCAACCATCAGGTGCACGGTGTCGTGGTCAGGACGCTGGTGCGCCCGATCGCGGGCGAGCGGCCGCGCGCCGACGCGATGGTGACCAAAGAGCAGGGCCTCGCCCTTGGGATTCTGACTGCCGATTGCGTCCCGGTGCTCTTTGCCGACAGCGAAGCCGGCGTTGTCGGGGCCGCCCATGCCGGCTGGCGTGGCGCCCTGGGCGGCGTCCTCGAGGCAACCGTCGACGCCATGGCGGCGCTCGGCGCCGACCGGGCGCGCATCTGCTCGGGTCTCGGTCCCGCAATCGCGCCGGCTTCCTACGAGGTGGGGCCGGAATTCCCGGCGCCGTTTCTGGCGCAGGATCCCGCCAATGCGCGGTTCTTCGCCGCGTCGAACGCCAGGTTCCGCTTTGACCTGCCCGGCTATGTCCGCGCGCGGCTGGCGCGGCTCGGCCTCGTGGCGATCGAGTGGACGGGCGGCGACACGGCCGCAGATCGGCAGCACTTTTTTTCCTATCGCCGCTCCCGCCTCCAGGGCGAGCCGGATTATGGCCGCTTGCTTTCGGCCATTGCCCTTCTATGATCCGGCGCGCCCGAGCCGCCACCATGTGTTCTCGTTTTCCGCTCCTTGCGGCGCCGCTTCTGCTGGCGCCGTTTGTGCTGGCGGCATGCCAGCCGTTGCCCCATCCCTTCGCGGATCAGAAGCAGGGGCCGGCAACGCCGGTGTTGGCGCCGCCCGATGCGGTGGGCATCGTGGTGCCACCCGTCGCTGGAGCGCCCGCGCCCGCGGCGGCGGCGGTGGCCACGGCGATGGCCGACGCGTTGATGAAGGAAGACGTGCCCGCCGACACCGCCGAAACGAACTCGCGCAGCTACCATCTCTCAGGCACCGCCACGGCGCAGCCCCTCGGCGATCACACCCGCATCACCATTGCCTGGCGGCTTGCCGGCGCGGACGGGCATGTCGTCGCCACCGAGACCGAATCGGCGGAAGTGGCGGACGCGGCCTGGCGCGCCGGCGATCCCGAAATGGCAAAAGCGCTGGTCGCGCGTCCGGCGCCGGTCCTGGCGCGGCGGGTCGAGGGCGACGCGCCGCTCGAGCACGCCGTCAAGGAGGCGACGCTTGGCATTGCGCCGGTCACGGGCGCCTCGGGCGATGGCGGCCACGCGCTGTCACTGGCGATCGCCGCGGCATTGCACCGCGCCGGCGTCGCGCTGCAAGAAAAACCGGACGACAAGCCGAGCTATCTTCTCGCCGGCAAAGTCGCAATCGGCGCTGCCAGCGCCGGTCATCAGGACGTGAAAATCGTCTGGGCCTTGTCCCGGGCCGACGGCAAAGAGATCGGCCAGGTCAGCCAGGAAAATGCGGTGCCGGCAGGCAGCCTGGACGGCAAATGGGGCGATACCGCCTATGACGTCGCCACTGCCGCCGTCGGCGGCATCGTCCAGCTATTGCAACAGGCGCAAGCCACCGGGTCTTAAGGCCGCGACAAACCAGCGAAAACCGGGGATTTACATTTCGATGGCGAATTTGTTAAATGCGCCGCCGCTCGACGTAAGTGACGTGTCGCGCGTCCGGGGCTCGATCCGCGGCTGAAAGCGCCATGAAGATTCTTGCTTGCAATAGCAATCGGCCGCTTGCCGAAGCGATTTCTGCCTATCTGACGACGCCGCTGACCGATGCCAGCGTGAGGCGGTTTTCGGACATGGAAGTGTTCGTCGAAATCCACGAAAACGTCCGCGGCGAGGATGTTTTCGTCGTCCAATCCACGTCATATCCCGCTAACGACAACCTGATGGAGCTCCTGGTCACGCTCGACGCGCTGCGCCGCTCTTCGGCCCGTCGCGCCACCGCCGTCATTCCCTATTATGGCTACGCACGGCAGGACCGGAAGACGGCGTCGCGTTCGCCGATCTCGGCCAAGCTCGTCGCCAACATGATCACCACCGCCGGGGCCGACCGGGTGCTGACCCTCGATCTTCATGCCGGCCAGATTCAAGGCTTTTTCGATATTCCGACCGATAACCTCTTCGCCCAACCGGTGTTCGCCAAGGACATCAGGGAACGCTACGACGGCGATGACCTGGTTATCGTCTCGCCCGATGTCGGGGGCGTCGTTCGCGCGCGGAGCATCGCACGGCGGCTGGGGGTCGATCTGGCCATCATCGACAAGCGGCGCGAGCGGGCCGGGGTTTCCGAGGTGATGAATATCATCGGCGACGTCGAAGGTCGGCGCTGTGTCCTGATCGACGACATCGTCGATAGCGCCGGCACCCTGTGCAACGCCGCCGAGGCGTTGCGGGACCATGGCGCCAAATCGGTGGTCGCCTACGTGACGCATGGTGTCTTGTCCGGCGGTGCGGTCGCGCGGGTCTCGGCCTCGCCGATCGAGACCTTGGTCACCACCGATTCGATCCGCGCCACCGAAGCGCAGCGGTTGGCGCGCAACGTCCGCCAGATAACGATTGCGCCCTTGATGGCCGAGGCGATCCGCCGCATCAGCGAGGAGCGTTCGGTTTCAAGCCTGTTCGATTAGCATCACCACCGGGCTGCCACCCCTGGAGGGCGGCCCCACAACGAAGGAGCGATCATGCCTGATATTCACACTATCCGCGCCGAGACGCGCGGCCGGGGCGGAAAGGGGCCCGCCCGGGCGACGCGTCGGGCGGGCCGGGTTCCCGGCGTGCTCTATGGCGAGAAAGAGCCGCCGCAACTGATCAGCGTTGAGCCGCGCGAACTGATAACCGAAATGAGCCGGCCCGGCTTTTTCGCGCGGCTCATCGAGGTCGAGCTCGCCGACGGCACCGAACCGGTGAAGCACCGCGCGCTGCCACGCGATGTGCAGCTCGACCCGGTCACGGACCGGCCGCTCCATGTCGATTTTCTCCGCGTCGGGAAGGACACGCCGATCCGTGTTGCGGTGCCGGTGGTGTTCGCGAACCAGGCCAATTCACCCGGCCTTAAGCGCGGCGGCATTCTCAACATCGTACGGCACGACATTGAGTTGATCTGCCTCGCCGACCACATTCCCGAGCGCATCACCGTCGATCTCGAAGGACTCGAGATCGGCGACAGCATTCACATCCATACGGTCAAGCTGCCCGAAGGGGTGAGACCGACCATCGCGCGCGATTTCACCGTCGCCTCGATCGCGGCGCCAACCGCGGTGCGCGAAGAGCAAGCCGCGGCTGCGGCTGCTGCTGCTGCCGCGAAGGCCGCTGCT
>JASHOB010000155.1 GCA_030041335.1 Alphaproteobacteria bacterium | reverse complement strand
ACCGTCTCGCCCAGGTCATGGCGCGGCTCGGTCTCAGCGATATGGCCAACCGCAAGGTCCGCGAGCTGTCGGGTGGCAATCGGCGCCGCGTCGAACTTGCCCGCGCGTTGATGCATGAGCCGCGCATCCTCTTGATGGACGAGCCGACCGTCGGGCTCGATCCGGCATCGCGGCGGGACCTGTTGCGTCATGTCATGGAACTGCGCGCGCAAGGGGTGGGCGTGCTTTGGGCCACGCATCTCGTCGACGAGGCCGAGGACGCTGACCGTATCGTGATTCTGCATCGCGGCCAGGTCCTGCGTGAGGGGGTTGCCGCCGCTCTCACCACGGAAACCGGCGCCGGCAATCTCGCCGCGGCCTTCATGGCATTGACCGAAGCGAAGGGAGCACCCGCATGAAGCAGGGACTGATCGTCCTCGCCCTTCTGGCGTTGGCAATGCCGGCCTTCGCCGGCACCAACCGCGTTTTTGTCAGCAACGAGAGGGGCAACGGCCTGACGGTGCTCGACGCCACCGACTACTCGACCGTTGGCTTTGTCAGGACCGGCGCGCGGCCGCGCGGCATGCTGTTCAGCCCCGATCACAAGCTGCTCTACGTCGCCTGCGGCGGCGTCAACCGCATCGACATTGTCGATGTGGCCGGCATGAAAGTGATCGGCCACATCCCCCATATCGACGATCCCGAGACCTTCGACCTCGACAAGAAAGGCGAGCGCCTCTTCATCAGCAACGAGGATGCCGGCGAATTGTCGATCTTCGATCTCGCCTCGAAGCACCTCCTCAAGTCGATCAAGGTCGGGCTCGAACCCGAAGGCGTGCTGCTCAATCCCGATGACACAAAGGTTTACGTCGCATCCGAGGGTTCGAACCTGGTCAGCGTCATCGACATCGCCTCGAGTCATCGCCTCGATATCGGTACCGACACGCGGCCGCGCCGGTTCGCCTTGACGCCGGACAACAGGGAATTATGGGTTTCGACCGAGCTCGCGGGCCGCGTCAACATCATCGACGTCGCCACCAACAAGGTGACGGGCCGTATCGATTTTCTGCCGCCCGGCATGCGCAAGGAGGATGTCTCGCCGGTGGCGCTGGTGATCGACAAAAGCGGCACGACCGCTTTTGTCACGCTGGGGCGGGCCAACCATGTCGGCGTGGTCGACGTCAAGAGCCGCCAGGTCACCGACTACATTCTCGTGGGACAACGCCCCTGGGGCATCACTTTCGACAAAACGCAAAAGCGCCTCTTCGTCGCCAACGGCGCCAGTGACGATGTCAGCATTATCGACGCGGCGTCGCATAAAGTGCTGAAATCGGTGCCCGTGGGACACTATCCCTATGGCGTCGCGATCGATGAATAGAGCGGCCGTCACTGCGCTCGTGTTTTGGCTGTTGAGTGCCGCGGCGCAAGCGGCACCGCTGCCCAAGACCATTGTCATCGGCTACGTCCAGGTCGCGGACGATGAGCGCTATGACGACCGGCAAGGGCCGGGCGAGACCGTCATCAGTCCCCCGCGGCCGCTGCCGGGTGCCGAGATGAGCGTCGATGAGGTGAATACCGTCGCAGCGGTCTCGGGGCGGACCTACCAGCTCGACCATGACGAAGCCGAGTCCGGCGATGCCTTGCCGGCCAAGGTCGAGGCACTGGCAGCCAAAGGCACACATTGGTTCCTGGTCGACGCGCCCGACGACGCCATGGAAAAACTGGCGAAGGCCGAGCGCGGCAAGGATGTGATGCTGTTCAACATCTCGGCCACCGGCGACGCGCTGCGCGGCGCCGCCTGCGAGCCCGAACTGCTCAGCGTGATTCCGAGCCGGGCCATGCTGGCCGATGCGCTCGCGCAATTCCTGTTGGCGCGCAAATGGCCGCGGGTGCTGGTGCTGCGCGGACCGCTCGCTCCGGACAAGGCGGATGCCGAGGCCTTCGCCCACGCCGCCAAGCGCTTTGGCCTGACGATCGTCGACACCCGCGATTTCATCGTCAGCAACGATCCCCGCCACCGCGACCAGGACAATATCGCGCTGCTCACCGGCGATGCCTCCTACGACACCGTCTATGTCGCCGACAACGACGGCACCTTCGCGCGCAGTCTGCCTTATGCCACGATCGATCCGCGGCCGGTGATCGGCGCCACCGGGCTGGTGCCGACGGCGTGGACCTGGACCTGGGACCGCTACGGCGCGCCGCAAGTCAGCCACCGCTTCAAGAAACGCGCCGGCCGGGACATGACCGATACCGACTGGGCGGCGTGGCTGGCGGTGCGCGCGCTCGATGACGCGCTTCGCGAAAGTCATGCCACGACAACCGAAGCAGCGGACCGGTATCTCGTCGGCCCGCAGATGAACATCGACGGCGCCAAAGGCCCGCCCTTGAGCTTTCGCGCCTGGGATCATCAACTGCGCCAGCCGATCCTGCTCGCCACGCCCGACGCCGTGATCGCCGACGCGCCGATGCCGGGTTTTCTGCATCAGACCAACGTGCTCGACACGCTCGGTTACGACCAGCCGGAGACACAATGCAAATTCTGAAAGGAGGCGCGCGATGAAGGCAGGCCACGCAGTGCTGGCCTTGGCCGCGGTGGCGCGGCGCGAGTTGACGCGCTTCGTCAATCAAACCGGACGCCTCGCCTCCGCGGTGGTACGCCCGGCGCTTTGGCTGATCGTGGTCGGCGCCGGATTTCAGAACGTGCTCGGCATTTCCATTACCCCGCCCTACGAAACCTATGTCACGTACCAGGTCTACATGGTGCCCGGGCTCATGGGCATCGTGCTGCTGTTCCAGGGTATGCAGTCATCGCTGTCGATGGTCTACGACCGCGAGATGGGCGTCATGCGACTGTTGCTGACGGCGCCCCTGCCGCGTTGGTATCTCTTGTTGTGCAAGTTGTTGGCGGGCGTGGTGTTGTCGGTGCTGCAAGCTTACGTCTTTCTGGTCGTGGCCTTGCTGGTCGGCATCGACATCCCGGCCTCCGGCTTTCTCTATGTCCTGCCGGCGCTGCTGCTGTCGGGCATCATGATGGGCGCGCTCGGCTTGCTGATGTCGGTCACCATCCGGCAGCTCGAGAATTTTGCCGGCACGATGAATTTCGTCATCTTCCCCATGTTCTTTCTCTCGACCGCGCTTTATCCGCTGTGGCGGCTCAAAGAGAGCGGCGCCGATTGGCTGGCCTTGTTGGCGCAGCTCAATCCCTTCACCTACGGCGTCGAGCTGATCCGTTTTGCCCTCTACGGCAAGGTCGACTGGATCGCGGCCGCGGTGGTGATCGGCTGCGCGCTGGTGTTCTTCCTCGGCGCCACCTACGGCTATGACCCGCAGCGCGCCTTTCAGCGCCGGCCCGCGCCGGCGGGTTGACGGAGCGATGCGGATCTCGATTCTCGGCTCCGCGGCCGGCGGCGGCTATCCGCAATGGAACTGCAACTGCGAGTCCTGCGCGCGCGCCTGGCGCGGCGAGGCAAAGGCGCAAACCCAGGTCTCGCTCGCCGTCACCGCGGACGACAGGCACTGGTTCCTCATTAACGCCTCCCCCGATCTGCGCGCGCAAGTGCTGGCGACACCGGATTTGCAGCCGCAGCTCAGGGGCCGCCACAGCCCGATCGCCGGCGTCGTTCTCACCAACGGCGATGTCGACGCGGTCGCCGGTCTCCTCGATCTGCGCGAGAGCCAGAAGCTTGCGGTCTACGCGACGGCAGCGGTCCTAGGCGTGCTCGAGGTGAACCCCATTTTCAAGGTACTCAACGCCGAACTGGTGGCGCGCCGCCCGCTCGCGCTCGAGGTGCCGCTCGACCTGACGACGCGCGACGGCACCAAGGCAGGGTTGCGCGTGACCGCGTTCAGCGTTCCCGGCAAGCCGGCGCTTTATCTCGAGGGCCCCGATATTTCCGAGCATCTCTCTGAGCGCTCGGAGAACACGGTCGGGCTCGAAATCGCCGAGACTGCGACCGGCACGGGCTTCTTCTTCATCCCCGGCTGTGCCGCGATCGATGCGCCGCTAACGGCACGGCTCAAGGGCGCGGCGCTCCTGTTCTTCGACGGCACGCTGTGGCGCGATGACGAAATGATCGAGGCGGGCCTTGGTACCAAAACCGGAAAGCGCATGGGCCATGTCAGTGTGCGCGACACCATCGGGGCGCTCTCCGACGCCGGCATTGCCCGGAAGATATTTGTTCACATCAACAACACCAACCCCTTGCACCGGCCCGAGAGCGCCGAGCACGCCGCCGCCCGCGCCGCCGGCTGGGAGATCGGCCGCGACGGCATGAGGCTCGTGCTCTAGTTCAGCTTCGCATGCATCTTGTAGCGGTCGATCGCCTGCGCCAGTTGGGCGATCTCGGGACAGCCGGCGCTGCCGCAAGCGCGCCGCAAAGTGGCCAGATTGGCTTCCGCCTTCGGCAGCTGGTGGGTCTCGAGATAGGCCTCGCCTTCATACTCGAGCGCACCCTTGTGCATTGGATCGATCGCCAGCGCGCGGTCGTAATAGGCAAAGGCCTGCGGATATTGGCCGAGCATGCGATAGGAGAAACCCAAGAGGTTGACGACATCGGCATTCTGCGGACTGCTTTGCGAGAGCATGTAGAGAATCTTGATGGCACCCGGGTAATCCTTGGCGGCGATCGCGGCCCGTGCCTGGGTTAAGCCCGCCGAATCATTGCTCGCCGCCGCCGGCGGCTTGTAGCTGGGCTCGTCATCGGCAACGGCATTCTGCGCGGCAAAAAGACAGGCAAGACCCATCAGGGCATAGCACCATGCTTTCATCGCACCTCTCCTACCGGGGCAAGCGCCACATCGCCCGGAACTAATAGCGCCGCCCGCGCCCGCCATAGGAGACAATTCTTTGTGAAGCGTTCGATCGGGCCTAAAGGCCAAGCTCCTTCAGGATTTTCTCCCGATCGCGGTCGAGCGTCGGCGCCGGAGCGCGGGTCGGCGGATCGGGAAAGGCCGAGAATTTGAGGGGATTGCCGGCGAGCTTCAACGTGCCGGCCGCGGGATCCGCCACCGTCACCAGCATGTTGCGGGCGGCGACCTGAGGATGGCTCAGCGCTTGCTCGATATTGTTGATGGGACCGCAGGGCACACCGGCCTTTTCCAAGAGCGCGATGTTTTCCGCCGTCTTGCGCTTGCGCAATTCCTTGACCAGCTCGGCGCGCAAGCTGTCGCGATTCTGGCTGCGCAGATCGTTGGTCCGGTAGCGCTGATCGGCGGCGAGATCGGGCCGCCCCAAGCCTTCGCACAGTTTGAGGTAAAGCCCGTCATTGCCGGCGGCAACGATCATCCAGCCGTCTTCGGTCTCGAGCGCCTCGAACGGCACGATCGAGGGATGACGGCCACCGAGCGGACCCGGCACCTCGCCGAGCACCGTGTAGCGCATCACCGCATTTTCGAGGAGCGCGAGCTGGCAGTCGAACATGGCGATATCGACCTTCGTCGCCTCCCCGGTCATGCAGCGATGCGCGAGCGCGGCGTTGATGGCGACGGCGGCGTAGAGCCCGGCGCCGATGTCGCCGATCGACATGCCGATTCGCGCTGGCGGCAGGCCCGGGTGGCCGGTGATGCTCATGATGCCGCCGAGGCCCTGCACCACCATGTCGTAGGAAGGTTTCCCCGAAAACGGTCCGCTATGACCGAAGCCCGAGGCCGCGGCGTAGATGAGCCTGGGATAACGCGCGTGCAGCGCCTCCCAGCCATAGCCCAGCTTTTCCATGGTACCGGGCCGGAAATTTTCGACCACAACGTCGGCGCGTGCGAGGAGCTTTTCGAAGATCGCCTTATCGTTCGCCGACTTGAGGTCGAGGGAAATCGACTCCTTGCCGCGATTGATCGACGCGAAATAGGTCGAGACGCCATTGACGTAAGGACCATAGGCGCGCGCGTCATCACCCGGCGGCGGCGGTTCGACCTTGATGACGCGCGCCCCCATTTCAGCCATCAGGAAAGTGGCGTAAGGGCCGGCGAGGATGCGCGACAGGTCGACGACGGTAATGCCCGATAACGGGCCAGGCTGAGGCATTTCATTGATCCACAAGTTAGGTTGACGGTTCTCTTAGCGCAGGTGCCCCGAGCCGACAATTGCCGGGATGGTCGACTATTTCTTGGCTCGCTCCGGGCGGATGACGATCACCAGGATCATGTCCCAGGCGTTACGCACGCCGCAGATCAACAGCAAAAGGACGGCGAGGGCGAGCACGTCCACGGTACCCGCCTTGCCGGCAAGGCTCATGGCACCGGCGCCGATGAACCCGGCGTAGCAGATCAGCGGAACCGCGCCGTACCAGACATAATCGGTCCAGTCGACGCTAAACCGGTGCACGCCCATGGCAGTCGCCACTTCGTAGGCAAGGCCGACGATCCCGCCGAAAATCAGCACGCTGCCAAAGCTCGCCCATGCGAGCGGCGGCACCATGGTCAACAGGCTCGCCAACACAACCCCGCCCATATGGACCACGGTCGACGTGATGTAGGCATGCGTGCCCGACAAACGCTCGCGCGTCAGGAAGCCGATGCCGATCGAGACCACGACGAACATCGCGCCGATCAAGGACGCGCCTGCCGTCGCGGTGACGATAAAAAAATCCCGCCACGCGTGCAGCAGTTCGAGAAGCACTCAGCCGCGCCGCAGCGCCCGCGCCGCGGCGACGGCGGCGTAGGTGAGCACGCCGTCGGCACCCGCCCGCTTGAAGCAGACGAGCGCCTCCATCATGGCCCAAGGATCAAGCCACCCATGCTCGATTGCCGCCATCAGCATCGCGTATTCGCCGCTCACCTGATAGGCGTAGGTGGGCGCGCCGAAGCGCTCTTTGACCCGCCGCACAATGTCGAGATAGGGCATGCCCGGCTTCACCATGACCATGTCGGCACCCTCGGCGAGGTCGAGCGCCACTTCGCGCAGCGCCTCGTCGCCGTTGGCGGGATCCATCTGGTAGGTGCGCTTGTCGGCCTTGCCGAGATTGGCTTTTGAACCCAGCGCGTCGCGGAACGGACCGTAATAGGCCGAGGCATATTTGGCGGCATAGGCCATGATCTGGACCCGGGCAAAACCCTTGGCGTCGAGCCGATCGCGAATGGCGCCGATCCGCCCGTCCATCATGTCCGAGGGCGCAATGACGTCGCAGCCGGCTTCGGCCTGGACAATCGCCTGACGCTCGAGAATTTCCACCGTTGCGTCGTTGGCGACGTCGCCGTCCTCGTCCAGTACGCCGTCATGGCCGTGGGTCGTGAACGGATCGAGCGCCACATCGCACATAACGCCGAGATCGGGGTGTGCCCGCTTCACCGCGCGCACCGCGCGGCACACCAGGTTTTCGGGGTTGAGCGCCTCCTCGCCGCCCGGGGTTTTGCGTTCGGCCGGCGTCGCCGGAAAGATCGCGATCAGCGGAATACCGAGCGACTTTGCCTCGCCCGCGGCATCGACCAGCGTCGGAATCGAGAGCCGGTCGACGCCCGGCATCGACGCAACCGGCAAGCGCGCCTGCGGCGCGTCATGAATGAAAACCGGCCAGATCAGGTCGGCGGCCGTCAGCACATGTTCGGCCGTCAGCCGGCGCGACCAGTCGTGGCGCCGGTTTCGGCGCATGCGGAGGCGAGGGTAAGCTCCTAAAGCCGGTTGCCGAGCGGTCATGGCGCGGATGATAGGAGTGGCAAGGGGGTATGACAATTGGCACGAGCGATGCCGCGCCGCCCGCACAATCATGTGGTTTTTGCGCTTTAATCCCTGCTAATATAAGGTGAATTAAAGGAAAAATTAATCAATAGCTGATTAAGTTTGACTGGGGCAACCATCGCTGGGGGAACGGCGCGCCATGTCATTGCTGCTGGCTTATCTCGATGCAATCGCACTCACGGAACGCCTTCATCGCCAGTTCCTCGAAATCGTCAAGGTCGAGCTCGAAAACAACAGCATGCGCGACGTCAACAACGTGCAGGCGATGATCCTGTTCAATGTCGGCGATCACGACATGACAATCGGCGAGCTTACGCTTCGCGGCTGCTATCTCGGCTCGAATGTTTCGTACAACGTCAAGAAACTGGTCGAACACGGTTATCTGAGCCAGCAGCGTTCGCTCCACGACCGCCGCTCGATTCGCGTCCATCTGACTGAGAAGGGCGCCGGCGTGCGCAATCTGGTACTGCAGATGGTCGAGCGTCATCTCGACCAGCTGCCGCAGAGCCCGCTCGACGAGCAGGCCTTGGCGCAAGCCACGGCCACGTTTCGCCGGCTCGACCGGTTCTGGTCCCAGTCGCTCACCGCCGGCAACCGTATGACGCGCCTCTCGCCCGCAGCCTGACGTTTTGAACACCGCCCCGAGCCGGCGGTCGCAAATTCCAACGAAAAACCGGCCGCCTTGCGGGCCCTCGAGGCCGTGCACTTCCGCGGTTTTGGCGTCTCCGTCGCTAGAATGCCGAGAGGCCGGTTTGGGCGCGGCCCAGGATCAGGGCGTGGATGTCGTGCGTGCCCTCATAGGTATTGACCGTTTCCAGGTTGAGGAGATGGCGGATGACATTGTACTCGTCGACGATGCCGTTGCCGCCATGCATGTCACGCGCTTGACGCGCGATATCGAGCGCCTTGCCGGTCGAATTGCGTTTCAGCATCGAGATCATTTCCGGCGTGGCAGTGTGCGCGTCCATGAGACGCCCGAGACGCAGACACGCGTGCAGCCCGAGCGTGATCTCGGTCTGCATGTCGGCAAGCTTTTTCTGGATAAGCTGGTTGGCGGCGAGGGGCTTGCCAAAGGCCTGACGTGCGACCGTATATTCGCGTGCCGCGTGCCAGCAGGCCGTCGCTGCGCCGAGCGCACCCCAGGCAATGCCGTAGCGCGCATTGTTGAGACAGGAGAACGGACCCCGCAGCCCCTTGGCGCCGGGTAGCAGATTGGCCTCGGGTACGAACACATCCTGCATCGCGATCTCGCCGGTGAGCGAAGCCCGCAAGCTGAATTTGCCCTCGATCGCCGGCGTCGTCAGGCCCTTCGCTTCCTGACGCTCGACGAGGAAGCCGCGGACGTCGCCCGCTTCATCCTTGGCCCAAATCAAGAGGAGGTCGGCGATCGGCGCGTGGCTGATCCACATCTTGCTGCCGTTGAGCAGGTAGCCGCCCGCGACTTTCCTGGCACGGCTTTTCATGCCGCCCGCGTCCGAGCCGAAATCGGGCTCGGTCAGGCCGAAGCAGGCGACGAGCTCCCCGGTCGCCATCGGCGGCAGGTACTTCGCCTTCTGCGCGGCGCTGCCGAAGGCGTGGATCGGAAACATGGTAAGCGAGGATTGCACGCTGAGGCTCGAGCGGTAGGCCGAATCGACCCGCTCCAGCTCATAGGCGACGAGGCCGTAAGCGACGTAGGAGGTACCGGCACAGCCATAGCCGGTGAGGGTCGAGCCGAGGAAGCCGAGCGCACCCATTTCGCGCATGACCCGGACATCGAATTTCTCCTCGCGGAACGCCATTTTGATGCGCGGCGCAAGCTTCTCCTGCGCGTAGGCGCGCGCCGTGTCGCGAATGAGGCGCTCCTCCTCGGAGAGTTGCTCCTCGAAACGGAGCGGATCCTGCCAGTCGAATTGCGGCTGGCTCGATTTATGCTCGGCAGGGCGCGTGTCGGGCATCTCGCTCTCCTTGTCTTGCCGGCTCGAGAGGCACCGCTTAGTTTGGCCGCCGCATGAATTACCTGCTGCAACAGCTTGTCAACGGCATTGCCCTCGGGGCGATCTATGGGCTGATCGCGATCGGCTATACCATGGTTTATGGCATCATCGGCATGATCAATTTCGCCCACGGCGAAATCTACATGATCGGTGCCTTCATCTCGCTGATCGCGTTTATGGCGCTCGGGCTCGCCGGCATCTCCTATGTGCCGCTCGCCCTGCTCATGGTCCTGCTGATCGCCATGGTATTCACCGCCGCCTATGGCTGGGCGGTCGAGCGCATCGCCTATCGTCCGCTCCGCGGCTCGTTCCGGCTGGCGCCGCTGATTTCCGCGATCGGCATGTCGATCTTCCTGCAGAATTACGTGCAGCTGTTGCAGGGTGCCCGCGTCAAG
Source organism: Alphaproteobacteria bacterium (assembly GCA_030041335.1). GTDB lineage: Bacteria > Pseudomonadota > Alphaproteobacteria > ATCC43930 > CGMCC-115725 > JAATGI01. Next base: position 19,825 of record JASHOB010000155.1, on the reverse strand, counting down.
ACGCTGCAGCCCGTGGTCCAGGGCGGCATCGCGCTGACGACCGGCGCCTTCGGTGTCGAGGTCAGCTATCTGCAGCTCTTTATCGTTGCGCTGACGGTCGTGCTGATGGCGGTCTTTACCTATGTCATCGCGGCAACGCCCCTCGGCCGCGCGCAGCGCGCCGTGCAACAGGACGCGATCATGGCGGCGTTGCTCGGCGTCGATGTCGACCGCACCATTTCGCTGACTTTCCTGCTCGGCGCGTCCCTGGCGGCGGTCGCCGGCATGATGGTGCTGCTGTACTATGGCGTGATCGACTTTTTCATCGGCTTCTCGGCCGGCATCAAGGCATTCACGGCCGCGGTCCTCGGCGGAATCGGCTCGCTGCCGGGCGCGATGCTCGGCGGGCTCTTGATCGGCCTGATCGAAGCGCTGTGGTCGGGCTATGCTTCGGTCGAATACAAGGACGTGATGGTGTTCCTGGTGTTGGTGCTGGTGCTGGTTTTGCGCCCGAGCGGCCTCTTCGGCCGGCCCGAGGTCGAAAAAGTATGAGCGCCGGAACGCAGGCACAGCCGGCATCGCTCGCCGATCATGCCGCGCCGCCGAGCCTCGCCCTCGGCGTTCTGGTGAAAGAGGCATTCCTCACCGCCGTGGTCGCTCTGGTCTTGGCGATTCCGCTCGTCGGGTTTCGCATCGTCGAGTCGAACGGCACTTCGGGATTGACAACCCGGTTTTGGTGGGTCGCGGTCGGGGTGGGAGCCGTGTTTGTCGGGCGGCTGGCGCTCGGCTTGTGGCGACGCGGCCTGCCCGCGCGAGCGACCGGCCGCGCCTCCTGGCTCGCGCCGCTCGTGCGGTATGGCCCCCGCCATGCCCGCATCATTGCACCCATTGGCATCGCGGCCGCGCTGGCATTGCCGCTGCTGCCGATTGCCACCCGTTCGGTGGTCGAGCTCGGCATCGGCGTCCTCACCTACATCATGCTGGGTTGGGGCCTCAACGTGGTCGTCGGGCTCGCCGGGCTGCTCGATCTGGGCTATGTCGCGTTTTACGCGGTGGGGGCCTATTCCTTCGCCATCCTGGCGCACGATTTCGGGCTGACCTTCTGGGAATGCCTGCCGCTATCGGGGCTCTTGGCGGCCGCCGCCGGGGTCCTTCTGGGCTTTCCGGTGCTGCGCCTGCGCGGCGATTATCTCGCCATCGTCACCCTGGGTTTCGGCGAGATCATCCATATCCTGCTGCTGAACTGGACCTCCCTCACTCAAGGACCGAACGGCATCGGCGACATTCCCCATCCGGGCCTCTTCGGCCTCGTGTTCGAACGGCGCGCGCCGCCGGGCTTCACCACGTTTCACGATTTTCTCGGCATCGATTTCAATCCCCTCCATCGCGCCATCTTTCTCTATTACGTCGCGCTCCTCTTGGCGCTCATCGTCAATTTGTTCACCCTGCGGCTGCGTCGTTTGCCGATCGGCCGCGCCTGGGAGGCGCTGCGCGAGGATGAAATCGCGTGCCGCGCGCTTGGCATCAACCCGACCAACGTCAAGCTCTCGGCCTTCGGCATTGGCGCCATGCTCGGCGGCTTTGCCGGCGCCTTCTTCGCGACCCGCCTCGGCTTCATCAGCCCCGAAAGCTTCACCTTCACCGAGTCCGCGACCATCCTCGCGATCGTCGTGCTCGGCGGCATGGGCAGCCAAACCGGCGTCGTGCTCGCCGCAGTCCTGCTGGTGCTGCTGCCGGAGCTGCGGTTTTTTGCCGAGTTCCGCATGCTGTTCTTCGGCGCGGCCATGGTCATCATCATGGTGTGGCGGCCACAGGGCTTGTTGGCGCATCGCGAGCCGAGCCTGCGCCTCCATCCCGGACGCCGGCAGCCGTGAGCGATACCCTGCTCGAGGTTGTCAACCTGTCAATGCAGTTCGGTGGTCTCGCCGCGGTCGAGAACCTGTCGTTCACCGCCTTCGACCGTGAAATCACCGCGATCATAGGCCCCAACGGCGCCGGCAAGACCACGGTGTTCAACTGCCTCACCGGCTTTTACCGCCCGAGCGGCGGCAGCATGATACTGCACCGTGCCGGCCGCCGCTTTGCCCTCGAAGCCTTGCCGGACCATCGCATCGCCCGCGTCGCCGGGGTCGCGCGCACCTTTCAGAACATTCGCCTCTTCGCCGGCATGACGCTCCTGGAGAACCTGGTGGTGGCGCAGCACGGCGAGCTGATGCGTGCCAGCATGTTCTCGATCGCGGGTTTGTTCGGTTTGTCGCCCTATCGGCGCGCCGAGAGGGCAGCGGTGGCGAAGGCGCGTTACTGGCTCGAGCGGCTCGGTCTCGTCGATCGCGCCGACATCGTCGCCGGCGCCTTGCCCTATGGTGACCGGCGGCGGCTGGAGATCGCTCGGGCGATGTGCACCGGGCCGGCGCTCCTCTGTCTCGACGAGCCGGCCGCCGGTCTCAACCCCAATGAATCGGCGCAACTGAACCAGTTGTTGCGCAACATTCGCGATGAGCACCGCACCGGCGTGCTGCTGATCGAGCACGACATGAAGGTGGTCATGGGCATCTCCGACCATGTCGTGGTCTTGGATCACGGCCAGAAGATCGCCGACGGCACGCCGGCGGCGGTGCAGGCGGACGCCGCGGTGGTCCGGGCCTATCTCGGCGAGCCCGAACCCGAAGAGGGCGAACTTTGAGCCTGCTCTCGCTCTTCGATGTGCACAGCTTTTACGGCAACGTCGAAGCGCTCAAAGGCGTCACCATCGACGTCGCCGAAGGCGAGATCGTCGCCCTCATCGGCGCCAACGGCGCCGGCAAATCGACCTTGCTTATGACGATCTGCGGTGTGCTGCAGGCGCGCTTCGGCACCGTCACGTTCGCGGGCCGCGACATCACCCGGCTGCGGACCTTCAACATCGTGCGGCTCGGGCTGGCCCAGGCGCCCGAAGGACGGCGGATTTTTCCGCGCATGACGGTGCTCGAAAATCTGCAAATGGGCGCGAGCACCGTCGGCGTCGCGCATTTCGCCCAAGACCTCGAGCGTGTCATGACGCTGTTTCCGATATTGCGGACCCGCCAGGCGCAACGGGGCGGCACCTTGTCCGGCGGCGAACAGCAAATGCTGGCGATCGGGCGCGCGCTGATGAGCCGGCCAAGGTTGCTCCTGCTGGACGAGCCGTCGCTGGGCCTGGCACCGCTGGTCGCGCGGCAAATTTTCGCCGCAATCGGCGACCTCAATAGACGCGATGGCGCCACCGTGCTGCTGGTCGAACAGAACGCGCATCACGCGCTCCGTCTTGCCCATCGCGGTTATGTGATGCAGAACGGCAAGATCGTGCTTGAGGGCACCGGCCGTGCTCTGCTCGCCAACAGCGAGGTCCGCGCCGCCTACCTCGGTGCATGATTGCCGGCACGGCGAAGCGCGGCTATATCAGGCGGAACGGCTCTAAAGGAGAACCATCATGAGCTGGCTTAAATGGACGATGGCGGCGGTGATACTGCCGGCGACGGTAGCGGCGGCGCAGGCGGACGAGATCAAAGTCGCGACTGCGGGGCCGATCACCGGACCCTATGCCGCCTTCGGCGAGCAGATGAAACGCGGCGCCGACATGGCGGTCAAAGACATCAATGCCAAGGGCGGTGTGCTCGGCAAGCAATTGTCGCTCACCCTGGGCGATGATGCCTGCGATCCGAAGCAGGCACGCAACGTCGCCAACCAGCTTGCCGACGGCGGCGTCGTCTTCGTGGACGGGCATTTCTGCTCGGGCTCGTCGATCCCGGCCTCCGCAGTCTATGCCGACAACGGCATCCTGCAGATCTCGCCGGCTTCGACCAACCCCGCCTTGACCGACGATGCCGCCCAAAAAGGCTGGATCAACGTGTTCCGTGTGTGCGGCCGCGACGACCAGCAGGGGAAGGTCGCGGGCGCCTACCTGGCCGCGCATTTCAAGGGCAAGCCGATCGCGATCATCGATGACAAGTCGACCTACGGCAAAGGCCTCGCCGACCAGACGCGGGAGACCCTCAATGCCGACGGCGTGAAGGAGGTGCTCAACGAGTCGGTCAATGCCGGCGACAAGGATTTCTCGGCTCTTGTCAGTAAAATGAAGCTGGCCGGGGTCGCCGCCTATTTTTATGGCGGCTACCACACCGAGGCCGGGCTGATCGCGCGGCAGGCAAAAGAACAGGGCCTCAACGCGGTGCAGATCGGCGGTGACGCGCTGGCGACCGACGAATATTGGAGCATCACCGGTCCGGCCGGCGAGGGCAATCTCATGACGTTCACGCCCGAACCGCGCAACATTCCGCAGGCGCAAGCGGTGGTCTCCGAGTTCAAGCAGGCCGGGTACGACCCCGAGGGCTATACCCTCTTCACTTACGCTGCGATGCAGGTCTTCGCCGAGGCCGCCGACAAGGCGAAGTCCGTCAAGATCGACGCGCTATCGAAGGTGATGCACGATACCAAGTTCGATACCGTTCTCGGCACGCTGGGCTTCGACGCCAAAGGTGATGTGATCGGGCTCGGCTATGTCGTCTATGTCTGGCACAACGGCAAGCGGGTGGAGTTGAGCCCGCGCTCGGCGTCTCTGCAGTAGCATGAGAATGGAAGCGGCGGCGGCCCCGCTGCCGCCGCTTATCTAGTATCGCGCCCGTCAGTCGGCGGCTTCGCCGCCGCGATCGCTGCTGCCCGATACCATCATGGCGTCGGCGACCAGGCCGGCATTGGCGCGGATGGCGCGTTCGATCGCATCGCCGATTTCGGGATTGTCCTTCAAGTATTGCTTGGCGTTTTCGCGGCCCTGGCCAATGCGCTGGCCGTCATAGGAAAACCAGGAGCCCGACTTTTCGACGACCCCGGCTTGAATGCCGAGATCGAGCAACTCGCCCCGCTTCGAAATGCCTTCGCCGTACATGATGTCGAACTCGACCACCTTGAACGGCGGCGCCATCTTGTTTTTGACCACTTTGACCCGGGTCTGATTACCGACGACCTGCTCTCTTTCCTTGATGCTGCCGATGCGTCTGATATCGAGCCGGACCGAGGCATAGAATTTCAGCGCCTGGCCGCCGGTGGTGGTTTCGGGATTGCCGAACATCACCCCGATCTTCATTCGGATCTGGTTAATGAAGATGACGATGGTACGGGATTTCGCGATCGAGCCCGTGAGCTTGCGCAAGGCCTGGCTCATGAGACGCGCATGGAGGCCCATATGACTGTCGCCCATTTCGCCTTCGAGTTCGGCGCGCGGTACCAGGGCCGCGACCGAATCGACGACCAGCACGTCGATCGCGCCGGAGCGCACCAGCGTGTCGGCGATCTCGAGGGCCTGCTCGCCGGCATCGGGCTGTGAGATCAGCAGATCGTCGACATTGCAGCCGAGTTTCCTGGCATATACCGGATCGAGCGCGTGCTCGGCATCGACGAAGGCGCAAGCCCCACCCTGCTTCTGCGCCTCGGCAATGACCTGGAGCGCGAGCGTGGTCTTGCCCGAGCTTTCCGGCCCGTAAATCTCCACGATGCGGCCCCGCGGCAGGCCGCCAATGCCAAGGGCGATGTCGAGGCCCAAGGAGCCGGTGGAGATCACTTCCGTTTCGGTCGCCGCCTCCCGGGCGCCGAGCTTCATGATCGAGCCTTTGCCGAAGGCCCGCTCGATCTGGCTCAGCGCCGCATCGAGCGCCTTTTGCTTATCCATGGTTTCGCGATCCAAAAGGCGCAGAACAGCGGCCTGAGTCATGATCCCACTTCCTTATTCCACAGGGTTCCGACGCATGCAACCGGTTGGCTGTACCCGGTTTGTTCATGAGCTTATGTTCCTTTTCCGTTCCCGTCAACAAGGAAGACGTGTGGGAACCCTCGCCCGGCCGCCCGCTTCGGCTAAAATCGTATCGCCGGCGGCTCCGCGACGGCAGGAAAAGCGAGGGAAAGGGGAGGACCATGATCCGTATCTTGTCTTTGATGCTGTTGTTGACGCTAGCGCTGCCGGCGCGCGCCGCAACCGTCGAGCAGATGGAAGCCAACAAGAAGACGGTCTGGGCGCTTTACGACGCCGCCTTCAACAAAAAGGACATGACACTCGCCCGCACCTACCTCGGCCCGCACTATAAGCAGCACAATCCCATGGCCAAGGACGATGTCGCCGGTCTCGCCGGCTTTGTTGCTTTCCTCAAGGCAAAATCGCCGGACTTCCAAGTCGAACTCCTGCGCGAGTTCGCCGACGGCGACTATGTCATTACCCATGTCTGGGGTCACAACGGGCCGAATGATCGCGGCTTCATCGCCATGGATATATTCCGGCTCGAAGATGGCAAAGTGGTCGAGCACTGGGATTCGGTTCAGCCGATCCCGGCAAAGGCGATGAACAGCAACGGCATGAAGTAGCTAAAACAGTTGCCGGGTGGCGAGGCGCGCGCCTTCCACCAAGGCTTCGAGCTTCGCCCACTGGATCGAAGGGTGGGTGCGCCGGGTGAAGGTGCCCTGGGCGAAGCCGCAATCGGTCGAGGCAATGACGTTATCGGGGCCTACGAGCTTAGCGAGGCGGACGATGCGTTCCGCCACCAGCTCGGGATGCTCGACGATATTGGTCGCGTGCGAGACGAGGCCTGGCAGCAATTTTTTGCCGGCCGGCAATTTGACGCCCTCCCACACCCGCCATTCATGCTCATGGCGCGGATTGGCCATTTCGAGCGACCAGGCACCCACCTTCAGCTGCAGCACCAGATCGGCGATGGCGCTAAACGGCACGTCCGAGACGTGCGGACCATTCCAACTGCCCCAGCAGACATGGTAGCGCATGCGGTCTTCGGGCAGACCGGCAATGGCATGGTTCAACACCTCGATGCGGAACCCAACCCACCGGCGATAATCCGCCATGGTGCCCGGCGGCACGATCACATCGTAATAAGTGGCGATATAGGCGTCGTCGATCTGCAGAATGAAGCCGGCATCGATGATGGCGCGATATTCGTGGCGCAGCGCCTCGCCCAGCGCCACCACGTAGTCCTCGTCGCTCTTGTAGTATTCATCCTTGCGGTCGATGGCGACGCTTGAGGGTGCCACCGCCGGATAAAACGCGTCGGTGACGTTGACCCGCTCGAGCGCCACCTTGAAGCGGCGAAGATCGGCGGCAAGTGCAGCCTCGCCCTTATAGGTGATGGGCCCGGTCACCGCCCAGTTGGAGATCCCGACCATGCGTTGGCTCGGATCATATTCGGCGTAGAAGTCGGCGAAGTCGCGCCGGTCCTTGCCGTAGGTTGCGCGCGCGAAGACATGTTGCGGCTCGTCGCGGCGCGGCTCAAAACCCGAGAGCCGTTCGAGAATGTAGCGCGACCAGCTCAGATTCTTGCCAAACTCGCCATCGTTGATGATGTCGATGCCGATCTCGGCCTGATGGCGCACGACCTCTTGAACGGCTTTGGCCTTGGCCGCCTCGACCGCGCTCTCGGCAGGGGCTTCCTCGTTCGCGCCGTCGCGGTTTCGCTCCAGCAGCGCCAGCAGCTCCGGCGGCCGGATCAGGCTTCCGACGTGGCTGGTCAGTATCCGGTGGGCGGAGGGCATGTGAATCCTCCCGTCATTTTGCCCTTAAGTGGCGTGATTGGCTGCGGGCGCTTCCCATTTTCCGTTTCTCACTCTTTGTTGTCGAGCCCTGCCCCGGGGAAAGTTCGCGGTCATCCGGTGGCGGCCGGCTTGCCAGACCTACCTTTCACGCCAGGAAGAAACCGGCCCGCCCAAGGCCAAAAATTGGCTCTGACGTCATCGACGGCGAGGAAATCTCCCGCGCAATCGGGCGCCGCTGCCGGTCGCATCGCCGAAGACGCCGATCTCAGGCGCAACTCCTATGTCAAAGCGCGCAACAAAAAGCCGCCGCCCCTCGCGGAGCAGCGGCCCTTTTAAGCGGCAAAAGAAAAACCTAGGCCGCGGCCAGGCGTTGATTGTCCTGGCGGGTCAACTGGTTGCTGGCGCGCATCGCGCGCTGCAGCTTACCGAATGCCCGCACCTCGATCTGGCGGATGCGCTCGCGCGACACCGCATAGCGATGACTGAGCTCTTCGAGCGTCAGCGGATCGTCCTGAATCCGGCGCGCGAAAATGATTTCGCGTTCGCGCGGCTTCAGCTGCTTCAGCGCATGGTCGAGCGAGTGCCGCCGCAACCGCATCTCCTCGGCGTCGGCGATGCGGGTTTCCTGACTCGGCCGCTCATCGGGCAACATTTCGAGCCATTCGCTGTCGCCTTCGACGCCCAAAGGTGCGTTGAGCGACGTGTCGGCTGCGGCAAGGCGGCGATTCATCTCGACCACTTCGCCCTCGGGCACGTCAAGCTCAGTGGCGATCTTGGCCACGATCTCGCGCGGCAGATCGCCTTGCTCGAGTTCGGCAAGCCGGCTTTTGATCCGCCGCAGATTGAAGAACAGCTTTTTCTGAGCAGCGGTGGTGCCCATTTTGACGAGGGACCAGGAATGGAGGATATATTCTTGAATCGAGGCGCGAATCCACCACAAAGCGTAGGTGGAAAAGCGGAAACCGCGGGTTGGATCGAATTTCTCGGCCGCCTGCATCAGGCCAACGTTGCCCTCGCTCACCAAATCGGCGAGCGGCAGTCCGTAGCCCGCATAGCCGCGTGCAATCTTAATGACCAGACGGAGATGGCTGCCGATCAGCGTCCGGAGCGCCGCGGCATCGTGATCGTCGCGCCAGCCGCGCGCCAATTCCTGTTCGCGCTCCGCCGACAGCATCGGGAACCGCTTTGCTTCTTCCACCAGCCTCATCAGGCTGGTATCGACCTTCTGGTCCATTGTCAGACCTCCTCTATCCTCCCCCTCGACAGCGGGGGTGCGACACCCGCGGGGCCGAGCGACCTCGACCCTATATACGAACGTACGAACCGAAATGCTGATGCCACGGGTCAATTTGCCGCGACGCAACATCATATAAAGGTCGCAGCCAGCCCATTTCAAGGACCAAATCGGTACTATTTCCTGCGTCAGGGCGATGGCAGAAATGACAGAAATGCAGACCTATTCTAACCGGCGCCGCGCCGGCCCGGGCAGGGCCCGGCTATGCCAGGGTCGAGCCGCCGTCTAGGGGCACGACGGTGCCGGTGACGAACCGGTTCGTCATGAAAAACAACACGATTTCAGCGACTTCGACCGGCTGGGCGACCCGCTTCAACGGCACGCGCGCGGCCGCGCTTTCAAGAAACTTCTGCTTCATATCGGCGCCGTAGCGGTCCCACATTGGGGTATCGACCGGGCCCGGGGAAACCGTGTTAACCCGGACCGGCGCCATCTCGAGCGCCAGGCCCTGCGACAATTTCTCCAGGGCGCCATTGATCGCGGAAATGAGCGCGGCGCCCGCGGCCGGGCGCTGGCTCAGGCCGCCCGAGACGAAGGTGAGCGAGCCGTCTGCCGCAATCCTGGCGCGGCGAGCGATCCGGAACCCCGCCCAGAACTTGCCATCCATCGCCGCCATGGCGGCGGTCATATCGAGTTCCCGGACGCTGCCGCGTCCGCCCGCGCCGACGCAGGAGACAACATGATCCCAGATCGTTCCGTCGGCGAAGAATTTGTCGACCGAACTGTCGCTCAAGGCGTCGAGCATGACCGGCTCGACGCCGTGGCCGATGCGCTTTGCCGCCGCCGCCAGCCGATCGTGGCCGCGGGCCGCGATCGTGACCTTGGCCCTGGCCTTGGCCGCAAGCATCGCCGTCGCCTCGCCCATGCCCGAGCTGCCGCCAACCACGAGGACTTTCTTGCCGTCGAGCGCGTCCATGCTCCACCCTTCCCTGCCGTCGCCGGCGTCAGGCCAAAACCGTGCCGGCCCGGGCTCAATGTTTCCCACGCTGCCCGCGACAGGGCAACTGGGTGCCTCAACGGCATCGTTTCGCGGGGCTTTGGGCGTGCCGCTCCGCCTTGCCCCAGCCTGGCTCTGGCCCGGGGCAGTGCGCCCTAGACGTCGAGATTGGCGACCGACAGCGCGTTGCTTTGAATAAAGTCGCGTCGCGGGTCGACCAGATCGCCCATGAGCGTCGAGAACGTTTCCTCCGCGGAATCCTGGTGGGCAATCTTTACTTGAAGGAGCGTGCGCGCCTCGGGGTCGAGCGTCGTCTCCCACAGCTGCCCCGGGTTCATCTCGCCCAAGCCCTTGTAGCGCTGAATGTCGCCTTCCTTGGGGCCGAGGGCCATCACCGCCTCGACCAGGCTCGATGGGCCGACGATCGTCTGTTCCTTGTCCTTGGCGACAAGTTTGCCCGGCTTGCCATAGATCTGTTGCAGGTCGCCGGTGCGCTCGTCGAGACGCCGCGCCTCGGCGCTTTTGAGCAGGGCGCTATCGAGGACGCGCCGTTCGGTGACGCCGTGGCGGCGGCGCGACAGAATAAAGCCCTCGTTGGCCTTGACCTCACCCGACCAGCCGCGTTCGCCCGGCGGCGCCAGCAGATCAAGCCGTTGCGCCAGATATTTCACGGCTTCCTCGCCTTGGCCGCCGGCGTCCAAAAGCGCCGGATTGAGCAGGCCCGCGATCGCCGCCTGCTCCACCACATCGATGCTGCCGACCTTGCGCAGCAAGGGCTGTAGCATCCGTCGCACGGCCCGGGCATCCGCGACGATCTGGACGAGGTCGTTGCCGGCCCGCTGCAGGCCGTCGTGCTGATGGAACACTGCGTCTTTGAGGCCAGCCTCCACCCGGTACTGCTCCAGCGCCACGTCGTCCTTGAGATAGACCGCCTTGTTGTTGCCTCGCTTCACCTGATAAAGCGGCGGCTGCGCGATATAGAGATAGCCTTTTTCAATGAGCGCCGGCATCTGGCGGAAGAAAAACGTCAACAGCAACGTGCGTATGTGGCTGCCATCGACATCGGCGTCGGTCATGATGATGATGCGGTGATAACGGGCCTTTTCGGCGTCGAACTCCTCGGCGCCGATGCCGGTGCCAAGCGCCGCGATCAACGTGCCGATCTCGGCCGAGGACAGCATTTTGTCGAAGCGGGCGCGTTCGACGTTGAGGATCTTGCCCTTGAGCGGCAGGATCGCCTGGAATTTGCGGTTGCGGCCCTGCTTGGCCGAACCGCCGGCGCTGTCGCCCTCGACGATGAACAATTCGGCAAGCGCCGGATCGCGCTCCTGGCAGTCGGCAAGCTTGCCCGGGAGGTTGGCCATGTCGAGGGCACCCTTCCGCCTTGTCAGGTCGCGCGCCTTGCGCGCAGCTTCGCGTGCGATTGCGGCCTCGATTACCTTGCCGACAATGCGTTTTGCTTCGGACGGATGCTCCTCCAACCATTGCTGCAGCTTGTCGCCGACAACGCCCTCGACCACGGCGCGCACTTCGGACGACACCAGCTTGTCCTTGGTCTGCGACGAGAATTTCGGATCCGGCACTTTGAGCGATAAAACGCACGTCAGACCCTCGCGCATATCCTCGCCCGAGAGCGCGATTCTCTCCTTCTTTAGGAGCCCGCTTTCCTCGGCATATTTGTTGAGGGAACGCGTGAGCGCGCCGCGGAAGCCGGCCAGATGCGTGCCGCCGTCGCGCTGGGGAATGTTGTTGGTAAAGCACAACATTGTCTCGAAGTAGCTGTCGTTCCACTCCATCGCGACTTCGACCGTGACGTCGTCGCGTTCGCCTGTGATCACAATCGGCTTCGGCGTCACCGACTGTTTCGAGCGGTCGAGATATTTGACGAATTCTTCCAGGCCCCCTTCATAATGGAGATGCACGGTTTTCGGTTCGACGCCGCGCGCATCGGTCAAATGCAGGGCGACGCCGGAATTGAGAAATGCCAGTTCGCGCAGGCGATGCTCCAGCGTCTGGAAATCGAACGCGGTTTTGGTAAACGTCACCGGCGACGGCAGAAAGGTGATCTCCGTGCCGGTGCGGGTCGGCGGCACGGCCTCGCCTCCCCGCTCGAGCGGCGCTTCCGGCTCGCCATCCTTGAAGCGCATAAAATATTCATGGCCGCCGCGCCAGACACGAAGTTCGAGTGTTTTCGACAGCGCGTTCACCACCGAGACGCCGACGCCGTGCAGGCCGCCCGAGACCTTGTAGGAATTCTGGTTGAATTTCCCGCCGGCATGAAGCTGCGTCATGATGACCTCGGCGGCCGAGACGCCTTCTTCCTCGTGAATGTCGACCGGGATGCCGCGGCCATTGTCGGTTACGGTGCACGAACCATCGGCGTTGAGCGTCACCGTAATGCTGTCGCAATAGCCTGCCAGCGCCTCGTCGATGGCATTGTCGACGACCTCATAGACCATATGATGGAGGCCCGAACCGTCATCAGTGTCGCCGATATACATGCCTGGCCGCTTGCGGACGGCATCGAGGCCGCGCAGCACCTGAATCGATTGTGCGTTGTATTCTTCGTCGGGTAACTGCTCGGTCATCGCCAACTCTTCGGACTGATCACTTTGCCCGCGTGTGGAAGGAACGAACGGCGCAGGCCGATGTCCCGGGCGGCATGAGGGGGAGGGCGGCAAAATCTACTCCCGCCTTGCGCCGCCGGACGGGACGGGCGGTCAAGGTGCGCTGCCGCAGCCATACCCTCATGATGAAATCACCCCGTCGGTGACGGTAAGAAACTGCGCCGCATCGGACATGCCGTCGAACAGGTTCCGATCGGTGCCGGTGAGCCAGGCCTGGCCGCGCGACGCCGCGATCTGGGCGAACAGCGCCCCGCGCCGCACGCGATCGAGATGGGCCGCCACTTCATCCAAAAGCAGGATCGGAACTTCGCCCCGCCGCCGCGCCATGAGCCGGGCGAAGGCGAGAACGATACCAATCAGCAGCGCCTTCTGCTCGCCGGTGGAGCATTGTGCAGCCGATATATGGGTCTCGCTGTGATAGGCGGCAAGATCGCCGCGGTGGGGCCCGAGCGCGGTCACGCCCTGAGCGGCATCGGCGGCGCGGGCGGCAGCGAGGCGGCGCGCGAACGCTTCCTCGGCAGCCAGCGCCGGCATGGTCTCGAGCCAGGATTCGAGCTCACCCGTCAAGCCGAGACGGGCCGACGGAAAGGCGCCCTCGGGCGTGGCGCCAGCCTCGTCGAGTGCTGCCACGGTGTTGCGCCGCGCGGCCGCGACGGCAACGCCATGCTCGGCCATCCGTGCTTCAAGCGCCGCAAGCCAACCCGGATCGGTCGGCGATTTTTCCGCCAAGAGCCGCATCCGCTCGCGCATCGCCCGTTCGTAGGCGCTGACACGATGAACGTGGCCCGGATCGAAACCATAGACCAGCCGGTCGAGGAAGCGGCGGCGCGCGGCCGCGGCTTCGGTAAAGAGCCGGTCCATTTGCGGCGTCAGCCAGATGACGCAGAGCTGCTCGGCCAAGGCGGTCTGCGTCGGTGCGGCCTTGCCGTCGATCTGGACCAGGCGGCGCTCGCCGGTCGCGCTCGCCGCGTCGCGGCCGGTGCCGATCGCGGTCTCGCCGCGCGGGCCGGTGAGGGTGACCGCAACCGCCCACGGGCCGGGCGCCCGTGCCGTCGGGCGTGCCGGCGGCACCCGCCGGTCGATATCGCTGAGGCGGGCGCGGCGCAGGCCGCGGCCCGGTGCCAGGAACGAGACCGCTTCGAGCAGGTTGGTTTTGCCGGCGCCGTTGGGGCCGGTCAACACCACCGAGCGCGGCGCCAAGCCGAGACGCAAGGCCGCGTAGCCGCGGAAATCGGTCAGCGCGAGACGCGTTACCGAGGCTGCGGAGAGCACCCGCTCGGACGCCAACGAGATGGCCAACCTCAAACCCGCATCGGCATTAGCACATAGATCGCGCTCGAATCGGCGGCGTCCTGCATCACCGCGGGCGAAGCGGCATCGGCCAGCGCGATGCGCGCACCCTCGCCTTCAATCTGTGCGGCGATGTCGAGCAGATAACGGGCATTGAAGCCGACCTCGAGCGGCGCCGCGTTGTAGCGCACCTCGAGCTCCTCGCTGGCGGTGCCGTGTTCGGGGCTGGTTGCCGAAAGGTTGACGCTGCCGCGTTCGATCACGAGCTTGACCGCACGTGAAATTGTCGACACCCGGTCGACCGCCTCGGCGAAGGGCTTGCTTTCGAGTTCGAGGATCTTGTCGTTGCCCGACGGGATCACCCTGTCATAGTCGGGAAAGGTGCCGTCAATCAGCTTGGAATTGAGCACCGTGTCGCCCATGACAAAGCGAATCTTGGTGTCCGAAAGCGAGATGACGATGTCCTGCTCGGCCGCGCCATCGGCATCGAGCAGCTTGCGTACCTCGCCGACCGTCTTGCGCGGCACGATCACGCCGGGCATGCCGGAGGCGCCTTCGGGCAGCGGAATTTCCATCCGCGCCAAGCGATGGCCGTCGGTTGCGACGGCGCGCAGCATCGGCACCTCGTTGTTGCGCGCGGCATGGAGATAGATGCCATTGAGGTAGTAGCGCGTCTCTTCCGTCGAGATCGCGAAGCGGGTGCGGTCGATGAGGCGTTTCAGCTCGGCGCCGGTGATGGTAAAGGCATGGGCGAGCTCACCCGTGGACATCAGCGGATAATCCTCGGGCGGCAGGCAGGTAAGGGTGAAAGTGGAACGGCCCGAGCGCAGCACCATTTGGCCTTTATCGTGCGTTGAATCGAGCTCGATCTGCGCGCCCTCGCGCAATTTGCGCACGATGTCGTAAAGCGTATGCGCGGGCGCCGTCGTGGCGCCGCTGTTGGCACCCTCGACCGGGGTGCGCGCCACAATCTCGATGTCCATGTCGGTCGCCGAGAGAGCGAGCCGGCCATCCTCGGCGCGCAGCAGCACGTTCGACAGAATGGGAATGGTGTTGCGGCGCTCGACCACGCTTTGAACATGACCCAGGGTACGAAGCAAGGCCGCGCGTTCGATGGTTAATTTCATGGCGTTGATTTCTTGGCTGCGGATGGACGATCTTCCGGGGCGCTGTCGTCGGACAGGAACCGCGTTTCGCGGTGGCCTCCCGCCCTCGCCGCCCGGCCCCCTGCGGCCCGCGCGAACGGGGTAAAACCATAACACACAATAGCAACGATGGTAATGGCGGGTTGGGCGGCTTGGGCGCCGGTGCCGCTTCAAACGAGGCCAGAATGAGGGTCAAAGGAGGGTCCTCGGACCGTCAAATCCCGGCGCCGATCGGAGCCTCGGGATGGGGCGCGGAGCGATGCGGCGCGGGCTTCGATGGCGCCGCTTTTTTCGGCCGGGCCACGGGCGCCCCTGGGCCGGCGATCGCGCCCTCGGCCATGGCCCCGGATCGGTCGGCGGGTCTCGCCGCCGCGAGCCGCTCAATGGCGGCGACCGCCACCGCCCGCGCGCCCACAAATCGCCGGGCACGCCCCCGCTTCGAACATCACCGCCCTCAATCCGTGTTTGTCGCGGTTCTTGACCGGAAAACGGCCGAGCCGCGGGGCCTCAGTTGCCTCTTTCGCCGGTCTGCAAGAGGCGCGTCAGAATTGCGAGGTCCTCTGCCAACGTCTTGTCGGCAACGCTCAACTCCTCGATGCGCCGGATCGCGTGAATCACCGTGGTGTGGTCGCGGCCGCCGAATTTTTTGCCGATCTCCGGCAGCGAGCGCGGCGTCAGCATCTTGCACAAATACATCGCCACTTGGCGCGGCCGGGCGATTTCGCGGGCGCGGCGCGCCGAATGCATGTCGGCGGAACGGATATTGTAATGTTCGGCGACGCGTTTCTGAATTTCGTCGATGGTGACGCGGCGGTCGTTTTTCTTGAGCAGATCCTGCAGCACCTCTTCCGCGGTATCGACCGTGATGTCGCGTCCGATGAACTGCGCGTGCGCCATGATACGATTCAGCGCGCCCTCGAGCTCGCGGACATTGGAGGTGATCTTATGCGCCAGGAATTCCAGCACCCTCAGCGGAATCGCCAGGCGCAAATGTTCGGCCTTCGACTGCAGGATGACGAGACGCAATTCGTAAGTGGTCGGGTGCACGTCGGCCACCATGCCGTGCACCAGGCGCGAGCGCATGCGCTCCTCGATATCAAGGTCGCTCGGCGATTTGTCGGCGGAGATCACGATCTGCCGGTTCATGTCCACGAGCGCATTGAAAGTATGGAAGAATTCCTCCTGGGTCGACTCCTTGCCGCCGATGAACTGGAAATCGTCGATAAGCAGCACGTCGACCGAGCGGAACAGCTCCTTGAACGGCATCGTGTCCTTCGAGCGCAGCGCGCGCACGAACTGGTACATGAATTTTTCCGCCGACAGGTAGATGAAGCGCCGCGTCGGCCGCTGGCGCCGCATCTCCCAAGCGATCGCATGCATGAGATGGGTTTTGCCGAGACCGACGCCGCCGTGGAGAAAGAGGGGATTGAACGGCGGCTGCAGGCTCTCGGCGATGGTCGCCTCGGCGACGCGTTTGGCCGCAGCGTGGGCGAATTCGTTGGGCTTGCCGACGACAAAATTCTCAAACGTGAAGCGCGGATCCAAGAGCGCGCCGATGCCGCGCTCGTCACCGTCGAGAATGTCGCGCGGCGCGACGGCAGGCGGCGGATCGGTCTCGCCCGGATCCACCTCGCCGACGGCGACGTTGGCGACGACGAATTCGACCGCCGTGACTTTACGGTTCTCTTCGTTCCAGCGCGCGCGTAGCCGGCTCTGATAATTCTGTTGCGACCAATCGCGTGTGTAAGGCGTCGGCACGCCGATCCACGCGCAGCCGGCATCGACCCGCAACAGCGTCATTGGCTTGAACCAGTTGTTATAGACGGTGTCGCCGTATTCCTCGCGCAGCCAGGTGCGGATGCGCGACCACTGCAGCTTCACTTCCGGGCTCAGAAACCCGCCACCCCCGCCGTTCATCGACGCCGCCATGTTCTTGCCAATGGCCTCCTGTTGCGTCGCCGAACCGAAATTCGGCAAATACTTCCCCTGCCACGGAAAGGCAAACCCTCGCCGTTGCTGTCATCGAACCCAACGGTTGATTACGATTTAAGCCAATTAGTTATCGCGCCCGCCGCACGCGCCCACGCGGTAGCGCGTCGTATCGGTCGGGCCCGGAACTTTATTGTCGTGACGCCCGCCGATCATCTCCCCTTGCCAGTACGACCACGATTCCGCGGGAACGTCTCGTCACTCTACCCAACACTGACCCGAGAACGCAATATTGTGCAATCAATTTTTCACAGAAATTTTTTTGCTTGTCACAATTCCCATGAGATCTGAAAAATTTTTGCACTGCACTCGAATTACAGCGCCTTGATACGAGCGGAGAGCCGCGACAGTTTTCGCGACACGGTTCGCTTGTGCCCGACGCCCTTGTTGACACCGCGCTGCAATTCCGGCTGCGCCGCCTTGAGCGCGCTCTTTGCCGCTTCCTTGTCGCCGGAGGCAATTGCGCGCTCGACTTGCTTCACGAAACCGCGCACGCGGCTTTTGCGCGACGCATTGACGGCGGTGCGGCGCACGGTCTGGCGATAACGCTTTGCCGCTGATGGATGATGGGCCATGTCTCTAAATCCGATTTTGCGGAAGGCGTGCTGTATATCGAACCGCGCGCCGCGTGGCAAGAAGAGTCATCGCCCGAACGGTCACCGATTCTTGAACGCCGGTTTGCGCTTTTCAATGAATGCCGCCATGCCTTCCTTTTGATCTTCGGTGGCAAAGAGCGAGTGAAAGAGCCGGCGTTCGAATCTGACACCTTCGTTGAGCGTCGTCTCGTAAGCGCGGTTGACAGATTCTTTCGCCATCATCGCCGAAGGCCGCGACATGGCCGCAATGCGCTCTGCCATGGCGAGCGCCTCGCTCAACAATTTGTCGGGCGCGACCACGCGACTGACGAGACCACAGCGCTCCGCTTCGGCCGCATCCATCATCCGCCCCGTCAGAATCAGGTCCATCGCCTTGGCCTTGCCGACGAAGCGCGGCAAGCGCTGCGTGCCGCCGGCACCTGGAATGATTCCTAGAGTAATTTCAGGCTGGCCAAACTTGGCAGTATCGGCGGCGATGATCGTGTCGCACATCATCGCGACCTCGCAGCCGCCGCCGAGCGCGAAGCCGGCGACCGCCGCGATGATCGGTTTGCGGCACGTCGTCACGCGCTCCCAACCTTTGGTGATGAAATCGGACAGATAGACGGACATATAGCTCTGTCCCGCCATCTCCTTGATGTCGGCACCGGCGGCAAAGGCTCTGTCGCTACCGGTGACGATGACGCAACCGATCGCATCGTCGCCCTCGAAGGCGTCGAGCGCCTGGCCGAGCTCCGCCACCAGTGCTTCGCACAAGGCGTTGAGTGCCTTCGGGCGATTGAGGGTGACAATGCCGACCGCCCCCTTGGTCTCAACAAGAATATTTTCATATGTCATGGGCACGCTCGCTGTCGCAGGAAGCTCGATCGCCGTCCGGACCGATCGGCGATCGATGCATCCTGGCGAAGCCGCGGCAGGGTAGCAAGCTTCACAAAAGCAAAAGGCGTTGCCGTTGGTTAACCGTGTACCAACTCTGATTTCGGGTGCCCGATGGTGACGCGCTTACAATGATTTGAAGCCAGGCGCTACGAGCGGCAGCGACACCCAATCCGATGCGGCGCTCCCGAGCTCGGCTCGGAGCCAAGCGCCATACGCTCGGCGCCGCTTCACGCACCAATCAGCGTTGATATTTCGCGCAATAGAAGGTCGAACGCGCATTTTGCACGATGCGCTTGATGCCGCGGTGGCAATCGCATCGTGGGCACTTCTCGCCTTCCTTGCCGTAGACCGCCCAATGATGCTGGAAATAGCCAAGCTCGCCCGACGCCTGGACATAGTCGCGCAGCGACGAGCCACCCGCGGCAATGGCGCGCTCAAGCGTTTTGCGGATCGCGGCCGCAAGCGCGTCGGCGCGCGCCCCCAGCACCGTGCCCGCGCGTCGACGGGGCGATATGTTGGCCCAGTAAAGCGCTTCCGAAGCATAGATGTTGCCAAGCCCGGCAATCACGCGTTGATCCAAAAGCGCCGCCTTGATCGAGCAGTTCTTGCCGGCGAGGCGCTTGGCCAAATTGGCGCCATTGAATTCGTGGCCCAGCGGCTCGAGTCCGAGGTGGCGCAACAACTTGTGATTCGGCAGCTGCGCCGCGGCGACGTAATCGATCATGCCGAAGCGCCGTGCATCATTGAATGCGAGCACGGCGCCGTCGTCGAACGTAAAGACGACATGGTCGTGCTTCTGGCGCAGTCGCTTCTCGTTCGCCTCGGAGATCACGATGCGACCCGACATGCCAAGGTGGGCGAGCAGCACGGCGTCGCCCGCGCAGTGGATCAAAATATATTTGGCGCGCCGGCTGACCCGCTCAATGCGTTTGCCTTCGAGCTTGGCCTTCAACCCTGTTGGCAACGGGGTGCGCAAATCGGCGCGGTTGAGCGTGACCTGGCGGAACCGCCGTCCCGCCAGCCGCTGCTCTAAGCCGCGGACAATAGTCTCGACCTCCGGCAATTCGGGCATCGGCCGAAGTCAATCCGTCATCGCCAGAGAACGCCCCGGGGCGACCGGAGTCGCCGGTCTTGCCTCGTCCCGGCAAAGGATCGTGCCAATCCGCTCATCCTTTCTTGGTGATGCTGTCGACCTCGGCGATCTCCTCAGGCGTGAGCGCCCAGTCGGCCGCCTTGACGTTGGCCTCGATCTGCTCGGGCTTGGTGGCGCCGGCAATGACGCTTGCGACCTGGCTGCGCGCCAGCAACCAGGAGAAGGCGAGCTCGAGAACGGTATGGCCGCGGCTTTCGCTGAACCCAACGAGTTTTTCGACGATCTCGAGATTGGCCTCTGACAAGAACCGGGCCGACAATGGTGTTTGCGCCGACAACCGGGAGCCTGGCGGCCTTGCCAGGTTGCGACGGTATTTGCCGGTAAGCGCGCCGCTCGCCAACGGGAAGAAGGGCAGGATGCCGAGCCCGTATTTCTGCGCCGCGCCCGATAGTTC
>JASHOB010000016.1 GCA_030041335.1 Alphaproteobacteria bacterium | reverse complement strand
GAGTCGGGGCCGGTCATGGTCGATGCGACAGGCGAAGTCTTTGGCGACGTATCGCCGATTGCGGCGCAGGTTCGGGCGGCCGCGCCGCCGCACGCGGTGCTGGTGACGCGGAACGTCCAGCGCCAGATCGCCGGCCTGTTCATCGCCGAGGAGCAAGGGGCTCATGACTTCAAGGACACCCCCGAACCTTTGAGCCTTTATCGCATCGTTCGCGTGAGTGGCGGGAGGCGCTTCGGGGCGCGGACGCTGACGCCGCTCGTTGGCCGCGAGGAGGAACTCGACCATCTCGCGCGGCGATGGGAGAGCGCGCGCAAAGGCGAAGGCCAATTCGTGCTGGTCGTAGGGGAACCAGGCATTGGCAAGTCGCGGCTCATCCATGAGTTTCGCACCCGTCTCGGCGAGACGCCGCACACCTTTATTGAATGGACGTCGTCGCAATTGCTGCAGAACTCGCCGCTGCATCCGATCGCCGAATGGGAGCGACGGCGGTACGGCGGCGCGGATGTGCCCGCCGAGCGACGGTTCGCGGAGCTCGAGAGCACGCTGGCGCAGATAAGTCTCGATCCGGCCGAGAACGCCCCTTTGTTGGCGCCGGTTCTCGGCATTCCGTTGCCGCGGGAACGCGCTCCGGCCTTGGCCCCGGACGAGTTGCGCCGCCGACAACTGGCGGCCCTGACGGCTTTGGTGATAGCCAGTGCGCGCGTTCAGCCGTTGGTGCTGGCGATCGAGGACCTACATTGGGCCGATCCGACCACCATCGACGTCGTCAAGGGCATTGCCGAGCGCGGCGCCCTGGCCCCGCTGTTCGTGCTCGCGACCGCGCGGCCAGAGTTCAAGCCACCCTGGAGCGCGCGATCGCATTACAGCACGATTTCGTTGGTGCCGCTCGACCGTGATCAAGTCCAACAAATGGTCGGCGAACTGGCGACGCATCAAACGTTGCCGAAGGATGTTGTCGATAGGGTGACCGAGCGCACCGGCGGAGTGCCGCTCTTTATCGAGGAAGTGACAAGATTTCTGCTGGAGCGGGGCGAGCATGTCGGGGTCCAAGCCATACCCCCGACCTTGCAGCAGGCGCTGATGGCGCGGCTCGACCGTCTAGGACCCTCGCGTGAGGTAGCGCAGATCGGCGCCGTGATCGGACGCGGTTTTTCATACGCGCTGCTTCGCGGGGTAGCCGGCATGGAGGATGCGCCGCTCCAAGCCGCGCTCGATCGGCTTGCGGACGCCGATATTTTGCTCGTCCAGGGCCTCCCACCGGACGCCGATTACCGCTTCAAGCACGCGCTCATCCAGGATGCGGCCTACGAGAATCTCCTCAAGAGCCGGCGGCAGGTGCTGCATCGGCGCGTTGCCGAGATTTTGCGCGACCGCTTCCCTGCCACGGCGGCGGCCGAGCCGGAAGTGCTGGCCCATCACTTCACGCAGGCGGGTCTGACCGACGCCGCCATCGAATGGTGGGGCAAGGCGGGCGACCAGGCACTGCGCCGTTCCGCCTTCCAAGAGGCGATCGCGCATCTGGGCCGAGCCATCGAGATGGTAGACCAAACCGGTGAGCGCGAGTCGGCCGCCGCGACCGCGCTAGCCTCGCCCAACCAACGGCTCAAAATTCAAACCAGCCTTGCCCAAGCGCTTATGTGGTCCCGCGGATTCGTCGCAGAGGAATCAAAAGCAGCCTTCATCCGCGCACGCGAACTTGCCGCGGCGATCGATAACCCGACCGAGCGCTTCACCATTTACCATGGCCTGTGGCTCACAAACGCCGTGCGCGGCGAGTTGGGGCTGGCACGGGAGATGGCCGAGACATTTCTGCGCGAGGCCGAACGCGAATCACGGACGATGGAGTGTGAGGTTGGCCGCCGGCTCTTAGGATACATTTACCTATGGCAGGGTGATTTCGTCGGGGCGCAGTCGAATTTCGTTGACGCGCTGAGCACTTACGATCCGGAACGCGATCGCGAGGCCAGTTTCCGCTTCGGCCAGGATTCCGGCGCCACTGCGAGGGCCTACCTCGCGATCACAAAGTGGCTACTTGGTGAGGTCGGGCCGGCGCGGGCGCTGATCGAAGAAGCCGTCGCCCACGCGATCGAAACCGGTCATGTACCCACCCAGGTCAATACCTATGCATTCAAGGCCCACATCGAGATGATTCGCGGCGATGCTGCGGCTGCCCGTGGCACCGCGGAAATTGTTATCAAACTCAGTCAAGAAAATGCGCTTACGCTCTGGGCAACTCGTGGAATGCTGGTATCCGCCTGGGCAAGCGCTCGGCTGGACGGCCGCGAGACCGGGGTGACGGAACTTCGACGGGCGTTGGTGGCATTCACCGGCCAAGGTATCAAACTCTTGGTGCCGTTCTTCCAAGGTTTACTGGCCGAGATCGAGGCTGAGGGCGATGCAGCGGGAGCCCTGACCCGGATCGATGAAGCGCTAGCCCTCGCACTTGAAACAGGAGAACACTGGAGCGATGCTCTGCTCCATCGCCTGCGCGGCGAGTTTCTCTTGAAGCGCGCCGCGGCCAATACAGCGCTCACCGAGGACGCATTCCTCACGGCAATTACCATCGCGCAGCAGCAGAAGGCGCGCAGCTTTGAGTTGCGCGCAGCCCTCGGTTTGGCGCGACTTTATAATTCCATCGGCCGTTCCGCGGACGCTCATCCCTTGCTTGCATCTGTACTCGAGGGTCTCTCGCCGACACCCGAATTTCCGGAGATCGAAGAGGCGCAAGCGCTGCTTGAAAAGCTTCCGAAGTGATTGAAGTCACTTCTGCTTTGAGGCAATCATGACCGCCGCCGCGAAAGCGCCTGCGACTAAGGCATATGGGCCATCGACCGGGGCATCCCCTATCGGTCCCAATCTCGGGTGATGCGAAATCGACCAACCGGCCTTGTCGCGGTCACGACAAAACGCTGAAACGGCACCGCAGCGTAGGTGTCAAGCGACGGCGGCCCACGTTTCGCTCTCGTCGTCTGATCGGAACATGCGGACTCTCAGCTTGGTCGTTCAGCCGCGTGCCGCAGAAAACTTTGCCAAGGTCGGGTCGAGGGGTCGAATCCCTCCGCCAGCTCCAAATGTAGCCCTGCACCACCAATATTTCCGAATCTAAAGTTTTTCGGCGCGGACAGTACTCGCCAAGGGATAGTGGAGGCCCTTTACAAAGGGATGATTTTGTTAACAGTAGATGGCCCCATTGGCACCAAGGCGCTATTTTGGCGTTCCGGCGCTTCGCTCCGCTGTCTAGCCGTCACACGAAGCAGCGGAGCATCGACCGCGAATGTCGGCGATCGGACGCCTGGGCAGAAGCGCTGGGCTGGTGCATATGGCCACTGAACGCGAACTTCAGTTCCTGGAGAGCTGCCGCGTGGCACACCTTGCCACCGCCGATGCGCGCGGCGTCCCGCACGTCGTGCCCGTGTGCTTCGTCATATCCCGCGAGACGCTCTACATTACCATCGACGAGAAGCCGAAACGTCTCCCTGCCGCGAGGATGAAGCGGCTCCGCAATATAGGCGAGAATCCCGTGGTGTCCCTGGTCGTCGATCGGTACGATGAGGACTGGACCAGGCTCGCCTGGGTCATGCTGCGCGGCCACGCCGAAATTCTGGCCGACGGGGCCGAGCACGATGCCGCGCAAGCGCTGTTACAGGAGCGCTACACCCAACTCAATGCTATGAACATCGAATCCTGCCCCGTCATTGCGGTGCGCGTCGAGCACATTACATCCTGGGGCAAACTTGACTAAAGAGGCAGCAACAATGGACGTCGGCGTATTCTACTTTCCGAGCGACTATGGCATCAATGTCAGCGAACTCGCGGGCGCTGTGGAGGCGCGCGGCTTCGAGTCGCTCTTTCTGCCCGAACACACGCACATCCCCATCAGCCGCAAAACGCCCTACCCCGGCGGTGGCGAACTACCAAAATGCTACATCCATTCGCATGATCCATTCGTCTCGCTGTCCTTCGCCGCGGCGGCCACAAGGAAGCTGAAGCTCGGCACCGGCGTCTGCTTGGTGCCGCAACGCGACCCGATTGTTACCGCTAAAGCAATCGCAAGCCTCGATCAGATGTCGGGCGGGCGCTTCGTGTTCGGTATCGGCGCCGGGTGGAACCAGGACGAGATGGAAAACCACGGCGTCGTGTACGAAACGCGCTACAAGGTTATGCGCGAACGGGTGCTTGCCATGAAGGCGCTGTGGACGCATGAGCAGGCGTCCTTTCATGGCGAGTTCGTCAACTTCGATCCGGTATGGATGTGGCCGAAGCCGGCGCAGATGCCGCATCCGCCGATCCTGTTGGGCGGAAACACCGATCATACGCTGCGCCGCGTCGTCGAATTCTGCGACGGTTGGATACCGATCGGCTTCCGTGGGTTCGACGCGTCCGTCTCTGTCGCACGTCTGCAGCGCGCCGCCGAAGCCGCGAAGCGAGACCCGAAATCGCTTTCGATTACCGTCTTCGGCGCGCCGGTCGACAAGGCCGCGCTCGATCTCTACCGCAAGGCGGGCATCAGTCGCGTGCTGCTTCAAGTCCCCGACGAGAGTCGCGACGAGATTCTGCGCCTTGTAGATAAGCTCGCTCCGCTCACTCGCACCTGAGGTCCGGGCCGGTCAGCGTCGTCGACGCATGCGCCTGCCAGTTCCCGCGAAGATCGTGCGGGCTAGTTGCAGGGCGCAAAAAAAGCTCGATGCCATTGGGCTTGTCTTGACGGCTCAAGCGCGGCTGCCCTTCTTCTGGAAAAAAAGGAACAGGGAGGGGCCAGTGCTTCGGTGGGTTGGGTGAACGATCGCGACCGGTTTCAGGGCCGCGACGTCCTTGGCCTCGCTGGACAGCCCCCTGACCTCGACCATAAACTGGGCTCGAAATCACGATGCGGCAGGGCAACTCATATGGCCGGAGCGCGTGTCGAACGGCGGCTGGCAGCAATCCTCGCTGCTGACGTCGTAGGCTACAGCCGTCTGATGGGTGGCGACGAGGAGGGCACCCTCGGTGCGCTTAAAGCGCTGCGCCAATCCCTCCTTGACCCGAAGATCGCCGAACATCGCGGCCGCATCGTAAAGACTACGGGCGATGGCGTCCTAATGGAGTTCGCCAGTACTGTCGATGCGGTCCGTTGTGCCATCGGCATTCAGCACGCCATGGCAGCGCACAATACCGGCCTGCTTCCCAACAAGAGGATGGAGTTCCGCATCGGCATTAATGTCGGCGACATTATTGTTGATGGCGATGATATCTTTGGTGATGGCGTCAATGTTGCGGCTCGGCTTGAGAGCATTTCGCCGAGCGGGGGTATCTGCATTTCAGATGTCGTTTACAAGCAGGTGATCGGTCGAGTTGAAGCCCTCTTCACCGATCTGGGCGAGAAAACCTTGAAAAACATTGCATCGCCGTTGCGGGTTTATTCCATCGCGCTCGGCGAAGCGGCTTCACGACCCGCTCCCATGTCAACGGTTGCCGCAGCGGCCGACCGTCCCGCTCGCGTATTACCGGACAAGCCTTCGATCGTGGTGCTACCGTTCCAAAATATGAGCGGCGATCCCGAACAGGAATATTTTGCTGACGGCATTGTGGAGGACATCATCACCGCGCTGTCGCAGTTCAAAGAATTGTTCGTGATCGCGCGCAATTCCAGCTTCGTCTACAAGGGCAAGACAGTCGATATTCAACAGGTTGGGCGCGAGTTGGGCGTGCGTTACGTGCTCGAAGGCAGCGTCCGAAAGGCAGGGAACCGCGTTCGCATCACCGGTCAGCTTATCGATGCCGCGACGCGCGCGCACCTTTGGGCCGACAAGTT
>JASHOB010000154.1 GCA_030041335.1 Alphaproteobacteria bacterium | reverse complement strand
CGCGCCGAACGTCAAGGGCTCAAGCGCCCGTGAGACTTGGCTTTGATTAGGCGGCGTGGGTTTAGGACTCCGCTGGCGGGCGAATCATTGATCACCATGGTGGCTCGAGTTGGCGGCCGGCATGGCGCCACCACTTTCGATGGATTTGACCACGAGCGCCGCATTGCGAGCCGGGTCGGCGGCGCGACCGCCCTAGTGGTGCCCAAATTTTCAGTACCTTTGGGCGCGCCACGGACATTGCTCGAGCTAAAATCCAGGAGGCAGACATGCAAGTCGCTTTTACGAAGACCGAACCGCCACAGTGGCTTCTCGACATGTGGAAGGAGATCGACGACAAAACCTTCGGGAAGGGCTTCGACTGCTTCACGGAGGGCGCGGTCTGCAATCTCGGGGTTGCGGATTGGAAGGGTCGCGAAGCGATTCGCACCAACCTTAAGGCCTTCATCGATACCGGGTTCGCCACGCTGCATCACGTCACCGAATATTGGGATGCAGGCTTCCTGAAAGTGTTCCGCGGTGTCGTGGATATGACACCCGACGATCGGTCGGGGCCGACGGTTCATCCCACGATGACCCATTTCTTCTACATGGATGAAAAGGACCAAACGAAGGTGCGTTGGTGGGTTGGCGCGGTGGGACCGGTATCGTTCGGTTAATCGCCTCGTCCCAACCACCGACAGCGGGTGCAATGATGCCGCGGATCAAGAAACCGTTTTGATCCGAGGTACTCCGCCGTTTGCAGTGCGCCAAGCTCTTCTTCTCGCCGAGGCATTCGCCGCCTCAACGCGATCGAGCAGGTCTTCGCCAATTGAAGCGCCTGCGCCCCAAGGCCGCAGCGCGAGGCATTGACGCCGTCACCCGCGGCCAATCGGAAGCCTCCTTGACAGGCTTTGCGCCTCAGGAATGCCGAAACTACTTCGCTATTCAGGATATCAACAGACCTGGAATCATCCCGCTCCAGGCGCAACCCGGCGCCTGCGGATGCGGCACGCGCAGAGCGCCCGATGCCGCCAATTCGCCGCGGCCGTCGCCTCACTCGAATCCGGTGATCGACCGGCAAGCCGAAAACGCATCGATCGGGCGATGACGAGGAGCCCGGTCGAGCGTCAGGCGCGGGCCCTCGACAATTCGGCCTCGAGACGACCGAATATCCACAAGCCTAGCATCCGGTAATCCGCCATCAGCGACCAAAGCGGGTGCGCGAACGTCTTGGGGTTGTTTCGCTCGATCGTGAAGTGAGAGACGAAGGCGAAGGCATAGCCTGCGATCGGCGCCGCCACCAGCCAGCGCCAATCGCCCAGTATCACGGCCAGGGCGAGGCACACGACCGCGAGGGTTGACCCCAGATAGTGGAGGGCGCGGGTTGCCGGCGCGCTGTGGGCGCCGAGATATTCCGGCCAGAACTCGCCAAAGCTCTTAGGCTGGGCCATGGGGTGCTTGCCTCCCGGTGCGGATTGTCGTCCTGTCCTGCCCCTTGTCAATCCGGGGTACCAGCGCGTACACCAGACCACTTTTGCGCCGCCAGGCGGCGCCGATTTTGGAGCTCAATAATGGCCTATCGGGTAGCGGTGGTCGGCGCCACCGGCAATGTCGGCCGGGAAATGCTGAACATCTTGGCTGAGCGCGAATTTCCGATTTCACGCCTCCATGCCATTGCGTCCTCGCGCTCGATCGGGGTCGAAGTATCGTTCGGCGAAGAGCAGACGCTGAAGGTCGAGAGCCTCGACACGTTCGACTTCAAGGGCGTCGACCTCGTCCTGTCTTCGCCGGGCAGCAAGGTCGCGGGCGAATTCGCGCCGCGCGCCGCCAGGGCCGGCGCCCTGGTGATCGACAACAGTTCGTTCTGGCGCATGGACCCGGAGGTGCCGCTGGTGGTGCCGGAAGTCAATCCCGGTGCCGTCGCCGGGGCCCGCAAGGGCATCATCGCCAACCCCAATTGCTCGACCATCCAGCTGGTGGTGGCGCTGAAGCCGCTCCACGAGATCGCGCGCGCAAGGCGCGTCGTGGTGGCGACCTACCAATCTGTCTCTGGCGCCGGACGCGACGCCATGGACGAACTCTTCACCCAGACGCGCGCCGTCTATGTCAATGACCCGCTGACCAAGGAACGTTTCACCAAGGAGATCGCCTTCAACGTCATTCCCCATATCGACGTCTTCATGGAAGATGGCGCGACCAAGGAGGAATGGAAGATGGCGGCCGAGACACGCAAGATCCTCGATCCCGGCATCACGGTGATGGCGACGTGCGTTCGCGTGCCGGTGTTTATCGGTCACGCCGAGGCGGTGCATGCCGAGTTTGAAAATTCGATCGCGGTCGAAACCGCACGCGCCGCGTTGCGCAAGGCACCGGGTGTGAGCGTGGTCGACCACCGTGTCGATGAAGGCTATGTCACGCCCAAGGAAGCGGCCGGAGAGGACCCGGTCTATGTCAGCCGTCTGCGCCGCGACCCGACCGTGGCGAATGGGTTGGCGTTCTGGGTGGTGGCCGACAATCTTCGCAAAGGGGCGGCGCTCAACGCGGTGCAGATCGCGGAACTGCTGGCCAAGGACGGTTTGGGCGACCGGCGGCATGCCGATCGCGCGGCCGTGCATTAGCGCGAGCCGGTGCATGGGTCAGATCGGCCGCCGAAAACGCATAACTGCTGCCACGCGCCGCTAGCGTTGACTTGCCGGGGTGCACCCGCTACATCCCCTTGAGGCGCGACGGCGCGCCGATCGCAGGGATTCTTCCCAATGACGCAAGCCGAACGGCCGCTCTCTCCCCATCTTCAGATCTACAAGTGGCAGCTGCCCATGGCGATGTCGATCGTGCATCGCGGCACTGGGCTGGCGCTGGCGGGCGGCGCGATCTTTCTCGTCTGGTGGCTACTGGCTGCTGCCGGCGGCGACCAAGCCTTCGCCGCGGCCAACTGGTTTTTCGGCTCCTGGCTTGGTCTGATCTTCCTGTTCGGTTGGTGCTTCTGTTTCTTTTATCATTTGTGCAATGGCATCCGGCACCTCGCCTGGGACGCCGGCTACGGCTTTGAGATTGGGACCGCCTATGCCTCAGGCTACGTCGTGGTGGCGGCGGCGATCGTGCTGACGTTGATCGCCTTCGTTGCCGGCCTCGTGGTGGCCGCCTGACGATGGCCGAGACGCCGCTCCGCACCCCCCTGAGCCGCGCGCGGGGTCTGGGCTCCGCCAAGGAAGGCGTTCAGCACTGGTGGGGGCAGCGCGTCAGCGCCCTGGCGCTGGTGCCTTTGGGCTTGTGGTTCTGCGCCTCGCTGGTGGGGCTGGCAGGCGCCGGTCGTGGCGCCCTCGTGGCATGGCTTCACGGCCCGGCAGCGGCGATACTGACGATCCTTACCATCGCCGCCGTGTTCTATCACGGCGTGCTCGGCGTGCAGGTGGTGATCGAGGATTATGCGCCCAGCGAAGGCACCAAGGTCGCCTGCATTATCGCGGCGCGACTGCTGGCGCTGCTCTTGGCGGTTGCCGGGATTTACGCCGTGCTGAAACTGGCGCTTGGGAAGTGACATGACCGCCTATCCCATCACCGATCATTTCTACGATGTCGTCGTGGTCGGCGCCGGCGGCGCCGGCCTGCGCGCGACACTGGGCACGACCTTGGCAGGCTTGAAGACCGCCTGCGTCAGCAAAGTGTTTCCGACACGCTCCCACACGGTCGCGGCGCAAGGCGGGATCAGCGCCGCGCTCGGCAACATGGGGAAGGACGATTGGCGCTGGCATTTTTTTGATTCGGTCAAGGGTTCCGACTGGCTCGGCGACCAGGACGCCATCGAATATATGTGCCACAACGCGATTCCGGCGGTGATCGAGCTCGAACATTACGGCGTGCCGTTTTCACGCACGGAAGACGGCAAGATCTACCAGCGTCCGTTCGGCGGCCACACCACGGATTTCGGCGAGGGACCGATGGCGAAGCGTGCTTGTGCCGCCGCCGACCGTACCGGTCACGCCATGATCCACACGCTTTATCAGCAAAGCCTAAGAAACAACGCCGAATTCTTCGTCGAATATTTCGCGCTCGACCTGATCATGGATGACGAAGGCGGCTGTGTCGGCGTAATGGCGTGGAACCTTGAGGACGGTTCGATTCACCGCTTCCGCGCGCATGTCGTCATGCTCGCCACCGGCGGCTACGGCCGCGCTTTTTTCTCGACGACGCAAGCCCACACCTGCACCGGCGACGGCAACGCCATGGCGCTCCGGGCCGGTGTGCCGATGCAGGATCCGGAATTCTTCCAGTTCCATCCCACCGGCGTCTATGGCGCAGGTGTCCTGATCACCGAAGGCGCCAGGGGTGAAGGCGGCTATATGACCAACGGCGAGGGCGAGCGCTTCATGGAGCGTTACGCACCGCACGCCAAGGACCTCGCCTCGCGCGATGTGGTCAGCCGCGCCATGACCATCGAGATCCGCGAGGGCCGCGGCTGCGGCCCGCACAAGGACCACATTCTCCTTCATCTCGAGCATCTCGATCCGAAGGTGCTGCATGAGCGCCTGCCCGGAATTTCCGAGACCGCCAAAATCTTCGCCGGCGTCGACGTGACCCGTGAGCCAATTCCGGTATTGCCGACCGCGCATTACGCGATGGGCGGCGTGCCGACCAACTACCACGGCGAAGCGCTCAATCCGGACGAGATCGATCCCGAGCGCACCGTGCCCGGCTTGATGGCGATTGGCGAGGCGGCATGCGTCTCGGTCCACGGCGCCAACCGGCTCGGCACCAATTCGCTGCTCGATCTCGTAGTGTTCGGCCGGGCGGCGGCGCAGCGGGCGGCAGAGCTGATTCGACCGGGCGCGCCGCACAAGCCGCTGCCGGCGGGCGCGGGCGACGCAGCGGTGGCGCGGCTCGATCGCGTGCGCCATGCCAAGGGTCGGTTCAAAGCCGGTGAAGTTCGCCTCAACATGCAGCGCACCATGCAGGCCGATTGCGCCATCTTCCGCGGCCCGAGCTTGGCGCAAGGCGTCGCCAAACTGGCCGACGTCGCCGCGTCGATGAGCGACATTGTGTTGAGCGACCGCTCGATGATTTGGAACACCGATCTGGTCGAGGCGTTGGAACTCGACAATCTGCTGGCGCAGTCGACGGTGACGATCAACGCGGCACTGGCACGCACCGAAAGCCGCGGCGCCCATGCGCGTGAAGATTATCCTGATCGCGACGATGTGCACTGGCTCAAACACACGCTGACTTGGCTCGACGGCAACGGCAGGGTGAGCCTGGGCTATCGCCCGGTGCATCTCAACACGCTGTCGAACGAGGTCGAATCGATCCCGCCCAGGGCCCGCGTCTATTAGAAGGTCGAGCGATGGCAAAATTTACGTTGCCAAAAAACTCCAAGGTGGGCGTCGGCCGCACCTACAAGGCGCCCGCCGATGCCAGGCGCGTCAAGCGGTTCAAGGTTTATCGCTACGACCCCGACAGCGGCGAGAATCCGCGCCTCGACAGCTACGACGTCGATCTCGACCAGTGCGGGCCGATGGTTCTCGACGCCCTCATCAAGATCAAGAACGAGGTTGATACCGGCCTGACCTTCCGCCGCTCCTGCCGCGAGGGGGTGTGCGGGTCGTGTTCGATGAATATCGACGGCACCAACACCCTCGCTTGCCTCAAGGCGATCGCGGATGTGCCGGGGGAGGTTGACATCTACCCCCTGCCGCATCTTCCCGTGGTCAAGGATCTGGTCGGCGACCTGACGCATATTTACGCGCAATACCGGTCGATCGAGCCATGGCTGCAGACGGAAACGCCGCCCCCGGACCGCGAGCGCCTGCAATCGGAAGCGGAGCGCAGCAAGCTCGAAGGGCTGTGGGAGTGCATCCTTTGTTTCTGTTGCACCACCAGCTGCCCGTCCTATTGGTGGCAGGGCGAGCGCTATCTCGGTCCCGCCGTGCTGTTGCAGGCGGCGCGCTGGTTGAAGGACAGCCGCGACGAAAAGACCGGCGAGCGGCTCGACCAGCTCGAAGACCCGTTCAAGCTCTATCGCTGCCACACCATCATGAACTGCACCAACACTTGCCCGAAGGGCCTGAACCCCGCCAAGGCGATCGGCGAGATCAAGCAGATGCTGGTCGAGCGGCGCTAGCGTGCGGCATTGGCGCCTGACGCACCGCAGCCGGATGCTTGCGCGCGTGATTTTTCATCACCCGACCGCGCCAGATCAGACACCACTTCCGGATCCGCGCTTCCGCCGGGCGTCGCCGGTGCCATTCAATTGCCCGTGGCGCGCGCGATGCAGAGCCGCTCAACCGCGATTGATCCAGCCGTAGCGCAGATTGTCGCGCCAGCCGCCCGCGGCCTGATAATCGCCGCGCAAAAGCGCGAACTTGTCGGGCGGCAGCGTGATCAAACTCGCCTGCGGGCCCTGGTTCGAGTTTGGCGCGTCGGCCAATGTCGCGTGGAGACCGGACGGGACCATGTCGGCAAAATCCTGCGGCACCGGCTTGAAGATGCCGCCGGCCGAGACCGGCGCCTCGGCCTTGAGCTTATAAAGCCGCGCAGAATTCAGCCCCAGAATCTTCCGCCTCATAGCGTCGGTCAATTGCGGATAGCCATATTTGCGCGACATCCCTTCCGGGATCTGAAAGCGCCATAGCGCCTCGATCTGCCATTGCGGCGCGCCATACCAGAGCGAATCCGAGCCGAACACGATGCGGTCCGGTCCCCAGTATTTGAGGAACTGGCCAAGCATATGGGCGCACGCCGTCGGAAAGGTCGTCACCGTCGCGGCAAATGTGGTGCCGAGTTCGGCATAGACGTTTTTCAAGTCGGCACATTGCTGCGCCATGCGCGTGATCCACTGCACCTCGGGCACGCCGTTCAGCATGCGGCCCTCATGTACGGTCTTCCACGAGTAATAGCCGTAGAACAGCGGCGCCCAGGCCGAGTGGTAGATAATGAAGTTGAATTCGGGCCAATCTCTGGCCGCCTTGGGTATGTCATTGGGATTGCCCATGGGCGGCTGGTCGCTCGCGGGATCCGCAGGGTCGCCGAGCGTGGTCAGCCCCTTGTGGATGCAGATGTTGAAGAAGCCGGGATGCGATGCGAGCTGAGCCTTGTTGTTGCGGATAAGCTCGTAGGTCGGATAGGCGACATTCTCGTTGTCGAGGCTCCATTGCTCCATGCCTTTCGACGGGTCGTTGTTGTTCTTGGCCGAGAAGGCGACGGTGTAACCCTTCCAGGAGTCGGGGTGGAATTCGTCGATCTGGCGCTGCATGAACTCGAGGTTGTTGCGGCCCGGATAGAGCTGGCCGTGGGCCAGCATGCGCGTCGAGCCGGCGATCCGATTGACGAAGTCGCGCACCGCCACGGTCTGATATCCGGTGAGGATTTCCGCTGACAGCGATTCGGCAATGGTACGCGGCGGGATCGGCTTGCTGGCGCCGGGCGGCAGGAACAGACCCAAGGGCGCATTGCTGAGAATGCCGACGGTGACGGCGCTGTCGAGATAAACATCCTTGACGAGCGAGTGCAGCGTGAAATTGGTGCCTACATTAGGCGTCTGGCCGAGGGACGAGGTCCAGGCGCCCCACGGGTTGCCGAGCTCGTCGGGGTAGCCTTTCGGGTTGAAGGGATTCGCCTTGAACCCGGCATTGGCGCTGGCGGCGCCGGCACCCTGGCTCGCCGCGCGCAACGCCATGCCGGCCGGGCCCGACCGGTCGCGCACCATGTGGAGCTGGTCATCGACGACGAAGAGATCGGCCGGCGGCGCATTTTCGGCCGCTGCCGCCGGCTCGACCAGTTCGAGAGGACTGGCGTTGAAGAAGCGACCGAACACCTCATTCATCGCCAGGAACGAGGCCGCCATGCCGCCGCTACCCGCGAGGAAGCGCCGCCGCGATACGCCGAGGCGCTTGGCCGCCTCGGCGGCGAGCGTGCCGATACGCGCCTCAACTTCCCGTTGTGCGCGCGTTTGCGCAAACGGCATATATTCGCCGTTGGACACGTTGCGGGTTGGCACCGGCGCGTGCAGCGCATCGGCTTCGTCGGCCCTTGCAAGCTCTGCCAATTGTTCGTCCGAAAACCAGGTATCGGCCTCGCGCCGCTCGTCCCGTTCATCGCTCATGCGTTCCTCCAAGGCTTATTGCTTCTCGGTTGACGAAATTATCCCGCCGCCGTGCCGGATTTGTCCATCCTGCCGATCGGCATGTCACGCCGAGGGGGCCGCGATCGTCTTTTGGGCGACAGGGGACTGTGCCATGCGCAAAATCCTGGCCTCGATACTTGGCCTGTTGCTCGCTGCAAATGGCGTTTTCATGCTCGCCGACCCGACCGCCTGGTATGGCGCGGTGCCTGGTGTTGCCATGACCGCCCGCTCAACCTGCATTTTGTGCGCGATATCGGATGCGCTTATCGCATGGCCGGTGCGGCGCTGATCTGGTTTGCCGTCGATGCGCGGGCGCGCTGGGCGGCGCTCGCCGGTGGCGTTTGCCTCGCGCTGCACGCGCTCGTCCCTCTCGCGGGCACCGCCGGCGGCCGAGAAGCGGTGCATGGTCTCTTGAACGATCTGCTGCCGGTGTTCGTGGCACCGGCGCTCGTCTTGTGGCTGGCCTGGCCCAGTCCCATGTTCGCAAAGGAGCGACATCATGTTGAAATCGCTGATCCGGCGGCGTCTGGCCGCTTTTGAGCGCGAATACAATTACGACACGAGCTATGGCCGCGACATCCTCGATACCGACCTGCGGGCGGCACTGGCATTCAACAAGTTCAACGCCATGGCGCAGTATCGGCGCGACATCCCGGCCGACGCCCTGACGGCGGCCTCGCTCGTGGCGACAATGGGCGAGGATTGTGGTCCGTGTTCGCAACTCGTCGTCACGATGGCGGAGCGGAGCGGGGTCCCTGCGCCGGTAATCCGTGCCGTGATTGCCGGCGACGAGCGCCAAATGACCGACGCGGCAAGGCTTGCCTTCCGCTTCGCCAAGGCGACCCTTGCCCATGATCCTGCGGCCGATGCGTCGCGCGAGGAAATCGTGCGGCGCTGGGGCAAACGTGCGCTGATATCGTTGGCGTTCGCGATCAGTGCGGGCCGCGTCTATCCGACGGTCAAGTACGCATTGGGGCATGGCAAGACCTGCCAGCGCCTGACGGTCGGGGGCACGGTGACGCCGGTTTTGAAGGAGGCCGCGTGAGCGACACTGCGCCAGTAGAAGCGGCGGCGAGTTTTGAGCCGCATCGCCGCCATTTGATGGGCCTCGCCTACCGCATGCTCGGCTCGCTGGTCGAAGCCGAGGATGCGGTGCAGGAGGCCTATCTGCGCTGGCATGGGACGGATCGGGCCAAGGTCCGTAATCCACAGGCGTTTCTGTCGCGCACCGTCATGCGCCTCTGCCTCGACCAGCTAAAATCCGCGCGGCGGCGGCGCGAGACCTATGTCGGGCCGTGGCTGCCGGAACCAGTGCTGGAAAGCGGCGCGCTCGACGCCGACTCGGCGAGCGACTATGCCCAGGATTTGTCGGTGGCACTGATGCTGACGCTGGAACGGCTATCACCGCTCGAGCGCGCGGCGTTTCTGCTGCACGATGTCTTCGACGTGGGGTTCGCCGAAATCTCCGAGACGCTGGGCCGCAACGAGGAGGCCTGCCGTCAGCTTGCCGCCCGCGGGCGCGCCCATGTCCGGGCGGCGCGACCGCGCTTTCATCCGAGCCACGAGGCAAATTCGAAGCTGTTGGCGGTGTTCAAGGAAGCGGCCGAGAGCGGCAACGCCGCCGGTCTGGCGGCCTATCTTGCCAAGGACGCCGTGCTTCTGGCCGATGGCGGTGGAAAAAGGGCAGCTGCCCTCAATCCGATCTATGGCGCCGACCATATTGTCCGGCTGGTCGAGGGGTTGAAGCGCAAACACATTGGTCCCTTCCGCCTGCGCTACACCCCGATCAACGGGATGCCGGGCTTTGTTGCGACCGATGTTAACGGCAGCATCGAGACGATCGCGCTCGACATCACCGACGGCAAAATCGCCGCGATCTATAACGTGCGCAATCCCGATAAGTTGCACCGCGTCGCGCCTTAATAGCCGTTCTCCGCCGCTCGTGACGCACCGGCGGCGCCGGCGGCAGCGAGCGTGCGTCGCTCCACCCGATCGATGGTTCACGCTCGTCACTTCGTGCTCCTGCAAGGCGCGGCGGAAGAATAGATTGGCGAGCGATGCTGGCATTGCCTCAGGCTTTCCACCGCGCGCCCTGGTTATGGGCGGTTACGGCGGCAACGCTCGCGGTGCATCTTGCCGTCGCCGGGCGCTACGACTTTTTCCGCGACGAACTCTATTTCATCATCTGCGGCCGGCATCCCGCGTTCGGTTACGTCGACCAGCCGCCTTTGGTACCGCTGTTGGCGGCGGCGACCCAGGCGTTGGGCCAATCGCTGTGGTTGTTGCGGCTGCCAGCAGCGCTTGCCGCTGCGGCTCTGGTGCCGGTGACGGCGGCGTTCGCCCGCCTCCTCGGCGGCAATGAAGGCGCCGCATTGATCGCCGGCGGGGCCAGTGCGATTTCGCCGGTACTGATCGGGCTGAGCGCGACCCTTTTTACGTCGAGCTTCGATGCGCTGGGATGGACGGCCCTCGCCTATTTCGTCGCCCGCGCTCTATTGCGCGGCGATGACCGGGCGCTGTTGTGGGCGGGGCTGATCGCCGGCATCGCCTTTGAGGTCAAATACGGTGTCGTGTTGTGGCTTGTTGGCATTGCCTTGGGCCTGGCGCTGACCCCGCAACGGCGGCTCTTTGCGCGGCGCTCGCTGTGGCTCGGGGCGCTGCTCGCGCTCCTGATCGCGGCGCCCAACCTGTGGTGGCAAACCCAGGCGGGCTGGCCGTTCCTTGAGGTCACCCGAAGCCACGCGCGCGACAATCTCACCGGGTCGCCGCTTTTTTTCCTGCTGCACCAGATTTTTGTCGTCAATCCGTTCCTCGGGCCGCTATGGGTTGCGGGATTGATCGTGCCGTTCACCTTCCCCCCATTGACGCCCGTGCGCTTCCTGCCGATCGCATGGCTCAGCGCCGCAATCCTCACCTGGGGATCGCACGGCAAGGACTATTATCTCGCCGGAGCCTATCCGACGCTCTTCGCCCTCGGCGCGGCGGCCGCAGTGCGCGCATGGCTTTGGCTTCGCGTGATGCTGATTGCGGGTGCCGTGGCGCTCACCCTGGTCGCCTTGCCCATAACCTTGCCGATCCTGAGCCCGGACCGGCTTGGTCCCTATATGGCGCGGACGCATCTGCGGCCACGGCCGAACCAGGGTTCGGCGGTCGGCGCGCCGCTGACGCAGCTGTTCTCCGATCAATTCGGCTGGCGCGCATTGGAACAGACGGTCGCCGGCGCCTACCACGCGTTGCCGCAGGCCGAGCTTGCGCGCGCGGCGATCCTGACGCGGAACTATGGCCAGGCCGCGGCGCTCGATTTCTACGGTTCGGCCGACCGACTGCCGCCGGCGATGAGCGGCCATAACCAGTATTACCTTTGGGGGCCGCGCCCGAGCGACGGCGCTGCATTGATCCTGGTTGGCCAGGCGGCCGCAAGGTGGCGCGCGCGCTGTGCCCGTCTCGATGTCATCGGGCGCGTCGAGAATCCCTACAGCATGCCCTATGAAAAGGGCCCGATCCTGGTCTGCCATGGCTTTCGCGGCGACCTCGCCAAGGGGTGGCCGAGGATCAAGCTTTACTATTGAGGCCTAAGCCTCGAACGGCGCGACGCTGAGCGCGACAGAATCGGCGACATGCTCCTTCGATATGATGCCGAGCACGTCGCCCGCTTGCGGAACACGGTGCGCGGACTTGACCACCACCGCCATGGTGGCGCCGCGTTTCCACATGCGGCGGATGACGTCGTAGGCAATGTCGTCGGCGCGCGCCACGGTGAAATTGCGCTGTGCAATCGCGCCGAGACGGACGCCCGTGTAGCGGTCCTCAAGCCCGCGGCGTAGTCCCGTGTTGACGCGCAACACCCCGACGATGCGGTCCTGGTCGGTGACGACGACATGGCTCAACCCGCCGGTATGTTCGGGGCGCCTCAGGAAATCGTCGAAGGGGGTCTCCACCGGCAGCACGAGGATCTCCTTGTCCATCACGTCCGCCGCGCGCCGCACCAGGAACATGTTGGCGTGCAGCGCCTTGGGGATAAAGTGGCGCCGCGCCACCAGCTTGATGGTGTAGATGTTCTCACGCGACAGCACGCGGCGCACCCCGACCGCGACGGCGACGGCGAGAATCATCGGCATCACCGTCTCATAGTCTCGCGTCATCTCGAACAGCATGGTCACCGCGGTCATCACGGCGCCGGTCCCGCCCCCGACCATGGCGCACATGCCGATGATGGCGAGCGCCGGAATGCTGGCTTCGGGCATCGGGTGGATCGCCTGCACCAGCGCGCCGAATGCGCCGCCGAGCGTCGCGCCCATGAACAACGAGGGGGAGAAAATGCCGCCGGAGGCGCCGGAGCCGAGCGTGGTCGACGTCGCGACCAGCTTTGCCGCGAACAGCAACGCGAGCAGGCCGAATGCGTCCATGCGATGCACCAGGATCGCCTGGATCGTGGCATAGCCAACGCCTTCGACAAAATAGTGCCCGAAAAAACGGAACAAGGCATAGATCAGAAGGCCGATGCCGAACATGCCGATGGCATGGCGCAGATAGGGATTGGCGATTCGGTCGAAGACCTCCTCCGTGAGATGGAGACCGCGAATGAAGGCGGTGGCGGCGAGACCACAGAGGCCGCCGAGGATGGCGTAGAGCAGCAGGCTGACGGCCGAGCCGGCTTGCGTTCCGAGCATCGGCGACGGCGGCACGTAGAAAGCCGGCTGCGCCCCGAGAAAGAGGCGCCCGATGAACGTCGCCGTGCCGGTAGAGAGCGCCACCGGCAGGAAGGTGCGGACGCTGACTTCGGGCAGCATCAGCTCGACGGCGAAAAGGACGCCGCCGATCGGCGTATTGAAGGTGGCGGCGATGCCCGCGCCGGCACCAGCTGCCACCAGGGTAATGCGCTGCCACGGCGACATCGCGATCAACTGACCCAGGGTCGAGCCGATCGAGGCGCCGATCTGAATGATCGGGCCTTCGCGTCCGACCGAGCCGCCGGTGCCGATCGAGGAGGCCGAGGCCAATGATTTGACCAGTGCCACCTGGGGGCGAATGACGCCCTGATTATAGAAGATCGCGTCCATCACCTCCGGCACACCGTGACCCCTGGCTTCGGGTGCAAAGTTGCTGACCAAAAAGGTCACCACCAGGCTGCCGATCACCGGTACAAAAATCACCAGCCAGCCCCACGGCGGCGGAGCGGTGAACTCATTAGCGTTGTAGGCGAAGGAGAAATGGCCAAGGAACATCAAATTGTGAATCACGGCGATCAGGGCACGGAATGCCACCGCGCCCAGGCCGGTGATGATCCCCATTACCACCGCCAGAAGGCTGAGCACAAAAAGACCAATGGCGCGCGGACGAACGATCGGGGTCAAAGCATCAGTCCTGTTGGGAACGGGAGCCTACTTTACCTCGTGCGTCAAATCCCTCTATAGAAACTCGCTCGCCCATGGACGTTTCTTTTCCCCTATCTTCGCCGACCACGCCGCGCGCGCTTTACCGTGCGCGCCGCGACGCCGGCGAGTTATTGGCCGACGCCAGGCAAGAAGAAGCGTTGCGGCAACTTGACGCGCTGGCGGGGCAATTGGCCGGTTACGCGCCCTTGAACGGCGGACGACGCTGGCGCGCGCGGCTCGGGCTGGGCCACACTGTCGCGGTGCCCCGGGGGCTCTATATCTGGGGTGCAGTCGGACGCGGCAAGTCGATGCTGATGGATCTGTTCTTCGCCGCAGCGCCGGTCGCGAAAAAGCGCCGCGTTCATTTCTTTGCCTTCATGCAGGAAGTCCACGCCCGGCTGCACGCCCGCAGCGACGAGCAGGCAGATCCTATTCCTGTCGTCGCAGCCGGGATTGCGGCTGAGGCGACCCTCCTCTGCTTCGACGAGTTCGAGGTCACGGATATCGCCGATGCGATGATTCTGGGGCGGCTGTTCCAGTCATTGTTCGCGCTTGGCGTGGTGGTGGTCGCCACCTCCAATCGCGC
Organism: Alphaproteobacteria bacterium; assembly: GCA_030041335.1. GTDB lineage: Bacteria > Pseudomonadota > Alphaproteobacteria > ATCC43930 > CGMCC-115725 > JAATGI01. Next base: position 10,452 of record JASHOB010000154.1, on the reverse strand, counting down.
GCCAGACGATTTGTACCAAGACGGGCTGCAGCGCGACCGCTTCCTGCCTTTCGTTGCGCTCTTGAAAGAGCGCATGACGGTGCTGCGGCTTGATGGTGAGCGCGATTACCGGCTCCAGCGTTTCGCCGGCCGCAAAACCTATATCGTTGCACCCGGCGGCGCCGGCTACCGCGCGCTCGAGGCCGCCTTTGCCGCGCTCACCGGTGGTGCCGAAGGCAAGTCGGTGGAGTTGCCGGTGCTCGGCCGCAAGCTCACGGTGCCGCGTGCCGCCAAAGGCGTTGCCTGGTTCGGCTTCGACGAGCTGTGTGCGCGTCCGCTCGGCCCGCCTGATTTCCTGGCGCTGTGCCAGGCCTTCCACACTTTTATCGTCGAGGGGATTCCGGTGATGAACCGCCGGCTCAGGAACGAGGCCAGACGTTTCGCCATCTTCATCGACACGCTCTACGAGGCCCATGGCAATCTGGTGGCGAGCGCGGAAGCGCCGCCCGAGGCGCTTTACCCCGATGGCGATGGCTCCTTCGAATTCCAGCGCACGGTTTCGCGCCTCAACGAAATGGCAAGCGCCCAATATATCACGGCGCGGCACGGCTAAATTGGGAGATTTGGCGTTCTCGTCGGAGCGAGTCTCAACCCGCTTCGCCGGCACGCAGCACGCGCGGACCCGCGCTTCGCCGTCGCGCCCGAGGTTACACTTCGCTAGACCCGGTATTGTAACGGGTATTTGACCAATTCTTGCATAATATTTGGGCATAACATTCGTGTAAGACAGGCTGCCGGGTTGCCGATCCCGGTAATTCGCGCTACACCCGCCCGTCTCCAAAGGCATGAGGGTTTCATGGCACGCAGGAAAATCGCGCTGATCGGCGCGGGCCAGATCGGTGGCACATTGGCGCTGTTGGTCGGCTTGAAAGAGCTGGGCGATGTGGTCCTGTTCGACATCATCGACGGCGTGCCGCAGGGAAAATCGCTTGATATCGCCCAGGCTTCCCCGGTCGAGGGCTTCGACGCCGCGATTTTGGGGAGCACCGATTATTCGGCGATTGCCGGCGCCGATGTGGTGATCGTGACGGCCGGCGTGCCGCGCAAGCCGGGCATGAGCCGCGACGATCTCATCAGCGTCAATGCCAAGGTGGTAAAGTCGGTCGGCGAAGCGATCAGGTCCCACTGCCCGGGCGCCTTTGTCATCACCATCACCAATCCGCTCGACGTGATGGTGTGGGTGATGCGCGAGGCCTCAGGCCTGCCGCCGGAGCGCGTCGTCGGCATGGCCGGCGTGCTCGACAGCGCGCGCTTCCGTTATTTTCTCGCCGAAGAGTTCGGTGTCTCGGTCGAGGATGTGACCGCCTTTGTGCTGGGTGGCCATGGCGACAGCATGGTGCCGCTGGTGCGCTATTCGACGGTGGCCGGCATTCCGCTGCCGGATCTCGTCAAGATGGGATGGACCAGCGACGCCAGGCTGCAACAGATCGTGCAGCGCACCCGCGACGGCGGCGGCGAGATCGTCAACCTCCTGAAGACCGGCTCGGCGTTTTACGCCCCTGCCGCGTCGGCAATTGCGATGGCGGAAGCCTATCTTAAGGACAAGAAGCGCGTGTTGCCCTGCGCCGCCTATCTCACCGGCCAATATGGCGTCAAAGACCTTTATGTCGGGGTGCCGGTGGTGATCGGCGCCGAGGGCGTCGAACGCATCGTCGAAATCGCCATGAACGCCGAAGAAAAGGCCGCTTTCGACAAATCGGTGGCGGCGGTGCGGTCGCTGCTTGAGGCGACGAAGAAGCTTCAAGCGGCGTGAGGTCGAAGCACCCGTCGCGAGATGACCGATGTGATCCGGCACCCGGCACGCCTGATCGGAGCTAGGCTAGCGATGCTAGCCTCCCTACTTCTAAGAGAGGCCGCATCAATGGCGGCGAGTCGAAACAATGTCCCTTGAGCAATCCAGCTTTCTCTACGGCGCGAACGCCACTTTCATCGCCGAGCTCTACCTCCGCTATCTGGCCGATCCCGATTCGGTCGACGCCAGCTGGCGTGGCTTTTTCGCCGACCTCGCCGATCAGACCCCGGCCATCTTGAAGGAATTGGCAGGGCCGGGCTGGGCGCCCGAGCGAGGCCAGATGATCGGCAACGGCCTCGACGTCACGGTCTCCGCCGGCACCAAAGCCAACGGACACGAGGCCGTCGCCGCCATCGCCGAGGACCGCGGCACGGTGCTCGATTCGCTCCGCGCGGTCGCGCTCATCCGCGCTTACCGTGTGCAGGGGCATCTCATTGCCGACCTCGATCCGCTCGGGCTCGCGCGCCGCACCGAGCATCCCGATTTGGACCCGGCGACCTACGGGCTGACCGAGGCGGATATCGACCGCCCGATTTTCATCGACGGCTTGCTCGGATTCGAGACCGCCACGTTGCGTCAGATCATCGCCGCCTGCCGCGCCACTTACTGCGGCCATGTCGGCGTTGAATACATGCACATCCAGGAGCTGGAGCAGCGGCGGTGGATTCAGCGCCGCATCGAGGTACCGCGCAACCAGACCGACTTCACCGTTGAGGGCAAGCGCGCGATCCTGGATCGCCTGACCGTCGCCGAGGGTTTGGAGCGCTTTCTCGACAAGCGTTACACGGGCACCAAGCGATTCGGCCTTGAGGGCGGCGAGTCGCTGATCCCCGCTCTCGAGCAGGTTATCAAGCGGGGCGGCCAGCTCGGCGTCAAAGAGCTGGTCATCGGCATGCCGCATCGCGGCCGGCTCAATGTCTTGACCAATATGATGGGGAAGCCGTTCGCGGCATTATTCTCCGAATTTCAGGGCAACGCCGCCAACCCCGACGATGTACAAGGCTCGGGCGACGTCAAATATCATCTCGGCACGTCGACCGATCGGGAATTCGACGGCAACAAGATGCATTTGTCCCTCACCGCAAATCCGTCGCATCTCGAAGTCGTCAATCCGGTCGTTCTCGGCAAGGTTCGCGCCAAGCAGCGCCAGCTCGGCGACGCTCACCGGATCCAGGTGGTCGGTCTTCTGATGCATGGCGACGCCGCCTTCGCCGGACAGGGTCTCGTCAGCGAGTCGCTTGAGCTCTCGGAGATCAAAGGCTACCGCACCGGCGGCACCATTCATTTCATCGTCAACAATCAGATCGGCTTCACCACCAGTCCGGCGGCGGCGCGTTCCGGCCCCTACCCCTCCGATCTCGCCAAAAGCATCCAGGCGCCGATTTTCCACGTCAACGGCGACGATCCCGAGGCCGTGGTCCATGTCGCGCGCATCGCCACCGAATATCGTCTGCAATTCAAGAAGGACGTGGTGGTCGACATGTTCTGCTATCGCCGTCACGGCCATAATGAGGGCGACGAGCCGGCCTTCACCCAGCCGTTGATGTACCGGGCGATTGCCGCGCATCCGACCACGCGCGAGATTTACGCCAAGCGGCTTGCCGAAGAAGGCATCGTCTCGGCCGCCGACGCCGACAAGATGGTCGGTGATTTTCAGGCGCATCTCGATTCGCAATTCGAGGCGGCGAAAGGCTATCGCCCCAACAAAGCCGACTGGCTCGAAGGCGCGTGGAGCGGCCTCGCGGTGGCGTCGGGCGATGATCGCCGCGGCCAGACTTCCGTCGCCATCGAGACGCTGCAAAAGGTCGGCGACGCGATCACCCATGTGCCGGCGGATTTCCATCTCAACCGCAAGATCGCGCGCCAGATCGAGCAAAGGCGCGACGCCCTCAAATCCGGCGTCGGCATCGATTGGGCGACGGCCGAGGCGCTGGCGTTCGGCACCTTGCTGGCCGAGGGCACCTTCGTGCGCCTCTCCGGCCAGGATTCGGGCCGCGGCACCTTCTCGCAGCGCCACGCCGTTTTGGTCGATCAGGAGAACGAGACCAAATACATCCCGCTGCAACACGTGGGCGACGGGCAGCCGCCCTTCGAGGTGCTGGATTCGCCGCTGTCGGAGGCGGCCGTGCTTGGGTTCGAATATGGGTACAGTCTCGCCGAGCCCCGCGCCCTCATTCTCTGGGAAGCGCAGTTCGGCGATTTCGCCAACGGCGCGCAGGTCATCATCGACCAGTTCATTTCCTCGGGCGAGGCCAAATGGCTGCGCATGTCGGGCCTGGCGCTGCTCTTGCCTCACGGCTATGAGGGCCAGGGCCCCGACCATTCTTCGGCACGGCTCGAGCGCTTCCTGCAAATGTGCGGCGACGATAACTGGCAAGTGTGCAACCTCACGACCGCGGCCAACTATTTCCACGCGCTGCGTCGCCAGGTGCACCGCAATTTCCGCAAGCCGTTGATCCTGATGACGCCGAAATCGCTGCTGCGCAGCCCGGAAGTGGCATCGCGGCTTGATGCGATGGGGCCGGGAACCTCGTTCCATCGCGTCATCGAGGAAATCGACAAGCTCGCGCCTGACGAGAGGATACGGCGCGTGGTGCTGTGCAGCGGCAAGGTCTATTTTGATTTGCTGCATGCGCGACGCGAGCGCCGGATCGACGACGTCGCGATCCTGCGCATCGAGCAGCTCTATCCTTTCCCGCTGAAGACGCTCGCCGCGGCGCTGGCGCGCTACAAAAACGCCGAGCTCGTCTGGTGCCAGGAAGAACCGCAGAACATGGGCGCCTGGAATTTCGTCGATCGCCGCATCGAGGCGGCGACGGCGAAGCTGGACATCAAGGGCAAGCGGCCGGCCTATGCCGGGCGGCCGGAAATGGCGGCGACAGCGACCGGCCTTTTGAAACGCCACAACGCCGAGCAGGCGCGGCTCGTCGACCAGGCCCTGGCGCTCTGAAACGGAGGGGAAATGGCGGTTGACATCAAAGTGCCGGCGCTCGGCGAATCGGTCACCGAGGCAAGTGTCGGCCGCTGGCTCAAGCATGCCGGCGACACGGTTGAAATGGACGACCCGCTTGTCGAGATCGAAACCGACAAGGTGACGCTCGAGGTCAACGCCCCGGCCGCGGGCACGCTTACCGACATCCTCGCGCAAGAAGGTGCCAACGTCGCCGTCGGCGCCATCCTCGGGCACATCGCCCCAGGCCAGGCAAGGCCGGCAGCCGTGCCGAAGGCGGCAGCCGCGGCGGCAAAGGCGGCAACCGCAGCGGCGAAGCCGGCGCCCGCGCCGGCGCCTGCGGCGACGCCGGCAATCAGTCAGCTCGAGCGCTCGGGTCCGGCGGTGCGCAAACTCATCGAGGAGCGCGGCCTCGACCCGGCCGCAATTCCGGCAACCGGCAGGGACGGCCGCTTGACCAAAGGCGACGTGCTGACGATGGCAGCGCCCGTCCCCGCTCCCGCTCCCGCCCCCCGTCCCGCGCCACCGCCCTCGCCCCGCCAACTTGGCGCGCGCGAGGAGCGGGTGCGCATGACGCGCCTGCGTCGCACCATCGCCGAGCGGCTCAAAGAGGCGCAGAACACCGCCGCCATGCTGACCACCTTCAACGAGGTGGATATGAGCGCGGCGATGGCACTGCGCGACAAATACCGCGAGAGCTTCGAAAAAAAGCACGGCGTGCGGCTCGGCTATATGTCGATCTTCGTCAAGGCGTGCATCGCGGCGCTCAAGGATGTGCCGGCGGTCAACGCCGAAATGGCGGGCGACGATCTGATCTACAAAAACCACTACGATATCGGTGTCGCGGTCGGAACCGAGCAGGGACTGGTCGTGCCGGTGGTGCGCGACGCGGATCTGATCAGCTTCGCCGAGATCGAAAAGAGAATCGCCGATCTTGCCAAGCGCGCGCGCGACGGCAAATTGGCGCTCGACGAGCTGACGGGCGGCACCTTCACGATTACCAATGGCGGCATCTACGGCTCGCTCATGTCGACACCGATCCTGAACCCGCCGCAATCCGGCATTCTCGGCATGCACAAGATTGCCAAGCGGGCGATGGTCATCGGGGACAAGATCGAGGCGCGGCCAATGATGTATCTCGCGCTCAGTTACGATCATCGCGTCATCGATGGCCGCGAGGCGGTGACCTTCCTGGTGCGCGTCAAGGAGTGCGTCGAGGATCCCGAACGTCTCCTCTTCGAGGTCTGAGCATGAGCGATTTCGACGTCGTCGTCATCGGCGGGGGACCGGGTGGCTATGTCGCCGCCATCCGCGCAGCGCAGCTCGGCATGCGAACCGCCTGTGTCGACAAGCGCGCGACGCTGGGCGGCACCTGCCTCAACATCGGCTGTATCCCGTCAAAGGCACTGCTGCAATCGTCGGAGCGCTTCGCCGAAGCGGGACACGCGTTCGCCCAACATGGCGTCAAGGTCGGCAACCTGACGCTCGACCTGCCGACCATGATGGCGCGCAAGGACAAAGTGGTCGCCGCCAACACCAGTGGCGTCGATTACCTGTTTCGCAAACACAAGATCGAACGGATCACCGGCCTCGCCAGCTTCACCGCACCGGGCACGCTCGTGGTCGACGGCAAAACCCAACTCAAGGCCAGGTCCTTCGTCATCGCCACCGGTTCGGAATCGATGCCGCTGCCGGGCGTGGCGGCCGACGAAAAGACCATTCTCTCTTCGACCGGCGCCTTGTCGCTCGACGCGGTGCCGAAGCATCTCGTCGTGGTCGGCGGCGGCTATATCGGCTTGGAGATGGGCTCGGTCTGGGGCCGGCTCGGCGCCGAGGTGACCGTGGTCGAGTTCCTCGACCGCATCGTGCCCAGCATGGATAGCGAAACCGGCGCTGCGCTGCAGCGCCTCTTACAGAGGCAGGGTTTCCGCTTCCGGCTCGGCACCAAGCTTGCGTCGGCGACCAACGGCAAGGGCGGCGTCACCCTCTCGCTCGAGCCCGCAGCCGGCGGCCCCGCGCAGGAACTCAAGGCCGATGCGGTGCTGATCGCGATCGGGCGCCGGCCTTACACGGAAGGGCTCGGTCTCGAGAAGGCCGGCGTGGCCCTCGACAATAAGGGCCGAATCGTCGTGGACCAGCATTTCGCGACCAATGTGCCGAGCCTTTACGCGATTGGCGACGTTATTGCCGGCCCGATGCTGGCGCACAAGGCGAGCGAAGAAGGCGTGGCCCTGGCCGAGCGCCTCGCCGGCCAAAACGGCCAGGTGAATTACGACGCCATCCCGGCCGTGATCTACACCGCGCCCGAAGTGGCGAGTGTCGGTAAGACCGAGGAAGAGTTGAAGGCCGCGGGCACGGCATACAAAGTCGGCAGATTTCCCTTCACCGCCAATCCGCGCGCCCGCGCCAACGGCGACACCGACGGCGCGGTCAAGATATTGGCCGATACCGCGACCGACCGGATCCTCGGCGTCCATATCGTCGGCCCCGACGCCGGTACCATCATTGCCGAATGCGTGGTGGCAATGGAGTTCGCAGCCAGCGCCGAGGATATCGGCCGCATCTGCCACGCGCATCCGACCTTGAACGAAGCGGTGAAGGAAGCGGCGTTGGCGGTCGACGGCGAAGCAATTCACATTTGACACTGCCGGGCGGGAAGCGCGGGAACGCCGCCCGCCCGACGACAGCCCCGGCCACCCGTCACGGCTTCGCCCTCGGATGCGCCGCGTCATAGACCGCGAGCAAACGCGCGGCGTCGACCTTTGTGTAGCGCTGCGTCGTCGAGAGCGAGGCATGACCGAGCAATTCCTGTATTGCCCGCAGATCGCCGCCGCCGGCGAGGAGATGCGTCGCGAAACTGTGGCGCAGCGCGTGCGGCGTTGCATATTCGGGCAGGCCCAATGCCACGCGCAGCTTTGCTATCCGGCTTTGCACCAGCCGCGGATGGAGCGGCCCGCCGCGCGCGCCGACGAAGAGCGGCGCATCTCTCGTCAGCACATAGGGGCACGCCTCGAGATAGTCACGAATGGCCTTCGCCACCGCCGGCAGGACCGGCACCAGTCGCGTCTTGTTGCCCTTGCCGGTGACGCTGAGCGTCCCCGCGCCCGGCGGCGGCGAGCCGCGCCGCAAGCTCAACGCCTCGGCGATGCGCAGGCCGGCCCCATAGAGCAGTGTTAGAATCGCGAGGTCGCGTTTGGCAATCCAGATGTCACGCTCGACACAAGCGGCGCCGTCGAGCACTCTCTCGACCTCGTCTTCCGTCAGCGCCTTCGGCACCGGCTTCGGCAGTCTGGGCGATCTGACCACGATCAGCGCCGCGTTCTTGAGGTAGCCCCGGCGTTCGAGAAAGCGGAAAAAATTGCGCAACGTCGAGAGGCCTCGGGCGGTGGCGCTGCGGCTCAACCCTTGCGCCGCGCGGCGCGCCAGCCAGGCGCGGAAATCGGCAGGCGTTAGTGCCTCGAGCATGGCGAGGTCGGGCACGGCGCCCCGGTGCTCGGTGATAAAACCGAGGAACTGCGCGAGGTCGCGGCCGTAGGCGGCAAGCGTGTGCGGCGAAAGCCCGCGCTCGGTTTCGAGCCAGTTCGACCAGCGTTTCAGCGCTTCGGCCACGTCTTCCTTTGCCGAGAAGTCCTGAGACGGCGTCATGACACGAGGACGGGCACTGCGTCTGCGGTGCGGAGAACCCGGTGCTTGCGGCCGAGAAACGCGGTACCGCTCAAGCCGGCAAATCGAGCCATTGGGCGATGGCGATGGCGACGGCGCGGCCGAGAAAATGCAGCAGCTCGGTGCCTTGCGCGACATGGAATTTGCCGGGCGCTCGCGTGCCGATGGCGAGCAAGCCCGCCGGCGATTTCGAGCTGACTTTGAGGCGCAGGAGCGCCGCCGACCGTACCAGCCCGGCGCCGCCGCCGAACAGCATCGGATCGCCTTCGACCTCGTCGAACAGCACCACTTCCCGCTCCGCCCCGAACAATTCCTCGACCGTGCCCGGTTTCAGAATCTGGATGCCTTGGTTGCGCAGCTTCGGTTTCATCGGCTCGGGCGATTCGACCCCGATGGTGGCGACATCGGCGTCGAGCATGACGGCGAGGTCCGTGGTCACGATCTGGATCAGCTGCTCGAAGCTGCGGGCGCCGAACACCGCGAGCGCAGCGCTGTGAACGCGCGATTGGCTGGCGAGGTTGGCACGGCTGGTTCCGATCAGCTCGCCATGCTGCTCTTTCAGGTTTTGGAGCTCGACGCGCTGGCGCTGCAGCATGAAGCTTTGCATATCGACGACCTGGTCGCCGCGCTGCAAAGTGGGCGGGGTCAGCACCGAGAGAAGCTCGGGATTGCGCAACAGAAAATCAGGATGTGCCTTGAGATAGGTCCTAACCTCGGCCTCGGTCGGCGCGTTCGGCGCCGGCGCCGCGACGGCGGTTTGTCCCTTGTCGGTCATTCCGCGGCCACCTTGGCCGGCGGCAGGATCGATTGTCCGGTCTTTTTCCAATCGGCCAGGAAGGCAGCCAGTCCCTTGTCGGTCAAGGGATGCTGATAGAGCGCGCGGAACACGCCGGGCGGCATGGTGCCGACATGGGCCCCGAGCCTGGCGGCCGCGACGACGTGCATCGGATGACGAATGGAGGCCACCAGCACTTCGGTCTTCAAGTGCGGATATTGCCGGTAGATCTCGACGATGTCGGCGATGAGCGCCATGCCATTTTCCGAAATATCGTCGAGCCGACCGACGAACGGCGAAACGAAGGTGGCGCCGGCCTTGGCTGCGAGCAACGCCTGGGTCGGCGAGAAACACAAGGTAACGTTGACCATGGTGCCCTCGCTGCGCAGCAGCCGGCAGGTCTTAAGCCCGTCCACGGTCAACGGCACCTTGACGGCGACGTTCTTGCCGAGCTTGGCGAGCACGCGGCCTTCCGCCACTTGTGTGGCGTGGTCGGTGGCGGTCACTTCGGCGCTCACCGGCCCGGGCACGATCCCGCAGATTTCGCGAATCGCGTCCTTGAAATCGCGGCCGGCCTTGGCGACCAGCGACGGGTTGGTGGTGACGCCATCGATCAGACCGGTACTGGCGAGGTCGCGAATGTCACCGATATCGGCAGTGTCGATGAAGAACTTCATGCCTTGTTCCCTATCTCCCGACTGATCTTCCCCACCGGGCTCCTGGCCCGAACCGCAATGGCGGCGTCACCCCGTCCACGCTAAGAGTCTATCGCATGCCGGCACCCCGCGCCAGTTTAGACGGCGATTCGGCCATCGTCTCGGGCCGCGTGCGCGTGCTGCTGCCGCTGCCGCTCGCCGGCACTTATGATTACGCCGTGCCCGACGCAATGAGCCTCGCTCCCGGCGATTTCGTCGCCGTGCCGCTGGGCAAGCGTCAGGTCAGGGGCGTCGTCTGGGGCCCGGCAACAGACGCGCTCGCGGCAGAAAAAGTGAAGCCGATCAAGGCGCGACTCGCGGCTCCGCCACTCTCCTTGGAGTTGCGACGGCTGATCGACTGGGTCGCGGCCTACACCTTGTCGCCGCCGGGCGCGGTGCTGCGGATGGCGATGAGCGTCCCCGACGCGCTCGACGCCGAGCGCCAACTCGTCGGTTACGGTCTGACCGACGCCGGCCGCGCCGCCCTCGCCGCCGCAGGTGAGCGCCTGTCGCTGCCGCGGCGCCGGGTGCTTGCCCA
>JASHOB010000153.1 GCA_030041335.1 Alphaproteobacteria bacterium | reverse complement strand
CGCTTCCGTGGTTGCCGTGCTGGTGTTGATCGGGGTGATTGCCGCAAGCCAGCCTCGTTTCCGCCTCGGCGCCAATAACCCGTCATTGCCCACTCGATACGGCGCCGACGAGGGAGCAGGACCGAGAACGGCGAGCCGGCCGATGATGCCGGCGATGATCACACCGGCCGTCGCGACTTATTTCCGTGATCCGGCGAGCGCCCCTGCCCCGGCGGCGATCGGCATCGGTGCGGAACCGCCGGTTTCGGTCGCAATTGCAACCGCGCCCGTCGCGTGCTCGACGCCGACGGTGGTGGCAGAAGCGGCGGCGCTGGTCGCGACCCGTCCGCAGCCGGTCGAGATGGTGGCACTGCCCGCGCAATCATCGGGGGCACCGATCGTGATGCCGTCGCCGTTCGCGCCATCTCCGGCATCCGGCATCGCCACCCCTGGGACGGTCGCGGCAGCGAGTCGCGCGTCGGCCGCAGCCAGCGCCGCGCCCACGACGGAAGATCCGATCGCGCCGGCGCTCGGCCGCGGACCGGAAGGAAACCATCCGCTGCCCAAAGACGGCTCAACCCAGATCGCGATGGCCGAGATCGGCGTGCTGCCTGCGCCAACGATCGCACCGGTCGGGCCAGGCGGACCCGGTGGCGAGGCGCAGGTCGCCGCCGAGCTCGACGCCCGGGCCAAGGCCGGCGATCCGATGGCGGAATTCCGGCTCGGCATCCTCTACGCGGTCGGCAAGGGCGTCCCCCGCGATTACGGCCGCGCCGCTTCCTGGCTGCGTGCATCGGCGGAATCCGGGGTTGCCGACGCGCAATACGATTACGGCATGATGTGCGACAAGGGTCTTGGCGTCGCGCGCGATGCCGCCGAAGCCGCGCGCTGGTATGCGAAGGCGGCGCAGCAGGGGCACGCGCCCGCGGCACTCAATCTCGGCTATGCCTATGCCCAAGGATTGGGTGTGGTCCGCAATCTGCCGCAGGCGGCACGCTGGTTCCGCCGTGCCGCCGAGGCCGGGCAGGTCACCGCCCAATTCAATCTCGCCTACATGTACGAGCGAGGCGCCGGGGTCGCGAAATCCAAGATTGAAGCCTATGCCTGGTACAGCGTCGCAGCAGCAAAGGGCGATCGGGAAGCGCAACAAGGGATGGCTCGAATCGCGGCGAGACTGACACCGCGGGAGATGCAACTCGGGGCGACGCGCAGCGGCGTTATCAGGCAATCGGTCGCGGCCGCGAACTGAGTTCGCCCGCAGCCATCCACCAGTCCGGGCGGTCCCTCGCCAGTCGCTGAGCGGCCGCGGCCGCCGCGTCGCGATCGGCGAACAAGGCAAAGCAGGTTGCGCCGCTGCCGGACATGCGGACCAGCGGGCCGTTGGCGAGCGCGGCGAGACGATCGAGCACGGCGCCGATTTCCGGAACGAGGGCCATTGCGGTGTCGGTCAAATCGTTGCGGCGCGTCGCCAGCAGTGCGACGAGATCGGCCGCATTGTCGGGGATGGAGAATCGCGCCGAGGGCGAGTAAGGGCCGGCAAAGGCGCGATAGACGGCGGCCGTCGGCAGCGCCACCCTCGGGTTGACCAACACCACGCCGCATCTCGGCAGCGGGCCCGCTTCGGCGATACGGTCGCCGATACCGTCGAGCCAAACCGCCTGCGCCGCGAGACACGCGGGCACGTCGCTGCCAAGTGCCGCTGCGATCTCCATCAACATCGGCCGGTCGTCGCAATTCCAAAGCGTGGCAAGTGTCGCGAGACACGCGGCCGCGTCGCTCGAACCGCCGCCGATGCCCGAGGCGACCGGCAAGTTCTTGGTGAGCGCAACGGCAGCATCTGCGTTGCGCCCCAAACGTTTCGCCAACAGAGTCGCCGCGCGCCACACGAGATTTTGGCGCGGATCGCCACCAAGATCGCGCGCGAAGGGTCCGTCGATCGTGAGGCTCAGGGTCGCGGCGCTCGTGACGGCCACTTCGTCGCCGATCGACGCAAACGCGACCAAGCTGTCGATGAGATGCCAGCCATCCTCACGCCGGCCGGTGATGTGAAGATAAAGATTGAGCTTCGCCGCCGCGTTCATTCTCGCCCGTGCGCGATGCCGTGGCGCCCGTTGGCCCAAGGGCGCAGCGCGCGATCCCCTCGCCCGATCTCCCTTGCCGGGTTCAGCCACCCTTCGATTGGACCGCGCTCACGGGCCGGCCGAGCCCATGCTCGAGTTTGCTCTCGATCTTCGAGGCCTCGTCGGCTTCGGGCTTGAACAACAGTGCCCGATTCCACTGAAACCGTGCCTCGAGGTGACGCCCGGTGCGCCAATAGGCGTCGCCGAGATGGTCGTTGATGGTCGGATCCTCCGGCACGAGCTCGATCGCGCGTTCGAGATTTTCCGTCGCCTTGGCAAAGTTGCCGAGCCGGAAATAGGCCCAGCCCAGGCTGTCGACGATGTAGCCGTCGTTGGGGCTGAGCGCGACCGCCCGCTCGACCATGCCCAGCGCCCGATCGAGATGCACGCCCTGGTCGATCCACGAATAGCCCAGATAGTTCAGCACCAAGGGCTGTTCCGGTTCCAACTCGAGGGCGCGGCGAAAATCCATTTCGGCGCGCGGCCATTGCTGTGAGCGCTCGAGAGCGATGCCGCGGCTGTAGTAGAGGCGCCAATCGGTCGGCTTGTCCTTGCCATAGCGCGCGAACGCGTCGTCATAGGCCGCGACCGCTTCCTTGAAGCGGTCGTGGCTTCTCAGGACGTCACCAAGCTCGATCATCGGCTGGTAGTCATGGGGCCGCTCGGCCGCCATGCTCCGCAGCAGGGCCACCGCCTCGTCGGTGCGGTTGAGCTGATCGAGCATGGCCGCTTGACGCGACCGCGCCGACCAATAGAGCGGCGAGGTCCGGTCGATGGCGCGATAGTCCGCCAGGGCTTCTTCGTTGTGGCCGAGCTCGTCCGCGATCTCGGCGACCAGCAACTGCGCGATCGGGAAATTGGGCTTGAGATAAAGCGCGAGCCGCGCATGGATCAGCGCGATATCCAGGGTTTCGCGCGCATTGAGTATGCTGGCGATATCAAAGAGTGCCTCGGCGGCGCCATCCTGCGGTGTCGCGATGAGGCGCTTTGGAATCGCACCGCTATCGAGGCGCTTCATCGCCGCGTCGATTACCGCACCACTGTCGGGGTCGGACTTGAACCGCTGAAACAGCCGGCGTGCCGCGGCGTCGCGTTGATGCCGCTCGTAGAAATTGCCGGCGAGCTCGACGGTACGCCACGTCAGGTGCGCGGTGTCACTGGTCAGCTGGTCATAGAGCTGCGCCGCTTCGTCGATGCGATCGGTCTTATCGGCGATCAGCGCATGGTGGAACATGAGCAGTTGCGGCAGCCCGTTCGGCATCTTCACTTCGGCCAGGGTCAGGAGCGCCTGAGAGGCCTTGCCCATGCCGACCTGCGCCCAGGCGGAGAGAAGCGGTGCCACGAGCCGCTCGACGCCGTCGTCCGGCAGCATCCGGGTGCGCGCGAGCGCTTCTTCATAATTGCCCGCCTTCAGCTTTTGCAGCACCAGAACCAGATCGGCAAAGCCCGAGCGGCGATCGAGGTCGGCGATCCGGGTGGCGAGCGGGATGGCCTTGGCGATATCACCCTCGCTGATGCGGAACATGAAGGTGCGGCGCACCAGATCGTCGTTATCGGGATCCGCCTGCAGCGCCGTGCCCATGTAGCGGGCGGCGTCGGCATAGTTGCGCTCCTGCTGCGCGTGGCGCGCGGCCAGATAGGCGCCGAGCGGCGATGTCGGCTGCGCCTCCTGGGCCTCGAGAGCGCTCGATTTGCTCTCCGCGGCAGCCGCGCTGATGCCCGGAAACAGCAGGCAGGAAAGGACCCCAATCACCGGCCCGCTCATCAATTTGCTATTGGATTTCGCCATCGTCGCTCGCATGCCTCACATATTCTGATAGACCGGCCCGCCGCCGCCTTCGGGCACTACCCAATCGATGTTCTGCATCGGATCCTTGATGTCGCAGGTCTTGCAGTGGACACAATTCTGCGCGTTGATCTGCAAATGCGGCTCGCCATCCGCCAGCTGCACGATCTCATACACGCCGGCCGGACAATAGCGCTGTTCGGGCGAATCGTAGAGCCGATAATTAACGTCGATCGCCAGCCGCGGATCGCGCAGATGGAGATGCGCCGGCTGGTTTTCCTCGTGATTGGTGTTGGAAATGAACACCGAAGACAGCCGGTCGAAGGTCAGCTTGCCGTCCGCTTTGGGATAGACGATCCGCTTTGCCAGCCGCGCATTCACAAGCGTGGCGTAGTCGGCGTGGTTATGGAACGTCCAAGGAGCCTGGCCGGCCAGCACATAAGTATCGATCGCGGAATATAGCAGCGCCAGCGGCAGCCCCCAGCGGAACGCGGGACGGATGTTGCGCACGGCGTGCAGTTCCGGCCAGATCCACGACGCTTCGAGCGCCTGGCGATAGCTCGCTGCCGCATCGCCGCCGAGCCGCCGAAAAATCGTCTCGGCCGCAACCATGCCGGATTTGATCGCGGTGTGGCTGCCCTTGATTTTCGGGACGTTCATGAAGCCGGCGGCGGCGCCGATCACCACGCCGCCCGGAAAATCGACTTTTGGAATCGACTGGAACCCGCCCTCGTTCATGGCGCGGGCACCGTAACAGATGCGCCGCCCGCCTTCGAAGACCGCGCGGATGGCGGGATGCATCTTGACGCGCTGCAATTCCTCGAACGGCGACAGATAGGGATTGCGATAATCGAGCCCGACCACCATGCCGATCGCGACCTGGCGATTGTCAAAATGATAGATGAAGGCGCCGCCATAGGTCCGCCAGTCTAGCGGCCAACCGACGGTATGGACGACCCGGCCGGGGCGATGCTGTTCGGGCGTCACCTCCCACAATTCCTTGACGCCAAGACCGTAGGTCTGCGGGTCGACGCCATCCGTGAGATGGAAAAGTCCCCACAGCTGCTTCGTGAGCGAACCGCGACAACCCTCGGCAAAGATTGTGTGCGCGGCGCGCAGCTCGACACCCGGCTGGTAATTTGCCGTCTCTTGTCCCTGCTTGTCGATCCCCATCGCGCCGGTCGCGACGCCGGCGACCGCGCCATTCTCGCCGAACAGAATCTCGGCGCCGGCGAAGCCGGGATAGATTTCGACGCCCAAGGCCTCGGCCTGCGTCGCCAGCCAGCGCGTCACGTTGCCGAGGCTGACAATATAGTTGCCGTGGTTATGCATCGGCGGCGGCGTCGGCAGACGCACCCAATTGGCTCGTGTCAGGAACAAGAACCGGTCGTCGGTAGCCGCCGTGTTGAGAGGCGCACCGCGCTCGCGCCAATCGGGGATGAGCTCGTTCAGCGCGCGCGGCTCGACCACGGCGCCGGACAGGATGTGCGCGCCGACCTCGGAGCCTTTCTCGATCACGCAGACCGAGACCTCGCGACTGGCCTCGGCGGCCAATTGCTTGAGCCTGATCGCCGCCGCCAGTCCCGCCGGGCCGGCGCCGACGATCAGCACGTCATAGGTCATGGTCTCGCGCGGCATCACCGCGCACTATAGTGAACGCGACGCAAAGCACCACTCTCTCGGCACACGAGGCGGTGAGAGACGGAGCCGACCCCGCGGGAACCTGCGCCGCCTCGGCGCCGCCATGACACGGGTCGATTTCCTCGGTCTCGCGATTGTTCTAATCTCAGCGCATGGTCTCGACGCGATCCGACCTCCTGTTGCTGCGCTGGTATGTCGAGATGGGGGCGGATGAAGCGATTGGCTGGCACGCGCGCGATCGGCTGGCGGTCGACGCCGTATCGCCCAATCGGCCGGAACCGTTCCGCGGCCCCGCGGCCGCAACGCCACTACCGGGGACCGTGCACGCAGGCGCCAGCAGTCTGGCCGAGCTCGAAGCGGCGGTGCGTGCCTTTGAAGGCTGTGCCCTGAAGCGCACCGCGACCAATACGGTATTCGCCGACGGCGTCGCCGGCGCGCCGCTGATGATCATCGGCGAGGCGCCGGGGAGCGATGAGGATCGGATCGGCCGGCCCTTTGTCGGCCGCAGCGGTCAACTGCTCGACCGGATGCTGGAAACCATCGGTTTCAGCCGCAAGACCAACGCTTATATCACCAACATTTTGTTTTGGCGCCCGCCCGGCAATCGCAAGCCGACCGGCGACGAGATCGCGGCCTGTTTGCCCTTCGTGTGGCAGCATGTCGCGCTGGCAAAGCCGCGCATCGTGTTGCTGAGCGGCGGCACGGCGGTGTCGGCGCTCTTGGAAAGACGCGAAGGGATCATGCGTCTGCGTGGACGCTGGTTCGATTTGAAGGTCCCTGGATTGGATACCCCGATTCCGGCGCTGGCCACTTATCATCCCTCGTTCCTCTTGCGGACGCCCGCGCGCAAATCGGAGGCTTGGCGCGATCTCGTGGCGCTCGAGAACCATTTTCACAAGCTGGGCTAAGCGGCGGTATTTCAAAAATAGAATCAGGCTGGTGGTGAAACGTGTAACGGAATCGCCAAATTTTACCTTGCCTGGTCCTAATTCTTCGTCTATTGGCCTTGGCTATGACCAGGCAAAATAAGGTTGCCGGACGGGGAAGAACTTCAAAAATTACCGGATCAACGGTAGCTATTGTAGGTTCACTCCTCCTTGTTTCTACCATAAGTGCAAGAAATGTTTGGGCCGCCGACACTCCTGCTTCGGCACCCACCGCGCACGACGCGATGCTGGCGTTGCCGCGTCCGCTGAGCGATGCCGACGCGGCGCGCTATCGCGCCATCTTTCAACTGCAGGCGAAGGGTCAATGGTCCGCGGCCGATCCGATGATCGCGGCGCTGGGCGACCATCTGCTGCTCGAAGCGGTGGAGGCGCAACGCTACCTGAGCCCATCCTACCACGCCAAGTACAGCGATCTGTGTCAGTGGCTCGACAGCTATCGCGACGCGCCCGAGGCGACGCGCGTGTACGCCTTGGCGTTGAAACACCAGAGTCGAGGCGAACCGGCGCCGCCGCGTCCGGTGACGGGCGATGGGCAGAGGGCTGTTGCGCAAGCGGCGGATCCGATCATCAACGCCAGGGCAATTGGCGTCGGCGACGAGGCGGCAAGCGCCTATCGCGCTCCGACCGCAACATGGTTGAGGGGTCTCGCCGCCTGGCGTGACAACGAGATCGAGCGCGCCAAAGGCGCGTTTGAGACCGCCGCCAGGTCGGATGAAGGTTCGCCTTGGGCGGTTTCCGCCGCCGCGTTCTGGGCGGCGCGCGCCGAACTGCGCAGCGACCATCCCGAACTGTTCAACTATTGGCTCGGCATCGCCGCGCAGCATCCGCGCACCTTTTATGGTCTCCTGGCGCGCCGCACGCTCGGCGTCGATTCCTATATCGATTTCGACTTGCCCGGTTTCACGGCGCTCGACGGACAAGTCCTGAACGGGATTCCCGCGGGACGCCGTGCCCTCGCCCTGATCCAAATCGGCGACAATGTGCGGGCCGAGGCCGAACTGCGCAATTTGGCGCAGGACGCGCCTGCCAATCTGCTCGAATCGATTCTCGCCGTGGCGGACCGAGCCGACATGGTGTCGCTTGCCATCAATCTGACGCCCCGTGTTGCCGCTTCGAGCGACGACGACCGCAACCGTGTGCAATACCCGGTGCCGCGTTGGAAACCGCGAGGCGGCTTCCAAGTCGACCGCGCCCTGCTCTACGGGCTCATGCGCCAAGAATCGAAGTTCCGGCCGGTCGCCCGCAATTCCTCGGGGGCGTCGGGTTTGATGCAGTTGATGCCGTCGACGGCGCGGACGATGGCGGCCCATACCGGGCTCCGCGGCGCGCTCAGGGACCCGTCGATCAATTTGGCGCTGGCGCAGCAATATGTGATCGAGCTTCTGAGCGACAGTCGGGTTAACGGCAACCTGCTCTATTTCGCGGTTGCCTATAATCGCGGTCCGGGTGTCTTGCCCCAACTCCAAGCGGAAGCAAGAAATGGCGACGATCCCTTGCTGTTCGTCGAGAGCATTGCCAGCCGGGAGACGCGGTTCTTTATTCATCAGGTGCTGACGAATTACTGGATCTACCGCCTGCGCCTGCGGCAACCGACGCCCGATCTCGACGCGCTTGCCGCCGGCGAATGGCCGATCTATACCGGCCAGGACGAGGGCGCGGAGGTTCCGATCCGCCATGCCGAAAATTGATGAGACGCGTCCGTTTCTGCCGGTCAACATCGCGATTCTAACGGTCTCCGACACCCGCACCGAGTCCGATGACAAGTCCGGCGCCACGCTTGTCGACCGCGCGACCCAAGGCGGCCATCGCGTCGCCGCGAAAGCGATCGTGCGCGATGACGAGGCGGCGATTGTGGCACAGCTCAGGAAATGGATCGCCGATCCGCAGATCGATGTGGTGATCGCGACGGGGGGAACCGGCGTTACCGGTCGCGACGTCACACCCGAAGCATTTCACTCGGTCTATGAGAAGGAAATCGCCGGCTTCGGCGAATTGTTCCGCTTCCTCTCCTACCAAAAGGTCGGGACCTCGACGATCCAGAGCCGCGCCACCGCCGGGGTCGCCGGCGGCACGTATCTGTTCGCGCTTCCGGGCTCGCCCAGCGCCTGCCGCGATGGCTGGGACGATATCATTCGCCACCAGCTCGACAACCGCCATCGGCCCTGCAACCTGGTGGAGTTGATGCCGCGGCTGCAGGAACACCTCGTCGGCTGACCAGATCGAGCGCCAATTGCTCGCCGCCGCGCGTGCGGTCGCGTCGCGCGCGACCCATCCATTCCCATTGACAGGCGCTGGTGAGTTTGTTCTTATTTTGTTCTGGTCAGCGCATCATGGTTAATTTCATGAACAAAACAAAGTCATCGGAAGTTCAGCGCGGACGCGGCGCCGGTAGCAACGAGTCGGGCCGCTTCGAGCGCGAGCGGCGCGAGGCTTTCGATGATGGCTGGGACACGATCGAAGAGCCGGCGGGCCGCTGCGAGACGATCTATACGCGGGACACCGCGAAGACAATTCTGGCGCAAAACGACTCGCCCGATATCCCGTTCGATCGCTCGATCAACCCCTATCGCGGCTGCGAGCATGGCTGCATCTACTGTTTCGCGCGGCCGAGCCATGCTTATTTGGGATTATCGCCCGGGCTCGATTTCGAGCGCCGCATTTTCTTCAAGGAAGAGGCACCCAATCTGTTGCGGGCCGAATTGGCGCGCCCGTCATATCGCTGCCGCACGATCGCGCTCGGCGCGAACACGGACCCCTACCAGCCGGCGGAAAAGAAATTCCAACTGACGCGGCGCATTCTTGAGGTGCTGCATGAGCTGCGCCACCCGGTCAGCATCGTCACCAAATCGGCGCACGTGGTGCGCGACATCGACATTCTGGCGGAAATGGCGCGGCTGCGGCTGTGCTCGGTCGCGATCTCGCTGACCACGCTCGACCGCAAGCTCGCCCGCGCGATGGAACCCCGCGCAGCGACGCCGCAACGGCGGCTCGACACGATGCGCACGCTTTCCGATGCCGGGATTCCCGTTTGCGTGCTGGCATCGCCGATGATACCGGCGCTCAACGACAACGAGCTCGATGCGATCCTCGAAGCCGCCGCCGCCCATGGCGCCCAGGCGGCCGGCACCATCCTGTTGCGCCTTCCGCTCGAATTGGGACCGCTGTTCGAGGATTGGCTCAACCGGCACTATCCCGACAGGACCAAGCGGGTGCTGTCGCTCGTGCGTCAGACGCGCGGCGGCAAAATCTATTCGTCGGAATGGGGCCAGCGCATGACGGGAACGGGCCCCTACGCCGAGCTCCTGCAATTGCGCTTCGACAAGGCCTGCAAACGCATCGGCCTCAACCGGCGCCGCACCGCCTTTGAACTCGACCGCACGTTGTTTCGCCAGCCGGCCAAATCGGGGGATCAGCTCCTGCTGCTTTGATCGGAGCCCCCACGATCTTCAGTGGCGAGCGATGAAGCCGCTCACCGCGGCGAAATATGCGTCCGGCAGTTCGTCATGGATCAAATGGCCGCCGTCGCGAAGGAGAATGAATTCGGCGCCTGGTATGGCGGCGGCGATCTCCCTCGATAAATGGGGCGGCGTGCAGAAATCCTGGTCGCCGCAGATGACGAGGGCGGGTCGGCGGATGGAGCCGAGCCGCCCATAGACGTCGTGCGCCAGGATCATGTCGATGCGTTTGAGCGCGATCTCGCGCTCGGCCGGAGCGGCGGCGGCGCGATCAATCCATGCCTCAACCCGTTCGGGCTCACGGGCGGCATATCCCGGTGAAAAGAGGAACAGCGCGTAGCAGCTATAGACCGTGTGGCGATCGGCCTCCGCCACCAGCTTGCGCCGCAGCGCGAACTCGCGCGTCAAATGGCGGTCGGCGCGAGCGAAGGACGAAGTCATGGTCAGGCTCCTGACCAGCGGAGCATGATCGAGCGCCAGCGCCTGCGCGATCGCGCCGCCGGTCGAGGAGCCGACAAGATGGGTAGGCCCGAGGGCGAGATGCCGCAGAAGCGCCGCCATGTCGGCCGCGTGCTGCGCGATCGTATAGCCGTCGGGCGCACGCGTGGTCTCGCCGGTGCCGCGATGATCGGGCAGGACGACAAAATGGTCGCGAGCGAAACGGTCGGTCTGGGTCTCCCAGCTGCGCCCGGTGCCGCCGAGCCCGGAAAGCAGCATGACGGGCGGCCGCTGCGGATCTCCAAACACCTCGTAATGGAGCGAGATGCCTTCGACTTCGAGTGCCGGCATGACGTATCCCCTTGCTCGTTGCGACGCGGCATGGCATCATTAATTCGATCATCATATAGTTCGATGATCTAATCTTTAGATAGCCGAAGAACAATCCCGATGTCAACCCCCCGGATGAACCGCTATGTCGCTTTGGCGCGGGACTTTGCCGCCCGCGTCGTGCTGTTCCACGAAACCGTGGCGCAGCGGCTTGGGCTTCATGCCAGCGAGGTGAAAGCGCTTCGCTTGTTGGGCGAGGGCGCCGTGACAGCCGGTCAATTGGCGGAATTGACCGGCCTCACCGCCGCCTCGGTGACGGCGTTGGTCGATCGCCTCGAAGCAATGGGATTTGTCAAGCGCGAGCGCGATGCCGGCGATCGCCGGCGCGTCACCGTCCGCGCCGTCGCCGCCAAAATCCGCGACCTCGACCGAATCTACGAGGCCTATCAGGCCGAAATGGCCAAGCTGCTATCGCAGTACCGCGCCGATGAGTTCGCCGCCATCGCCGATTATCTGGCCAAGGCCAGCGCGCTCTTGGCCCGAGAGACAGCGAAGCTGCGCGCCCAAAAATGATGGGCGACGCCCGGGCCTTGGCGGTTGCGCGGCGGGAAAGCGCGGGGGCCTCCCCGCATCGATTGCGTCCGAGTCGCGCTTGTCTTTCCTATCGCGGGGTGCGAGCCTCGCGCCATGCCAAGTTTCCGGTTCGAGCGCGCACTTGACGGCGTCGTCTGCGGTGTCGACGAGGTGGGACGCGCACCGCTCGCCGGACCGGTACTCGCTGCGGCGGTGATCCTGCCGAGGAAACTGCCGCGCGCATTGCGCGGCATGAACGATTCCAAGGTCGTGCCGCGCGAACAGCGCGAAGCCTTCGCAGCACATCTCTTCGACCATGCGCAGATCGGCATTGGCGCCGCGAGCGCCACCGAAATCGACGCGATCAACATCCTGCGCGCCACGTTTCTGGCGATGGCGCGCGCCGTCAAGGCGCTGGCATTGGCCAGCGGCGCCACCCCGAACTGGGCGCTCGTCGACGGCAACCAGAGGCCGCCACTCCTGTGTCCGGTGCAGACCATCGTCGGCGGCGACGGCAGGTCACTCTCGATCGCGGCGGCGTCGATCGTCGCCAAGGTGACGCGCGACCGGCTCATGCGCGCCCTGGCACCGCGCTATCCCGGCTATGGCTGGGAAACCAATGTCGGCTATCCGACACGTGACCATCGGGCCGCGATCCGTTCGCTGGGCCCCACCCCGCATCATCGACGACGCTTTATCGATCTCCAGGGCTCGCTCGATTTAGAGTCGAACGAAGCGGAACAAGTGGTTGACTCTTAAGATTCTTATGCTCCTGGTTTCTTGACTAAACCGGGCCGCCTCGCGCACAATCGCCGCCTCCACGGCAAAACGAGGCACGGGTCATGGGGGGGATTGTCCGCGACCAGATTCTGGTGCGTGAATGCTGCGCCACGATGGCGCGGCTGCCCGAAGCCGCCGTCGATTTGATTTTTGCCGACCCACCCTACAATCTCCAACTCAGCGGCGAATTGCGCCGCCCCAATCACAGTCGCGTCGCCGGGGTCGAGGAGGATTGGGACCAATTCCCCTCCTTCGCGGCCTATGACGATTTCACCCGCCGCTGGCTGTCGGCGGCGCGGCGGCTTCTTAAGCCAGATGGAAGTCTCTGGGTAATCGGTTCTTATCACAACATTTTCAGAATCGGCGCTTTGCTGCAGGATCTCGACTTTTGGATCCAGAACGATGTCATCTGGCGCAAGACCAACCCCATGCCGAATTTCCGCGGTCGGCGTTTCACCAATGCCCACGAGACCCTGATCTGGTGCTCGCGCAGCCAGGATGCGCGGCCGACGTTCAATTACGAGGCGATGAAGTCGGTCAACGAAGAGTTGCAGATGCGCAGCGATTGGCTGCTGCCGGTCTGCACCGGCGGCGAGCGATTGAAGGGTGTCGATGGCCAGAAGGCGCACCCGACGCAAAAGCCCGAGGCCCTGCTGCATCGCGTGCTGCTGGCGACGACCAGGCCGGGCGATGTCGTGCTCGACCCATTCTTCGGGACCGGCACCACGGGTGCCGTGGCAAAGCGGCTCGGCCGGCATTTCATCGGCATCGACAGCAACGCCGAATACGTCGCCATCGCGGGCGCCCGCATCGCCGCCATCACCGCCGCGCCGGACGAAGCGCTGGCGCTGCAGCAAAGGCGCGACGAAAAGCGTATTCCCTTCGGTCTCTTGGTCGAGCGCGGACTGCTGCGCCCCGGCGACGTGCTCTCGGACGCAACCGGGCGCTGGACCGCCAGGATCCGTGCCGATGGCACCCTCATCTCGGCCGCGGCGCGCGGCTCAATCCATCAGGTCGGAGCGCACGTCCAGGGCGCGCCCGCCTGCAATGGCTGGCAATTCTGGCATTACCACGAGCACGGCCGGCGCTTGCCGATCGATCTTCTGCGCCAGCGCGTCCGCGCCGAGCTGGTCTAGATTCGGGCGCCCTGACGCCAAAATTGCGGCCGAACGAAACTGCCCGCCCAGGCGCCGCGTTTTTCGCGCCGCGCCTCGGCTTCGATCGGCAGATACTGGAGGCCACGGCCGTAATAGAAAGCGAGGCCTTCGCTGACCAGGAGGCCGCCGACATCCTTGCCGTCGACCGTGCAGACCGCGAATTCCCGTGCCCGCTTGTCGATAAATTCACTGTCGACATTGCAGGCGAAGCTCGGCCGCGCCACCAGCTCCGCGAGACGCCGCGTGGCGACCGAACCGCAAGCCCAGGTTCTGCCCGCGGCGTCGCGGCAGGTCTGCGCGCTTTCGAAGGCGTCGACGCCATAAAGCCGCAGCGGCTGGGGGAGACAGGAGAGGCCAAAGCGGGACAAGAGACAATCGCGCGGCGTCCATTCGAGCGTGTCGCCATCGCGCACGACGTATCGATCGCCGCCCTGCGCCGGTCCGTCCCAGATCGCGGCCGCCGCCACCGCCAGCACGAGGACCACGCCAACCACTACCGGTATCCAAAATCGCGGCGACCGCGGCCGCGCGGATCTGTCCTCGAAACGAGTCATGCGCGTGTTGGCTACGCCTGCGGACCGCGCACGGTCAAGCATCGCGTGTTTGAGTTTTGTCGGGGGAACGGTAAAGTCCGCGTCCTGATACCGAAAGAGAGGCCGATGAGCGGCATCGACGAAATTGTAGTGCGATTGTTGCGGCTCGACAGTTGCGCCGTATCGGATGCGCTCGACAAGCTCGGGCTGCCGGCCGCTGTCACCGGTCTGCCGCCGAGGTCGGTGGCACGTAAAATCGCCGGCAAAGTGCACACCGTGAAGCTGGTGTCAAAGGAGGCGGCACCCCGCGCCACCGGCACGCCGCGCCATCTCGGCACCGCTGCGATCGAGGCGAGCTCGCCCGGCGACATTATTGTCGTCGAGCAGCGCACCGGCATCGATGCCGGCAGCTGGGGCGGCATTCTGTCGCTCGGCGCCAAGGTGAAGGGCGTCGCCGGTGTGATCGCCGACGGCCCTTTGCGTGACGTCGACGAGGCGCGCGAGCTCGGCTTCCCGGTTTATAGCCGCTCCGTCACGGCACGTACCGCGCGCAATCGGGTCGCCGAGGCGGCCACCGACGTGCCGGTAGAGATCGGCGACATTCGCGTGCATCCCGGCGATTACGCCTTGGCGGATTCGACCGGCGTGTGTTTTCTGCCGGCGGCGCACGCGTCCCTGATCGTCGCCGAGGCCGAAGCGATCGCGATGCGCGAGGCGGCCATGGGCAAAGCCCTCTTGACCGGCCATAAGATCACCGAAGTGATGGGTGCGACTTACGAAAAAATGCTCGAGAGGTCGAAGTAATGGACAAAAATGTCGAACGCGCTTCCAAACTCGATACCGCAACCCTGAGCGACGCCTTGGATCGCTTCGGCATCGTCGGTCAATGCTACGACATCAAGCCGCGCGATCCGAAATTCCGTATGGCCGGCCGCGCCTTTACGCTGTTGTGCGGCCCCGCCGCGGTCCCGCCGGGCACCGTCGGAGATTATATCGACGACGTGGCGCCGGGCATGGTGGTGGTGATCGACAATGGCGGCCGGCTCAATGCCACGATCTGGGGCGACATCCTGACCGAGACCGCGCACGTCAAGGGTGTGGCCGGCACCGTGATCGACGGGCTCTGCCGCGACGTCGCACTCTGCCTCGAGCTCGACTATCCGGTATTCACGCGCGACCATTGGATGCGTACCGGCAAGGACCGGGTGCAGGTCGAGGCGACCAATGTTCCGGTCACGATCGGCGAGGCGCGGGTTCAACCCGGCGACATTCTGCGCGGCGATGCCGACGGCGTGGTTGTGATCCCGAAAGAGCACGAGGATCAGGTGCTCGCGGCCGCCGAGGAGATCGAGGAAGCCGAGAACGCGATCCGCAAGGCGGTGCGCGGCGGCATGCGGCTCGACGAGGCGCGCAAACAGTTCAAGTACCACACCCTCCAGACACGGATGAAATCATGAGCGGTCTCAAGACTCTGTCCCCGACCGAAACGGTCGATTTTGAACGCGTCGATGCCAAGCTCGTCGCGCTGGCGCGGCCCTTCGGGACCGCGACGCTGCACGAGGCCGGCGGCAAGATCGGCGCGCTGCCACCGCAGCTCAAGCCCATGGCGCCGTCATTCAGGGTGTGCGGCCCGGCCTTTACGGTCGAAGGACCCCCGGGCGACAATCTGCGCCTTCATCGTGCGCTGGCGGCGGCGCGGCCGGGCGATGTCATCGTCGCCACGGTCGGCGGCGTCTATGACTATGGCTATTGGGGCGAGATCATGTCGACCGCCGGCAAGGCACTGGGGCTGGGCGGTCTGGTGATCGACGGCTGTGTGCGCGACGGGGCGGTGCTCGAAGGCGTGGGCTTCCCCGTGTTCGCGCGCGGCCTGTGCATTCGCGGCACCGGCAAGGATTTCGAGGCGCGCGCCTTTCTCGGGCACCCGCTGCTGGTCGGCGACGTCACCGTGCATCCGGGCGATCTCGTCTGCGGCGATGTCGACGGCGTTTGCGTCGTGCCGCGCGCCCGCGCCGCCGACGTCATTCAAAAGTCGCTCGAGCGCGAGGCCAAGGAAGCAAAGGTCATGGAGCAGCTGCGCGGCGGCGCGACCACGCTCGACCTCTACGGCTGGAACCGGTAGCGCCTCACGCCCGACGGCTCTGCGCGTCCCAATAGCGTTCGAGATTGGCGATCAGCGCCGGGCTGAAATGACACTGTGCCTGCTCGCGTGCATATACGGCACAGTAGCGGCGAAACAAATCGAGCGGCTCTTCCGCGACGCGGAAAGCGCGCCGATTGCCGATCGCGCCAACCGCGCCTGAATTTGTCAGGGCTTCGACCACGCGGTCGATGGCCAGGTCCATCGCGGATGCGGGCACAATCTCGTCGCAGATCAAGCGGCCTTCCGGCGTGTCGCACGGCAGACGGCGCTCGTATTGGATCAACTGACGCGCGATGCGATCGCCGACGAAGCGGACGAGCCGCATGTTTGAGACGCCGGGGATGATGCCCTCCTTGCGTGCCGGCAGCGTCATATAGGCATCGGCCGCCGCGAGCACGAAATCCATCGTCAGCAGCATCTGGCAATGGCCGCCGATGGCGAAGCTTTCGACGGCGGCGACCCAGGGCTTTTCGATGCCCTGACCGTGGACGTCGTCGGGCAATGTCTCGGGCCGTGCCACGCCGCGCAGGAACTTGTTCACGAAGCCCAGATCGTGCTTCAAGTACCACACGAACGGGATCCGGCCGCGATAGAGATGGGTCAGATTGATGCCGCTGCCAAACGCGCGCTTTCCGCCATATTTTGGATGGTCGAGCGGTCCGCCCCGCAACACCGCGATATCGCTTTCGGGGTCAAGGGTCGCCACGTCGACGGCGGTCTCGACGGCGTCGATGGTGGTCGCGTCCTCGGCGTTAAGATAGCGCGGATTGGACATGGTGAGATGAACCGCGCGACCGCGGCGCGTCAGCCTCGCCGCGCCGAGATCGAGCACCCCGTCCCGCGCGAACCGATCGAGTGCTTCCCCCGATTCCGCGCGCGGCAGCAGCATCGCGTGGCAAAAGTGCAGCCCCGACCGCTCGTCGCCAAAAATATGCGACAGTAAAATTCCCTGATCGATCTCAAGCCCGTCTTTGTCGCGCTGCAGGAGGCCCGCTTCGCGCTCGAGCCGCGCGCGCGAAGGGGTGAGGCCAGGCACCAAATCTGCCGCTGCGAACACCAGCTCCTCGAGGCGCACGAAGCGGGTCGAGTCGTGGGTCAGCGCGGCATAGAGCGCGCCGACATGCGCCTTGAGAAACCGCTCGCGTGCCGCGCGGGCGGCATCATGAATTGCGGCGGCGGCTGTTGCCTCCTCGGCACTACGCACGGCCTTTTTCGGCAGCTCATCGAGCGCGCGATCGCACGCTTGCCAAAAAACCGTGTGCCGGAGCCGATCCGCGGCAAAATCGCCGGTCACCGGCGGTGGCGTCGCCGGCACGCCGCTCACGGCTTCGGCCTCAGGTCGAGCACGCGCCTCGCCTTGCCTTGCGACCGCTCGAGCGCGCCGGATGCGACCACGCGTACCCTCGCCGACACGCCGGCATAGGCCTTGATGAGACGCTCGGCATTGCCGCCGATATCGGCATGGTCATGCGAATTCAAGCCCGGACGCATCTCGACCACGACGACGAGCTCGTCGAGACGGTCCGGACGGTGCAGCTCCAGCAGATAATGAGGCGCGAGACGCTGCTCCTGCGCGAGCAATGCTTCGATCTGGGAGGGGAACAGGTTGACGCCGCGGATGATCAGCATGTCATCGCTGCGGCCCCTTACCCGCTCGATCCGGCGCATCGGCCGCGCGGTGCCGGGTAACAGGCGGGTCAGGTCGCGCGTGCGGAAGCGCACGAGCGGCATCGCCTCTTTTGTCAGCGTCGTCAGCACCAGCTCGCCGGCGACGCCATCGGCGACGGGCTCTCCGGTCTCCGGATCGATGACCTCCGGATAAAAATGATCCTCCCAGATCGTCGGGCCGTCTTTGGTCTCGAAACATTCCTGCGCCACGCCCGGACCCATCACTTCCGACAGTCCGTAGATGTCGAGCGCATCGAGCCCCATGCGGTGCTCGATCTCGGCACGCATGCCTTCACTCCAGGGCTCGGCACCGAAAATTCCGACACGCAGGCTGCAGTCGCGGGCGCTCAGCCCCTGGCGCTCGAACTCGTCGGCAATGGCAAGCATGTAGGACGGCGTCACCATGATGATGTCGGGCCTGAAATCGTTGATCAGTTGCACTTGCCGCTCGGTGTTGCCGCCGCCGATCGGAATGACCGCCGCGCCCAGATGCTCGCCGCCATAGTGGGCACCAAGTCCGCCGGTAAAGAGCCCATAGCCATAAGCGACGTGGATCTTATCGTTCGGTGTGCCGCCGGCGGCCCGAATCGAGCGGGCCATCAACCCGGCCCACACCTCGATGTCGCTCTTGGTGTAACCGGCCACTGTCGGCTTTCCCGTCGTGCCACTCGACGCGTGGATGCGGACGATATCGCGCATCGGTACGGCGAACATGCCGAAGGGATAATTGAGGCGCAGGTCCTCTTTGCTCGTCAGCGGAAATTTCGTGAGATCGCTGAAGGTATGGAGATCACCAGGAGTGACACCAGCCTGCTCGAACTTGGCGTGGTAATGCGGCACATGTTCATCGGCATGGCGCAGCACGGCCTTGAGCCGTGCCAATTGAAGCGCCCGCAACTCGTCGATGCTGGCGCGCTCGATTGGTTCCGCCCGGTCGGTGACTGTCGTCATCGCTCCCCCAAACAATTCGGACCCTATCACTTTCGCCCTCCCACTAATACCGATAAGCTGCCCGCCATGAGCATGAATTGTGTCGCCTTGGTCGTCGCAGCGGGCCGTGGCGCGCGTTTTGGCGGGACCCGGCCAAAGCAATATCTCCCGCTCGGCGGCATGGTGGTGCTGCGCCATTCGCTCGAAAGGTTGCGGCGTCACGCCGCCGTCGATGGCGTGCGTGTCGTGATCAATCCCGAGGATCGAGATCGCTACCTCGACGCTGTCGAGGGCCTTGATCTGTTGCCGCCGATCACGGGCGGCGCGGTCCGGCAGGATTCGGTGAGGCTCGGCCTCGAGAGCCTCGCCGCACTGTCGCCGCGTCGGGTGTTGATACACGATGCGGCGCGGCCATTGGTTGACGCGGAAACGATCGACCGTGTGCTGAGCGCCCTCGATCAGGCGCCCGGGGCCATTCCGGCGCTGGCGTTGCGCGACACGGTGAAGCGTGCCGCCGACGGCGTGATCGCCGGGACAATTGAGCGCGCCAATCTGTGGCGTGCGCAGACGCCGCAGGGCTTCCACTATCGCGAGATTCTGGAGGCGCATCGCGCGGCACAGGGGCTCGATCTCCCCGACGATGCCGCGGTCGCCGAGCGCGCCGGCGTCACGGTCCGCCTGGTGGCCGGCAGCGAAGATAATTTTAAAGTGACGACGCAAGACGATTTGCGCGACGCGGAGCGGCGTCTCGCCGCCGCTTTGGGCGACATCCGCACCGGTCAGGGATTCGACGTGCACGCCTTCGGCCCGGGCGACCATCTCTGGCTCTGCGGCGTAAAGATCCCGCACCAGTATGGCCTTGTCGGTCATTCCGACGGCGATGCCGGACTCCACGCATTGACCGACGCGGTGCTGGGTGCCTTGGGCGCAGGCGATATCGGCATGCATTTTCCGCCGAGCGATCCGCAATGGCAGGGCGCTTCTTCGGAGCGATTCCTGCGGCACGCGGCGGAGCTGGTGCGCCAGCGGGGTGGCGCCATCGCCCATGTCGACGTCACCCTCATTTGCGAGCGTCCCAGGATCGCGCCCTATCGCACCGCGATGGTGGCGCGCATCGCCGCGATCCTCGATCTCGACTACAGCCGCGTCAGCATCAAGGCAACCACCACCGAAAAACTTGGCTTTACCGGACGCGGCGAGGGGCTGGCGGCGCAGGCTGTCGCGACCGTGCGGCTGCCGCTATGACGGACACCCGCACGCTCGCCGAAACCGTGCTCGATTTGTGCCGCCGCCGCAGCTGGAAGCTGGCCACCGCGGAATCCTGCACCGGCGGCATGATCGCTGCCGCACTGACCGACATTGCTGGCTCGTCCGACGTAGTCGAACGCGGCTTCGTCACCTATTCGAACGCAGCCAAAACCGATTTGCTCGGCGTGCCGGCCGCGCTCATTGCCCAATTCGGCGCCGTGAGCGAGCCGGTGGCCCGCGCCATGGTCGAGGGAGCCATCGACCGCGCTCCGGTCGAGCTCGCCGTCTCGGTGACGGGCGTCGCCGGACCGGGCGGCGGTTCAGCCGAGAAACCTGTGGGCCTCGTGCATTTTGGCGCCTCGCGCAAAGGCGGACCCGTCGTCACCGAGCACCGGCTGTTCACCGGCGACCGCGATTCGGTGCGCGCGCAGGCGACCCGCCGCGCTCTCGAACTCATGATCGAGTTGACGAGCTAGGCCGGTTATCCGCCCGCCAAGATCGCCAGCAGTAGAAGCGCGACGATGTTGGTGATCTTGATCATCGGGTTGACCGCCGGGCCGGCCGTGTCCTTGTAGGGATCGCCGACCGTGTCGCCGGTAACGGCAGCCTTGTGTGCGTCCGAACCTTTGCCGCCGTAATGGCCTTCCTCGATATATTTTTTAGCATTGTCCCAAGCACCGCCGCCCGAGGTCATCGAGATGGCGACGAACAAGCCGGTCACGATGGTGCCGAGCAGCATCGCGCCCAGAGCCGCGAAGGCCGCAGCCTGACCGCCAATCGCCCAGATCACCAGGTAAAGCACGATCGGCGCCAGCACCGGCAGGAGCGACGGCACGATCATCTCCTTGATCGCCGACCGCGTCAGCATGTCGACGGCCTTGCCGTAGTCCGGTTTGCCGGTGCCTTCCATGATGCCGGGGATTTCCTTGAACTGGCGGCGGACCTCGATCACGACCGCCCCCGCGGCGCGGCCGACCGCCGTCATGCCCAAGGCGCCGAACAGGTAAGGCAGCAGGCCACCGATGAACAGGCCGATGATGACATAGGGATTCTGCAGCGTGAATCCGACGTGCAGGTTCGGAAAATAATGCTGCAGGTCCTGAGTATAGGCGTCGAACAGCACCAGCGAGGCCAGACCCGCCGACCCGATGGCATAGCCTTTGGTCACGGCCTTGGTGGTGTTGCCGACGGCGTCGAGCGCGTCGGTGAATTCGCGCACTTCCTCCGGCAATTCCGCCATTTCGGCGATGCCGCCGGCATTGTCCGTGACGGGCCCATAAGCATCGAGGGCCACGATCATGCCGGCAAGTGCCAGCATCGTGGTCACGGCAACGGCAATTCCGAATAGTCCGGCGATCAAGTAGGCAACGATGATCCCGGCGGCGATCACCAGCACCGGCAGCGCGGTCGCTTCCATGGAAATCGCGAGGCCCTGAATCACGTTGGTGCCGTGGCCCGTGGTGGAGCTGGTCGCGATGGTGCGCACGGGGCGATAGGCGGTCGAGGTGTAGTACTCGGTGATGACGACGAGCAGGCCGGTTACCGCCAAGCCGACGACCGCACACAGGAACAGACCCCCACCGCTTGTGGCGATGCCGTTGGCCATCGTCACCGGCGCGGCGAAGCCGATCAGCCACTCTATGACCCCGGCAATCAGGACCGCCGACACGACGCCCGCGACGATCAGGCCCTTATAGAGCGCGCCCATGATGTTCCCGCCCGGACCGAGACGGACGAAATAGGTGCCGACGACCGAGGCGAGAATGCACACCGCGCCGATAACGAGGGGCAGCCCCATCATGACCTCGCGCGCGGCGCCCTCGAAAAAGATCGCGGCGAGCAGCATGGTGGCAACTACGGTGACTGCGTAGGTCTCAAAGAGATCGGCAGCCATGCCGGCACAATCACCGACATTGTCACCGACATTGTCGGCGATGACCGCGGGGTTCCGCGGATCGTCCTCGGGAATCCCGGCCTCGACTTTGCCGACGAGGTCGGCGCCGACATCGGCACCCTTGGTGAAGATGCCGCCACCGAGGCGCGCAAAGATCGAAATCAGCGAGGCGCCGAAGCTAAGCGCCACCAGCGCCTCGAGGATCGGCCGCGGATTATTGGGCGGCAGCGTCGCCCGCAGGAAATAGTAATAGAGCGAGACCCCGAGTAGGCCGAGGCCGACCACCAAGAGGCCGGTAATGGCGCCGGCCTTGAAGGCCAGGCCGAGGCCCGCCGCGAGTCCGCCCCGCGCGGCTTGCGCGGTCCGAACATTGGCACGCACCGAGACATTCATGCCGATATAGCCGGCGGACGCGGAGAGGATCGAGCCGATCGCGAAGCCGACGCCCGTGCGCCAACCGAGAGCGAAGAACAGGATCAGAAAAATCACGATGCCGACAATGGCAACCGTGCGGTATTGCCGATTAAGGTAAGCGCGCGCGCCCTCCTGCACCGCGGCCGCGATCTGCTGCATGCGCTCGGTGCCGGCATTGGCGGCCAGCACGGTGCGGCTGGTAACAATGCCGTAAAGCAAAGCCAGCACGCCGCCAGCGATCACAACCCAATAGGCAATCTGCATTTTCTCTGGTCCCGTGTATTGTTGCTTTGGCGATCCCCCGCCGAAAAGTCGGCGGACCATGCCAGAAGAAGAACGCTCAGGCAACCCGGGGGAAGCCGCGCGACGGGCACGCGTATACCACCGCTAGCGCCGCCTAAACGACGTTCAGGAAGTTCTAGAAATGCCGGTAGCCGCCGCGCGCCAGGGCGATCGGTTTGCCGTCGCCATCGAGCAATGTCACGTCCGGGGCGGCCGCGATGCGTCCGATTTCGGTGACCCTCAACCGCGCCAGCCGCCTGCGCTGCGAAGGTGGCGCGGTGAACAGGATTTCGTAGTCGTCGCCGCCGCCAAGGATCGTCGCCAGCAAGGTCCGATCGCGCGCCAGCGCGGCACGTGCGGCCAGGGACAGGGGCAGCCGCGCGGTCTCCACGATCGCGCCTACCCCGGACGCGGCGCAGAGATGACCGAGATCGGCCACGAGTCCGTCGGAAATATCCATGGCCGCCGAGGCGATGCCAACCAACTTCCGGCCGAGCTCGAGCCGTGGTTGCGGCAGACGGTAGCGAGAGACCAGGTAGGCGCGGTGGCGCACCGCCATTCTCGGCAACTCGCCCTTCAACACCTTGAGGCCGAGGGCGGCGTCGCCGAGCGTGCCCGACATAAAGAGCGTGTCGCCGACCCGGGCGGTGCCGCGCAGCAGCGCCGCGCCGGCGGCAACCTTGCCCAGCGCCGCCAGCGACAGTACCGCTGCGCCCTTGCTGCGGACCGTGTCGCCGCCGAGGAGCACGATGCCGAAACGTTTCTGGTCCAGGGCCAAGCCGGCAGAAAATTTTTTGAGGAAGGTCTCGTCACCGGCTTTCGTCAGCGCGACGGTCAAAAGATAACCGACGGGCTTGGCGCCCTTAGCGGCGAGATCGGAGAGATTCACGCGCAGCAGCTTTTGCGCGATTTGCTCCGGCGGGTCGGTCGAAAAGAAATGGACGCCTTCGACGATGGCGTCGGTGCTGAGGACGTACTCGGTGCCGCCGGGTCCATCGATCAGCGCAACATCGTCTTTAAGATCAAGCGCGCCTCGTCCCGCCAGTGGTACGAAAAACCGCGCGATGCGCTCGAACTCATCGAGGTGCCGCGGCTTCGCCATGGAGCTCGCCGGGACGTAAGCGACGTCCGATGCGATCGAGTACGCCGTTTACCAGCTTCGGCTCCTTGCCCGCAAAAAAGGCGTGCGCGATGTCGACATATTCGTTCAGGACAACGCGAGCCGGAACCTCGAGCCGCGCCAACAGCTCGTAGGCGCCGGCCCGCAGCACCGCGCGCAGAACGACTTCTAATCGCGGCACATTCCAGTCGGGCGCCAGCATTTCCACGAGCAAGCCGTCGAGTTTGTCGCGGTTGGCGACGACTCCGTTCACGATGTCGGTGAACAGCGCGTCGTCGGCGTCGCCCAGACCTTCCTCATCGTGGCCGCGCTCGCGCAGCTCGGCGATGACGGTCTCCGCCGGCACGTCGCTCAAATCGAGCTGGTAGAGCGCCTGAACGGCGGCGAGCCGCGCCCGACTCCGCTTTATCGTCGCTGCCGCACGCGGCTCGTCCGCGCTCATGGCTGACCCTGGGCATAGCGCCGCTTGAGTTCGACCATGGCGAGACAGGCGCGTGCGGCCTCACCGCCCTTGTTCCTTTGGTCGATTCGCGCCCGCGCCAGCGCCTGCGCCTCGTTCTCGACGGTCAGCACCCCGAAGCCGATGGCGAGCCGCTCGCGCAGAGCGAGATCCTGTAAGCCCCGCGCACATTCCGCACAGATCAAATCGTAATGGCTGGTCTCGCCGCGAATGACGCAGCCCAACGCGACGTAACCGTCGAAGCCCCGGCCCGACAAATGGGCGAACTGGATCGCTGCCGGAATTTCGAACGCGCCGGGCACGGCGACACGCTCGCAGGCTGCCCCCGCCCGTTCGAGCTCGGCGGTGGCGCCGCGCAACAGCTCATCGGCGATGTCGGTATAGTAGCGCGCCTCGACCACCAGTATTCGCGTCGTCGCCATCGCTCACGCACTCGGCTTGCCGATCGGCTCGCGCCCTACCACGCGCAATCCATAGCCCTCGAGCCCGATGATGTTGTGGTCGGTGTTCGACAACAAGATCATTTCGTGGACACCGAGATCGATCAGGATCTGCGCGCCGATGCCGTAGTCGCGCAGCGTTCCGGACGCCGGCGGCGTGCCGACGATGACCTCGTGGGCACGCGCCGTCAGGTTCAACGGCATCGGTTCCCGCAGTACGACGACGACGCCGCGCCCGGCCTTCGCTACCGCCTCGAAGGACGCGCGCAGCAGTCCGGCGCGGCCGCTTTTCACGTTGCCGAACATGTCGTCCATCATCGACATCGCGTGCATCCGCACCAATGGCGGTGTCGGCCCGGAGACATCGCCTTTGACAAAGGCGAGGTGCTCGACGTTGCTGACCTTGTTGCGGTAGACCAGCATTCGGAAGGTGCCGCCAAAGAGCGTCTCGAACGGCTGATCGAAAGTGCGCTCGACGGTGCGATCGTGGCGGCGTCGATAGGCGATCAGGTCGGCGATGGTCGCGATCTTAAGGCCGTGGAACTGGGCGAAGGCGATGAGATCGTCACGCCGCGCCATGGTGCCGTCGTCGTTCAAGATTTCGCAGATCACCCCTGAGGGATTGAGACCGGCGAGCCGGGCGATGTCGACTGCGGCCTCGGTGTGACCGGTGCGCACGAGCACGCCGCCGTCCCGCGCCATCAATGGAAAGACATGGCCGGGGGTGACGATCTCGCCGGCCCCCTTGGTCGGATCGATCGCCACCGACACGGTGCGGGCGCGATCGGAAGCCGAGATCCCGGTGGTGACGCCATCGCGCGCCTCGATCGACACGGTGAACGCCGTTTGCAGGCGCGAAGCGTTGGCTTGCGACATCAGCTGGAGATCGAGTTGCTCGACCCTTTGCCTGGTCAAGGCGAGGCAGATCAGTCCGCGACCGTGCTTGGCCATGAAATTGATGGCATTGGGCGTTGCCATCTGCGCGGGGATGACGAGATCGCCCTCATTCTCGCGATCCTCGTCATCGACGAGAATGAACATCCGGCCATTGCGCGCCTCGTCGATGATGTCTTCGATTGGCGACACCACCTCGATGAAGCTCATGCGATGTCCTTTCCAAGAAGGCGTGCCAAATATCGTGCGATCAAATCGATTTCCAGATTGAGGCGGTCCCCCGGCCGGGCCGCGCTCAGCGTGGTTTCGCGCTGCGTGTGTGGAATGATGTTGACTCCGAATACCGCGCCCTCGACCTCGTTTACGGTGAGCGAGACGCCGTCGAGTGCGACAGCTCCCTTCGAGGTGATGGCGCGATCATAAGGTGCTGGCGCACGGAAGGTAAGGCGCAGCGAATCGCCTTCGACACGCCGCGTTTCGATCGTGACCACGCCGTCGATATGCCCGGTCAGCAAATGGCCGCCGAGCTCGTCGCCGATCTTGAGCGCACGCTCCAGATTGAGCTTCGTCCCTTCGCGCCATGTCGCGGCCGTGGTACGGGCGAGCGTCTCGGCCGAGGCATCGACGGCGAACCAGCCCTCGCCTTTTTCGGTGACGGTGAGGCACGGCCCCGAGCAGGCGATCGAGGCGCCGATCGCAATCTCGCTCGCGGGATAGCGGGTCGCGATGGCGAAACGCGTATCGCCACGCCTTTCAACCGCGCGCACTTCCCCCACATCGGTAACGATACCGGTGAACATCGACAGATAAATTAGGCTGAGCGACGCAGGGTTTCCAGTACGTCCTCGCCGACCGGCTCGACCGTCAGGCGCTCGAATCGCGGTATTTCCGCGAGTTCTTGCTGGCCCAGGCCGGCGATGGCGTCGATGCCGTCGCCACCAATTGCCGAGGGGGCATGGAACCAGGCGAGACGATCGACCAACTGCCGGCGCAACAGGCCGGCCGCCAGGCGGGCGCCGCCCTCGACCAGAATGCGGGTAAGGCCGCGTTTGCCGAGGGCCTGCAACGCCACCTCGAGGTCGATGCCGTCGTCGGTGCCGGGCAGTTCGATCAGTTCGACGCCGGCGGCGCGAAAACCCTCCTGTCGTGCCGCGTCGCCGCTGTCGCGGGTTATGATCCAGGTCGGGAGCTGCGCCGCGTCGACCACGAGACGC
This sequence comes from Alphaproteobacteria bacterium, assembly GCA_030041335.1. Taxonomy (GTDB): domain Bacteria; phylum Pseudomonadota; class Alphaproteobacteria; order ATCC43930; family CGMCC-115725; genus JAATGI01. The sequence goes on along the minus strand of JASHOB010000153.1, from coordinate 23,499 downwards.
GACGTCAACGGCAGCCTTAAGCCCGGATCAATCACGATCCGTCGCGCATGCCGCTTGACGATGCCCGGCAGACGGCAAGTCAAATCGGGATCGTCCGCGATCGCGGTGCCGATACCGATCATCACCGCGTCGTGGCGCGCTCGCAGCAGATGGGCGCGGCGTCGCGCCGGCTCGCCCGTGATCCACCGGCTTTCGCCAGACGCCATCGCGATCTTGCCGTCGAGGGTCGAGGCAAGTTTGAGGGTCAGAAGCGGCCGTCCGCTGGCGGCGCGCAGCAGGAAGCCCGCGTTGATTTCCGCTGCCGCTTTGGCCCCGAGCCCGATCTCGAGCGCGATTCCGGCCGCGCGCAGCCGGGCGAAGCCGCTGCCCCTGACGCGCGGATCGGGATCTTCCATCGCGGCGACGACACGGACGATGCCGGCGGCAACGATGGCGTCGGTGCAGGGCGGCGTCGCGCCATGATGGCTGCAGGGCTCGAGCGTCGCGTAAAGCGTGGCGCCGTCGGCGAGGGTGCCGGCACGGTCGAGCGCTTCGGTCTCGGCATGGGGACGCCCGCCGGGCTGGGTCCAGCCGCGTCCCACGACGCGTCCGTCCTTGGCGATGACGCAGCCCACCGCGGGGTTCGGCGCGGTCAGCCCCAGCGCGCGCCGCGCCAGGGTCAGCGCGGCGTTCATATGCTGCCAGTCACTCATTTGAGGGCGCCCGGCGGGCGCGATCAATCGTCGGCATCCGCGGTGATGCGGCCGATGAACTCACCGAAATCCTTGGCCTCGCGGAAATTGCGATAGACCGAAGCGAAGCGGACGTAGGCGACTTGATCGAGCTGCGCCAAGGCCTCCATCACCAAGGCACCGACCTGCTCGCTGGGGATCTCGCTTTCGCCGGAGCTCTCGAGCTGGCGCACGATGGAATTGATGACGCGCTCGATGCGCTCGGACTCCACCGGCCGCTTGCGCAGCGCGATGAAGAGCGAGCGGGCCAGTTTGTCGCGATCAAAGGGCTCCCGCTCGCCGTCTTTCTTTACCACCGTCAGTTCGCGCAACTGTACCCGCTCGAAGGTGGTGAAGCGCGCGGCACAATTTGGGCAGAGGCGCCGCCGCCGGATCGAGGCACGATCGTCGGTTGGTCGCGAATCCTTGACCTGGGTATCCTCGAATCCGCAGAACGGGCAACGCATGCTCCCCCTCCTCGCGCATCACGCTTCGGGATAGACCGGGAAACGCGAACACAAAGCCGCAACCCTGCGCCGCACCTCCCCCTCGACCGTGTGATTCCTTTCCGCCCCGTTCGCCGCCAGCCCGTCAAGCACTTCGGCGATCATTTCCCCGGTCTGGCGGAATTCGGCCTGGCCGAAACCGCGCGTCGTCGCTGCCGGACTACCAAGACGGATGCCCGAAGTGACCGTCGGTTTTTCCGGATCAAACGGAATGCCGTTCTTGTTGCAGGTGATCCCGGCCCCTTCGAGCGACAGCTCGGCGGCGCGGCCAGTCAGCTGTTTCGGCCGCAGATCCACCAGCATGAGATGGCCGTCGGTGCCACCAGAGACGATCGCGCAACCGCGCTCGGCCAGCGTGCCCGCTAGCATCTTGGCGTTATCCACCACCGCCTTGGCATAAGCCGCGAACGCCGGCTGCAACGCCTCGCCAAGGGCGACCGCCTTGGCGGCGATGACGTGCATCAACGGCCCACCTTGCAGCCCGGGAAACACCGCGGCGTTGATCTTCTTGCCAATCTCTTCGTCGCTGCTGACGATCAAACCGCCGCGCGGCCCGCGCAGCGTCTTATGCGTTGTCGTCGTCACGACATGGGCGTGGGGCAATGGACTGGGGTAGAGTCCGCCCGCGACCAGCCCGGCGAAATGCGCCATGTCGACCATGAGATAGGCGCCGACCGCGTCAGCGATATGGCGGAATCTGGCAAAGTCAATGATGCGGCTATAGGCCGATCCGCCGCAGATGACGAGCCTCGGTCGCTCGGCCCTGGCGATGCGCTCGACCTCGTCATAATCGATGAGAGCGGTGTCGCGGGATACGCCGTAATGCGTTCCCCTAAACCATCTGCCTGACATATTGAACGACGCACCGTGCGTCAGATGCCCGCCGGCGGCCAGATCCATGCCCAGTACGGTGTCTCCGGGCTGCAACAAGGCAAAGAACGCCGCCGCATTCGCCTGGGCGCCCGAATGCGGCTGCACATTGGCGAAAGCGCAGTTGAACAGTTTTCTCGCGCGCGCGATCGCGATGGTTTCGACCTCGTCGACGAATTCGCAGCCACCGTAATAACGTCGGCCCGGATAGCCCTCGGCATATTTGTTGGTCAGCACCGAGCCCTGCGCCTCTAAGACTGCGCGTGACACGATGTTCTCCGACGCAATCAGCTCGATCTGGTGCCGCTGACGACCCAGTTCTCGGTCGATCGAGGCGGCAACCTCGGGATCGTGCTCGGCTAGCGTCTCGGCGAAATGGCCATGCGCCAACAGGGTCGAAGCGGCAGTGACAACAGAGGACATCGCGGCAAACCCGATCGTTTCGGTCGAAATGGCGAGAAAACAAAAAACTGTACCAGATTTGGCACAGGTTTGTCAGCTATCCACAATGGCTCGTAGTGTCCGCTTTTGCATTCGCCGCGTGCCATTTCAGGCGTCGTATTTTGGGCCGGGAACGAAGTCGCCGACGATCTTGCCAGCAGCTTCTATGTGCCAGGCACTGACGATGGTTTCGCGCGGCACGCGGCCGTCGGGTGCGCAAATGCTACCGGCGATCCGGTGAATTCATCCTTGGGGGCGAGATGTAGCCTCTTCAATCTCGCGGGGACTGGGCGCTTCGCTCATTTTGACGTCTGCTCCGCCAATTGCTCTGGCGTGCGCAGGCTCAAAGACACTTCTGCCGCCATGGCGTCAGGTGTGCGAATTAGGACACGGGACCCAATGGCCCGGGATCAGCGATCTCAACCGACCCCCGACGATCATTGCCAGGTGGGGTCCCCGGGGTTTCCATCTTTTGACAAAAGCGCGGAACGCGCCGTTGATCGGTCCCGACCTCGATGCCGGCCCTACTTGCCTGCGCGGTGTCGACCAACCAAGATCGCGACGTTATGCGAAACCCTTCTTCGGTGTTGATCACCGGCGCCAGCGGCGGCATCGGCACGGCGTTGGCAAAGGCCTATGCGCGGCCCGGCGTGACACTCGCATTGACCGGTCGCGACAGACAAAAGCTCGGCGCCGCGAGCGCGGCCGCGATCGCAGCCGGCGCCAACGTGCTGGAGCGCGCGCTCGACCTTCGCGACCAAGCGGCGGTGACCGCCTGGGTCGCCGAAGTTGAAGCGAGCCATCCGATCGACCTGGTCATCGCCAATGCCGGCATCACTGGCGGGCATCACGATGGCGTCGAAGAAAGCATCGAGGAAGTACGACGCCTCATCGACACTAATTTTCTGGCGGCATGTTACACGCTGCATGCGGCGCTGCCGGCGATGCGACGCCGCCGTCGCGGTCAGGTCGCCTTGGTGAGTTCGCTTGCCGGAGTTCGGGGCTTGCCCTCAATGCCAGGTTATTGCGCCAGCAAGGCCGCGCTTTTGGCCTACGCCGATGCGATGCGCGCCTGGCTGCGCGACGACAGGATCGAAGTGGCGATCATCCTGCCCGGCAATGTCGATACGCCGATGGCGGCACGCGAAAATGGCCCGCAGCCGCTGATGATGAGCGCAGACCGTGCGGCGGCGATTATCCGCCGCGGCCTTGCGCAGGGCCGGTCATGCATCGCCTTTCCGCGACAACTGTATTGGGTTTTGCGGGTCGCGACCTTGTTACCGGCGACACCTGTCGATATGGTCTTAAACCGCTTCCGAGTCACGGTTGCCGCTTACGATTAAAGGGAAACGCCATGCGCGACTTCAAGGGAAAGACGGCTTTCATCACCGGTGGCGCCAGCGGCATCGGCTTGGGTCTCGCACAGACTTTTGCCGAGGCGGGTATGAACATCGTCATCGCCGACATCGAAGCACCGGCACTGCGAACGGCCGTCAGCAGCCTTAACGCGCGCGGCGCCCAAGCATTGGGCGTCGAGTGCGATGTGGCCGACCGGCAATCCTTTGGGAGCGCCGCGGATCGCGCCTTCTCTGCATTCGGAAAGGTCCATCTCCTCTGCAACAACGCGGGTGTGGCGCGCACCGGCCCTACCTGGGAAATTGCGGACAGCGATTGGGAGTGGACCATCGGCGTCAACTTGATGGGCATGATCCACGGCCTGCAGTGTTTCGTGCCGCATATGAAGGCACATGGCGAGCCAAGCCACATCGTGTCGACATCATCGATGGCGGGAATGCGTGCCAGTATCGCCGGCGGTCCCTACACGGCGACCAAATACGCCATCGTTGGGCTAAGCGAGCAGCTGGCCAGAGAATTGGCCGACACCAATATCGGCATCAGCGTGTTCTGTCCCAACAATATCCGCAGCAACATGCCGAATAACGGTCGCAATCGGCCGGCGCGCTTCGGCGGGCCGATCGACGCAAGGCTCGACGTCCGCGCCGCCGAGCACATCGCTACCATGCAAGAGCGCAATCGGGCCGGTATGGATCCGCACGAGGCCGGTCTCCGCGTCAAGAGGGGTATCGAGAACGGTCAGCTGTTCATCTTCTCGCATGCCACCGAGAGAACAGTTATCGAAGAGCGTTTTCAGCGCATCCTCGGGGACATGGATGCCGCGGCAGCGCTCGGCCCGCAGGGATCATTGGTCAAATAGGGGGCAGCGCCGCGGCGCGACACCCGATGACGTGTGGGGCGTCCATTCGCCCACGCCATCCTAACGCTTTCGCTGCATAGCACTCGAGCCGAAGCCTCGGGGGTGACGGATTTGAACGAGCCGATGCAGCGAACCCGCACGCTCGGCCTGGCCACGAGGTGCCAACACCTGTGCGGCCGCGGAAAGCGCTCGCTCAAATTCTATTTTTTACGCTCGGCATCACAAGAAGAGGAGGCACGATCGTGAGCACAGTCACCACCGGGGATGGCGTCCAGATCTTCTATAAGGACTGGGGCCACGGCCAACCGGTAGTCTTCCATCATGGCTGGCCGCTCAGCGCCGACGACTGGGATAGCCAAATGCTGTTCTTCGTCCAGCGCGGCTATCGCGTGATCGGCATCGACCGTCGCGGTCATGGACGCTCCAGCCAGGTGTCAGACGGGCACGACATGGACCATTACGCTGCCGACGCGGCCGCAGTCGTCGAGCATCTCGACCTTCACGACGCTGTCCATATCGGGCACTCCACCGGCGGCGGCGAAGTCACCCGCTATGTCGCACGCCACGGCAAGGGGCGGGTCGCCAAGGCGGTGTTGATGTCTGCTGTACCGCCGATCATGGTGAAATCGCCGAATAACCCCGATGGCCTGCCGATCGAGTTGTTCGACGGCTTTCGGAAAAGCCTGGCCGCCAACCGCGCCCAGTTTTACCGCGATATCGCTGCCAACCCGTTCTACGGTTTCAACCGACCGGGCGCCACGCGGCTCGATGGTGCGATCGAGAATTGGTGGCGCCAGGGCATGATGGGTGGAGCCAAGGCCCATTACGACGGTATCAAGGCGTTCTCTGAAACGGACCTCACGCAGGACCTTAGAAGCATCGAGGTGCCAACGCTCGTCATGCAGGGGGACGACGACCAGATCGTTCCATACAAAGGGGCTGCCCTGCTCCAGGTCAAGCTTCTCAAGAACGCCACTCTCAAACTCTACCCAGGCTTCCCGCATGGCATGCTCACCACGCAGGCCGACACGATCAATCAGGACCTTCTGGCATTCATCAAGGGATGAGACGGTGACCGGTGCCCGAGCTGGCGACGTGCCTCGGCGGAGGGCCACGACGCGGCGCGAGGTCCCGCTCGCCGCAAACTCCCCCACCAAAATTATCGATCTCAGTGATTAAAGGAACGGCGCGGCCCGGCAGGGTCGCGCACCCCATCGGGATGTGCCGCTACTTCTTGAATAGGGCATTAAGCCCTGGATAGGTCACGCCCTCGATATTGGCGGATAGCGCGCGGGAATCGCCGCTGGCTAGGAATTCGGCAGCAAGCTTTCGCGTCAAGCTCAACGCGCTCATCGCGATCGCGCCGCCGGCCGAGAGGCGCCGCACGCCGAAGCTCTTCAACGCCGCCGCCGGCGGCAGGTCTGGGCGCACCATGGCATTGAGCGGCAGCGGCGCCACGGCTTGGGCGATGGCACGGAGCGAATCGGGTTCGGTCACGCCAGGCACGAAGATTCCGTCGGCGCCCGCTTCGCGATAGCGCGCCGCGCGCTCGACGCTCTCCGCAAGCATCCGGTCCTTGGCCACCAATGCATGAAGATAAACATCGGTACGCGCATTGATGAACAGATGCACGCCGGCGTGCTCTCCCGCTCGGCGCGCCGCCGAAATCTTGCGGATCATCAAATCGGGCGGATCATTCCCATCCTCGATGTTGATGCCGACGCCACCGCTATCGAGGATGACCGCCACATTCTTGCCGACGGTCTCTGCATCGCGGGCATAGCCGCCCTCGATATCGACCGACAGCGGCACGGAAATGACACGCGCGATACTGGCGGTTGCCCTAGCCAACACCTCGACTGGAATCGCGTTGCCGTCGGGATAGCCGCAACTCCACCCCAGACCCGAGCTGGTGGTCGCGACGGCGGTGGCACCGCAAGTTTCGATGATGCGAGCGCTGCCGGGGTCCCAGGCGTTGGGCAGAATCAAGAAGTCGCGGTGCAACGCGTGGAACTTGTCGGCATGGTGTGGGTTGGCACCCATTGGGCCCTCCTAGGCAATTGTCACGCCTTCATGACGAAGCAGCCAGCGCTTGCGCGACATGCCGCCGCCATAGCCAGTAAGCGTACCGTTCGCACCGATGACCCGGTGGCAGGGCACCACGATGGCAATCGGATTGCTGCCGTTGGCAAGACCGACAGCCCGGCATGCCCGGGGACGGTCGATATGCTTGGCCAGATCGCCGTAGCTCCAGGTCTTGCCGGCAGGAATCTTGCGCAACCCCGCCCACACCTTGCGCTGAAAATCGGTGCCGCGAGTCACCGTCGGTAGCTTGTCGGTGGCACGGATATCGCCGTCGAAGTAGTTGCCGATTGCCGCAGCGATGGCGCGTGGCGCCTTGCCGCTCACCAGCTCGAAATCGCCGCAATGGTGTCGCAACAGCCGCATGACGCGCGGCTCGAAATCTTCGAAATCGAGCGCGCGAATCGCCTCGCCGTCACAAACGAGCAGAATAGTTCCGATCGGCGACGGCAATTTTTCGAGCGTGAGTTTCAATTTTCCTCTCCTGTCGCACGGGAGACAACGCGACATCGTGAGTCCACAGATGTTGCGCGGCGTAGGCACGCCACGGCCGCCACGCCTCGGCGCGCGCCGTCACCGCCTGCGGTCTCGGCCGTACACCGTTCGCCGCCAGCGCACGCAACAGGCCGATATCGGAAGCGGGGAACGCATCGGGCTCGCGCAGGGCACGGATCGCGATGTACTGGGCGGTCCAGTTGCCGATGCCCGGCACCGCGCACAATTTGGTGACCGCTTCCTCGAGGCTGGCGCCACGCTCGAAGAGCGCCGGATCGACCAGCGCCGCCTGCGCCAGAGACGCGATCGCGACGGCCCTGGCACGAGGCATGCCGAGCGCCGCAAGGTCTTTACCGATGAGCCGTTCGGGTGTCGGAAAGACGTGCGCGAGGCCGTCCCCTGCGCCGGGGACGTTCGCGCCGTAGCGGGCGACCAGTTTGCCAAGGAGGCTTCGCGCGCCGGCGATCGTGATTTGCTGGCCGATTACGGCACGAACCGCCATCTCGAAACCATCCCACGCACCCGGCAGACGCAGCCCCGGACGTTGGGCCAGGAGCGGCGCCAACAGCGGATCACGCGAGAGACACTGGGCAATGGCCTCGGGATCGGCATCGAGATCGAAGACGCGGCGCACCCGCGGCAGGATTAACGGCAGGACGCCAACATCGTCGAGCCGCGCCGCGACGCGCAACCGGCGTCGTTCTGGTTCATGCGACACCGTGATGGTGCCGCTGGCAAAGGTGCGGCGATAGATGGCGTACGTCACCCTCTCGACGCCGGGAATAGCGCGCGCCGCGAGAAAGCCGATCATGGCGTCCCAGTCGTAGGGTGGCTGGTATGCCAGGGTCAACTCGATCGCCGAGCCATCGCGCGCGAAGCCGCGCCGCCGCAAGGTCCGGGGTGGACGGCGGTAAAGTTGGCGGAAAATATCGTTGAACCGGCGCACGCTGCCGAAGCCCGCCGCCAGCGCCACCTCGGTCATCGACAGACCGGTCTCGTGGATGAGTTGCTTCGCCAGCAGAATGCGCCGCGTCTGGGCCACCGCCACGGGCGAGGCACCAAGGTGTTCCTGGAACAAGCGGCGCAATTGCCGGCCACCGACACCGACTCGTCCGGCCAGTGCCTCGACATTGTCGCCATCAAGCGCGCCGTTTTCAATCAGCGCCAGCGCCCGGCTCACGGTGTTGGATGTGCCGCGCCAGGCGCCGACATTTGGCGCGGTCTCGGGGCGGCAACGCAAACACGCGCGATAGCCCGCTTCCTGTGCCGCGGCGGCAGTCTGATAGAAGGTGACGTGGTCGCGATGCGGCGTGCGCGCGGGACAGATCGGCCGGCAATAGATGCCGGTGGTGCTCACGGCAACAAAGAAACGACCATCGAAGCGCGGATCGCGGGCGACCACGGCGCGATAGCAAATATCGGGGTCGAGCGGCATGGGGCGATCATGCGCCGATCCACCCCTGGCGTCTCGCCATTTTCGGACGCGGACAATTTTGGCCAACGGACGCGCGTTGAAGGGTGAGGCGCCGACGCAATCCGTGGCGAAATGCTTCATTCTCTACGATGCACAACCTCCGGACCGCCTCTCCGCAACCCGCCCGACCGGTTTAACTCCGACCGGCGCGTGCAATGGGGTCGTCACGCGAGGTTCATAACCCCGATGGTGCAGCCGACAGCGAACGGACTGATAGCGTCGTAGTGCCAGATCTCACCTTTGCGCTCAGCGGCAACGCCCGCGATGGCGATGAAGGTGCGAATTTCGAAACCGCCCTGCCCGGCATCGCGGTAGGTTGCCGCATCGCTGTAGGACAACATTGCCGCCTTGTCGCCGCCCGCCCACCGGGCCAGGAAATCGCGGTCCCAGGCCTCGTTTATCTTTCCTGAATTCGGCGTCGCCGGCCAATGCGAGATGCCGCCCGTGCCGATGATGGCGATGCGTTCCGGCACCGCCTCGGCGGCGCGGCGCAGCGCCTCTCCGAAGCGATAGGCGCGGTGGAGCGGCGTCAGCGGCGGACCTTGGCAATTGATGTTGGCGGGCACAATTGGCAGGCGGTAGTCGGGCGTAAGAAAATGGAGGGGCACCATAATGGCATGATCGAGCTTCCACTCCTCGCAATAGGCGACATCGACCTCATCCATCACCCGCGCAATGAGACGCTCCGAGAGGTCGCGATTGCCGGCGACGCGGCGGCGCTTGATCTTGAGCCACCCTTCATCCTCGATCGGGCCTTCGTAGTAATCGGCCATGCCCATGGCGAAGGCCGGCATGTTGTTCATGAAGAAATTGCCGAAATGCTCGGCGCCGATGACAACCAGCACATCCGGAGACTTGTCCCTGATGGCGCGCCCCATCCGTCCATAGGCGTCATAAAGTGCCTCGCGCCGGCTGGCTTCGACGCGCTCGGCGCGATTGACGATGCCCGGAGCGTGGCTGCAGATGCCGGCAAACACGAGCGCCAATTATTCCTCCACCAAGGCGTAGATTCCGGCGCGCACCGGCCCATGCCGACGGACACCTTCACGCATGGCTTCGAGATAATCGTCCCACGCGATGCCGAGCAGCGCGGCAAAATGCATAAGCAGCTGGCCATTGACGCCGAAGACGTAAAGCAAGCCGATGTCGGCGTCCGTGAGCGCCTTTTTTTCCTCAGCGGTGAGATCATAATCAGCCATGACGCGCATCGGATCGGCCTTGAAATCGCGCTGCATCGCCGGCTCACGATTGAGATTGTAGAGCAGCTTTTGCACGTAATAGAGGCTCATTGCGGGTCCGTTGACGCCGCGGGAAGCGGCGGGGCTATGGTCGAACATGCGTTTATATCAAGAGCCGCCAGCCATGATCAAATCGCCTCTCCACTTCACGAGTGCAGGCGCCAACGCCAACCGATCCGACCGGGATGAAACGGATGACGAGCGAATCCCCCTTGGCGAGCGCCCCGATCATGCGCAATGCTGCGGATCACGGCACGCGAGGGGCGCGCGCCGGGCGCAAAGCTCGACGGTTGTCTGCGTTGGGCACCAAGCTTAGGATCGATACATGCGGCTTTTGTCTTACACGGCTCATGGCACGGATTCCTGGGGCGCGGTCAAGGGCGACGCCGTCGTCGATCTCGGCGCGCGATTGAAGACGCGATATGCCGGCTTGCGCGACGCCATCGCGCACGATGCGCTGCCGGTTTTGCGCGATGAGGTGGAGCGCGCTTCGGGCGACGTGGCCTTGTCGGCGCTGCGCTATCGAATTCCGGTTCCGGACGCGGAGAAGATTTTGTGCATCGGCGTCAATTACGGCGACCGCAACGCCGAATACAAAGATGGCAGCGAAGCCGCGAAATATCCGAGCATGTTCTTCCGCACCCGTGAATCGCTGGTGGCGCACAACGAGCCAATCTTGCGGCCGCCCGAATCGAGCCAGCTCGATTACGAAGGCGAAATCGCACTGGTGATCGGTAAGCCGGGCCGGCGCATTGCGAAGAGCGCGGCAAACGCGCATATTTTTGGCCTTGCCTGTTTCCAGGAAGGCACCATCCGCGACTGGACGCGTCACGGCAAATTCAACGTGACCCAGGGCAAAAACTTCGATGCCAGCGGATCGATGGGGCCGTGGCTGGTGACCGCCGACGAGATCGCCGACTTGAGCGCCCTGACGCTATCGACCTTCGTCAATGGCGAGCGGCGCCAGCACGACGTCACTGCCAATCTTATCTACGGCTTCGCCGATCTGATCAGTTACGTGTCGACCTTCATGACCTTGCGGCCGGGCGACGTCATCTCAACGGGGACGCCAACCGGAGCAGGGGTACGCTTCGATCCGCCGCGCTGGCTCAAGCCGGGTGATGTTGTTGAAGTCGAGGCCTCCGGAATCGGCCGGCTGCGCAATCCCATCGCAGCTGAGGAATAGCATCTAAGCTCTTATATCTGCACGAAAACGAAGGCGCCCCGCCCGCCATCATGGAGGATGGATAGCGGGCGGAGCCACCCAGGGGTCTTCGCCCGCCAAGGGGGTTGAGCGGGCGGCGCGGCAAAGCCGCTGTCGGGCATTTAGCGGTGCTTCGGCGGTTGAATAAAGTTAAATCGAATTTATGATTCTCACAGAAAATCCGCCCCTTAGCGACGTTTCAATCGCGTAATTCCCGGTTCCGAAATCGACCGAGATCCGCCGGCGACAGTCGCACCGCGAGGTGCGCGGCCGCCTCGCCGTCGACCCGGCGCAGCACCTCGCCATGGGCGTAAAGCCAGGCGAGCCCGGCGCCGTCACTCACCGGCACATCGAGCTCAACCAGCTCGCGATCGCTCGCGAGGCAGGCATCGATGAGCGCCAGCAATCGATCGCAGCCATCGCCCGTCGCCGCCGAGACCGCAACCGATTTTGCCGCCGCGCCGTTGCGCCGCTGTCGCTGTTCGAGCGCCAAGCCCTGCTGGCAATCGAGCAGGTCGATCTTGTTCAGCGCCTCAACGGTGGCGTTCTGGAGGTGCGAGCCGAGCCCCAACTCTTCGAGAACGGCGTGGACGTCGGCGCGCTGCGCTTCGCTGTCGGGATGATGCAGATCACGGACATGGACGATGAGATCGGCTTCGGTGACTTCCTCGAGCGTGGCGCGGAACGCCGCCACGAGCTGCGTCGGCAAATCGGAAATGAAACCGACCGTGTCGGAGAGGATCGCCTTGCGGCCCGAAGGCAGTACGATCTCGCGAACCGTCGGGTCGAGTGTCATGAACAGCTGGTCAGCGGCCGCCACCGAGGCGCGGCTCAGCCGATTGAACAAGGTGGATTTTCCGGCATTGGTATAGCCCACGAGCGCGATCGCCGGATACGGCACGCGCTGGCGCGCCTGGCGTTGCAGGTTGCGGGTGCGCCTGACGCCGTCGATCTCCTGCCTCAACTTGAAGATGCGGTCGCCGATCAGGCGCCGGTCCATTTCGAGCTGGCTTTCGCCGGGACCACCCAAGAAGCCGAAACCGCCGCGCTGCCTTTCCAAGTGGGTCCAGGACCTGACGAGCCGCGAGCGCTGATAGGTCAGCGCCGCGAGTTCAACCTGCAGCCGGCCCTCATGGCTGCGCGCTCGTTCACCAAAAATTTCTAGGATCAGGCCGGAGCGGTCGATGACTTTGCATTTCCAGGCGCGCTCCAGATTGCGCTGCTGGACCGGCGAAACGGTCGCGTCGATCACGGCAACCTGGATGCGCTTTTGCTCGATGATTTGCGCCAGATGTTCGACCCCGCCTTGACCGATCAGGGATGAGGGCTGCCACTGCCGCACCGGCAGCACCGCCTTGTGGACGATTTGCAGATCGATCGCGCCAGCCAGTCCGACCGCCTCGTCGAGCCGCGCTTGCGGCGTGCGCATGCCCGCGGCGCCGGCGGCGGTCCGCAAATAGGGGTGAAGCACCAAGCAGGGAGGAGCGGGAGCCGCGGTCGCTACGGCATCGTGCGCGTTAGTCTTGTTCAGGTTCCTTGCCGCCTTCAAACAATTGGATCGGTTGCGCCGGCATCACGGTCGAAATGGCATGCTTATAGACGAGCTGCGAGTGCGCATCGCGCCGCAGCAAGACGCAGAAATTGTCGAACCAGGTAATGATTCCCTGTAACTTTACGCCATTAACCAGGAATACTGTGACAGGTGTTTTGTTTTTCCGAACATTATTCAGGAATATATCCTGAACGTTCTGTGATTTTTCCGACGACATGGGGATTCCCCTCATTCACGTGGTCTGCGCGGGACCTCCCCTTATGGGAGTCCCGTGCCGCCATTCGTTGATACATAGCAAATAGGATACCGGCGCCAAATCACAAGGCTTTGATATAGGTCAGGAAAGCGTTGCAATTATCGAACCTTAGGGCCGGGGTATATCGTTCGAGGGCGGCATCGCCGGGCACCGCCGTGTGCAGCAACACCCCGTGGCATCCCGCATTGGCGGCGCATTGCATGTCGATTCCGGTGTCGCCCACGTACCAGACATGGCGACCGGGCGAAATGCCGGTCGCTTCGAGCGCCATCAAGATCGGGGCCGCCGCCGGCTTGTCGGCAGAGGCGTCGCCGGCGCCCACCAGCCTGGCGAAGCGCGGCGTCCAGCCGAAATGTTCGGCCTCCTGGCGCAGGGTGGCGCCGGTCTTGTTGCTGACGACGGCGAGCGGCACGCCGAGCTTCGCAAGCCCGTCTAGCAGCGCCAGCACGCCGGGCAACGGCTTGATGCGCTCGAGATGGATCGCGTGGAAACGGTCGAAGTAAAGCTGCCGCGCCTCCTCCCAGCGGGCGCCGAAGAGGGGTGGAAACGCCTCGATCAGCGAGAGGCGTGTCCGCGCCTTGACCTCGGCCAGGCTCCATGGCTCGCGTCCCATTTGCGTCAGGCAATGGCGCATCGCCTCGTGGATCGTCTCCCAGCTGTCGACGAGCGTGTTGTCCCAGTCGAACAGCACCGCGCGGGGACGGGTCATGCCTCGCCGTCCATGAAGGCGCGGTAGGCCGCCGCGAGGCTTAGCGCCAAGGGGCCGGGGCGGCCGTCGCCAACCGGCGCGCCGTCGATGCGCACGACCGGCAGCACGCCGTTGGTGGCGCTCGTCAGCATCGCCTCGCGTGCCGCCATTGCTTCGGCGACGCTGAACGGCCGCTCGACCAGGCGCAGACCCTTGCGCGCCAAAATGTCGAAGACCGCCATCCGGGTGACCCCTTTGAGGATGCTGGTGTCGGCCTGCCGCGTGATCACTTCGTCTGCGGCGCTGACGATCCAGGCATTGGACGAGGTGCCTTCGCTGACATTGCCCTGCGCATCGATCTGCCAAGCCTCATAGGCGCCCGCTTCTTTCGCCCGTTGTTTCGCCAGCACGTTGGGCAATAGCGAAACGGATTTGACGTCGGGCCGCTTCCAACGCTGATCCGGCACCGTGATGACGGCGATACCCTCTGCGACGAGGCGCGGATCGGCGATGCGCATGTGTCGTACGGTGATGACGAGGCTGGGCCGGGTATGCGCCGGAAATGCAAAGTCGCGCGGTGCGGCGCCGCGGGACAGCTGGAGATAGACGATGCCGTCGCCGACCCGATTGCGCCGTACCGTCTCACGGATCACCAGTTTGAGCGCCGCTTCCGACATCGGCGCCGCCAATGCGAGCACGCCGCGCGACCGCGTCAGCCGCGCCAGGTGGCGGTCCTCATCGACGAAAGCGCCGCGGCGGATGGCGATCACCTCGTAGACCGCGTCGGCGAATTGAAAGCCGCGATCCTCGACATGAACGCGCGCCAGCCGGTGCGGGAGGTAGCGGCCATTGACGTAGGCGATGCGGGACATCAGCGGTTGGTGTTCACCGGCAGATCGAAGCGACTCAACGCCGCTGCGTGCGGCACGCCCGGCGCTGCTCGTTGCCGCCCCGGGCTTGCCAATCCCGGGCCGGCGCTCCCCTTGGCGCCACAAGAGCGGATGGTTCCGGTGTAAGTGGCTCCATGGCGGCCGGCGCCGGACGCCCGACGACGCGTCTAGGCATCGGCCTGGATATCCATTGGCGCCGCCTGTTCGCCAATGCTCGCCGACCGCTGCTCGGGCTCCGACAGGCCCAGCGACTTGAGCTTGCGGTGCAGTGCCGAACGCTCCATGCCGATAAAGGCCGCGGTCCGCGAAATATTGCCGCCGAAGCGGCTGACCTGCGCCAGAAGATAGTCGCGCTCGAACATTTCCCGGGCCTCGCGCAGCGGCAGGCTCATCATTTCGGCGGCGCGATCGCCGCGCGCCGTCCGGCCGCTGCCCCCGATTTCCGCCGGCAGCATGTCGGCGCGGATCGGCTGATGCGTTTCGCCGGGCGCCATGATCAAGAGCCACTCCATCACATTGCGCAATTGCCTGACATTGCCCGGCCAATCATAGGATTGCAGTGCCGCCAGAGCATCGTCGCCGAAGGCCCGCGGCACAAGACGAGCGGCCGTGGCCGCGCGCTGCATCAAATGACCGGCGAGCAGCGGGATGTCTTCCCGTCGTTCGACCAGCGGCGGCACGATGATCGGCACCACGGCGAGGCGATAATAGAGATCCTCGCGGAACCGGCCCGCCGCGATCTCGAGCGGCAGCTCGCGGCTGGTCGAGGCGATGACGCGGACATCGACCGTGACCCTGGTGCCGCCGACACGGTTGAAGGTCGAATCCTGCAAGGCGCGTACGATCTTGCCCTGCGTCTCGGGCGGCATGTCAGCGACCTCGTCGAGAAACAGGGTGCCGCCATGCGCTTGTTCGAAGAGCCCGATGGTGCGCGGACTGTCGGGCCCGGCGGCGCCGGTTTCGGCGCCGAACAGCTCGATCTCGAAACGCTCGGGCGCGAGCCGGGCGCTGTTCACCACCACCATCGGACCCTCGACCCGCCGCGAGCGCTTATGGACGAGACGCGCCACCACTTCCTTGCCCGCGCCTGCGGGACCGCTGATCAGAATTCGGCTACCCGTCGGCGCGACCCGATCGATGATCTGACGCAGCTGCGATATCTTGGTCGAGGCTCCAGTCAATTCCTCGTCGCCGCCGGCGCGCAGACGCAGTTCCTCGTTCTCGCGTTTGAGCCGCGCCGCCTCGATGGCGCGCTCGACAAACAGCAGAAGCCGGTCGGTCTTGAACGGTTTTTCGATAAAATCGTAGGCTCCGATCTTGATGGCGGCAACGGCGGTCTCGATGGTGCCGTGGCCGCTGATCATCAACACCGGCACATTGGGGGTGTCGCGCCGGACGATTTTCAGGATCTCGAGCCCGTCGAGCTCGCTGCCCTGCAACCAGATATCGAGGATCACCAGCGACGGCTGTCGCGCGCGGATCGCCGCTAGCGCTTCGCCGCTGCTGGCGGCGCCGCGTGTCTCATACCCCTCGTCATTCAGAATGCCGCAAATGAGCGAGCGGATGTCTTTCTCGTCGTCGACAACCAAAACGTCATGCGCCATGAGCCGCCCTCACTGGAGCAGGTTTTACTTCCTCCGCCGCGGCGCTTCGAGTGAACACCAAGCGCACGCAAGCGCCGCCGCCCTCCCGATCTTCCAACAGCAATTCCCCGTGATGATCTTCCATGATCTTTTTGACAATCGCGAGACCGAGGCCGGTGCCCTTGGCCCGCGTCGTCACATAAGGCTCGGTGAGACGCTCGCGACCCTCGATCGGCAGGCCGCGACCATTGTCGGCGATGCTCACCTGGATTTGTTGCGGGAGGGCGGTGACGACGACCACGATCTCGCCGGGCGGCGCGCCGTCGTCGCGGCCCTGGATCGATTCCGCGGCGTTTTTCAGAATATTGACCAAGGCTTGGCCGACCTGCCGCGCGTCGCAATACACCATCACGCGATCCGGCACGTCGACTCTGAAACGAATCTCCGGTGTCGAGGTGCGCTGCAGGAACACCGCCTGACGCACCAGCTCCACCAAATCCTCTTCCTTCATTAATGGTGCCGGCATGCGGGCAAAGGAGGAAAATTCATCGACCATGCGGCCGATATCGCCGACGTGACGGATGATCGTGTCGGTGCAATTGGCGAAAGTCTCGGGATCGTTCGCGATCTCGCGCGCGTATTTGCGTTTCAGACGCTCGGCCGACAACTGGATCGGGGTCAGCGGATTCTTGATCTCGTGCGCGATGCGGCGCGCGACGTCCGCCCACGCCGCCTTGCGCTGGGCCGACACCAGTTCGGTGATGTCGTCGAACGTGACGATGTAACCGTTGACCTCGCCATCGACGCGCTCGGCGGCGATGCGCACCAGCAGAGTCTGGGAACGGTGATGCCGCGTCAGTTCGATCTGCGCCTGCGCCAGCCGTTCGGGGCGGCGGCGCACTTCCTCGAACAGGCCGGCCATCTCGGGAACCGAAGCAACGAGCTCCTGTCCGACGCGCTGATCGAGATCGGTCGCCAGCAGCAGCGAGGCCGAGCGGTTTGGCAGATTGATGCGTCCCCGCTGATCGAGGCCGATCACCCCGGCCGACACGCCGGCCAAAACCGTCTCGGTGAAACGACGCCGGTCGTCGAGTTGGCGGTTGGCGGCGACCAGTTCGGCGCGTTGCGTCTCCAGTTGATGCGTCATCCGGTTGAAGGCGCGCGACAGCGAACCGAACTCGTCGTCACCCCCCTCGGGCACGCGCGCCGTGAGATCGCCGCCGCGGACCTGCTCGGCCGCCGCGGCCAGGGAGGAAATCGGCCGCGCCATACGGGTCGCGAAGGTCAGCCCCGCCCAGACCGCGCCTGTCAGCAGCAGCAGCCCGACCACGAGAAACAGGATCGAGAGTGCATATTGGAATTGCGAGCGTTCGCCCTCCAGCTTTTGATACTGCGCCACCGCGCTTTGTGTCTGCTGCATGTGGGCGATCACGGTCGGATCGATGAAGCGGCCGACATAAAGATAGACATCGCCGAAATCCGGGAGCTTGACCAGCGCGCGCACGCGGTCGTCGTTATCAGACGTCATCACCGCGATATTGCCGGCATTGGCCTGTTGGATGGCGCCCTCCGGCACGGCCTCCAATTCGAGCGACGCGGTCAGGCCGGAACGGGCGAGGATGCGGCCTTCGCCGTCGAATACCACTGCCTCGGTCAGCGACCGCAGCGCCGCCTGCGCCTCCACCATCTGGCCGAACCGCTCCGGCTCCATAATGAGGAACTGCGAATCGCGTTCGAGATCCGCCGCCATGCTGCCGACGTCCGCGCGAATCGTGTTTTGGTGCTCGTGCAGGTAGCCCTCGGCGACCGCGAGCGACTCCGACAAGGCCGTGCGCACCCGCTCCGAAAACCAGGACTGAACGCCGAAGCTGAAAAGCAAATAGGAAAACACCGCCA
Organism: Alphaproteobacteria bacterium; assembly: GCA_030041335.1. Taxonomy (GTDB): domain Bacteria; phylum Pseudomonadota; class Alphaproteobacteria; order ATCC43930; family CGMCC-115725; genus JAATGI01. Next base: position 5,399 of record JASHOB010000153.1, on the reverse strand, counting down.
CGATGATGGTTGGAATCACCGCCACCAGGCCGAACAACAGCACCAGTCGGATGTGGAGGCGGGAACCGGCGAGGCCGCGCCGCCGTTCCGCCCAAACCTGCGCCACGCGCCAGAAGATGATGCCGCAGAGCGGCAACACCAGAATCAGGTTCAGCAGTAAAAACAGCTGGTTGATCGTGGCGTGATTGCCGAAGGGCGGGATGCCCAACACGGCGCTGTAGGTGCCGATCGCCGATGCCACCACCGCGACCGCCAGCACGACCGCGAACTTATAGGCGAGGTTGACGCGCTTCGCCCACGACCATAAGCGCGCTAGCGAACCGGCGCGCTCGGAAGCGATACCTGCGGTCAAATTGCGCTCCCCCGGCGAGGGGGAGAGAAGCGTAGAGCCGGGGCGGCCGGAACCGGCGGCGGATATTGGTGCCGAGCCCCACCCCAACCGGGCCATACCCGTGCCGTCCTCCGGCCCTCGCTCTCGGCAAGAGAGGAGGACAAGAACGGGCACCCCTTTGCTCGCGATTCCCTCACGCGGCTATTTTAGGCCGCGGGCGATATCGATGTCCAATTCGCGGATTTTCTTGCGCAGCGTGTTGCGGTTAAGGCCGAGAAGCTGCGCCGCCTTCAGCTGGTTCCCGCGCGTCGCGCCGAGCGTCAATTGAATGAGCGGCCGTTCAATCTCGCGCAATACCCGGTCATAAAGGCCTGAGGGCGGCAGGCTGCCCTTGTGGGCGGCGAAATAATCGCGCAAGTGGCGTTCGGCGGCGCCGCTCAGCCCCTCATTGGCCGGCTCGCCGTTACCGTTGGGCGCCGTCTCGGCAAGTTCCGCCTCGATGATGTCGAGGCCGATCACTTCCTGCGAATAGAGTGCGGCGAGCCGGCGTATCAGGTTTTCGAGTTCGCGCACATTGCCCGGCCAGCGATAGGACTTGAGCCGCTCCATCGCCGCGGTGTCGAGCGATTTGAGCGGCAGTCCTTCCTGGTGCGCCAAAGAAAAGAAGTGCCGCGCCAGCGCCGCCACGTCCTCGGTGCGCTCGCGCAGAGGGGGCAGGCGGATGGGCACGACGTTAAGTCTGTAGAACAGATCCTCGCGGAACAGCGCCTGACGGATGAGCTGGCGCAGGTCGCGGTGGGTGGCGGCAATGACGCGGACATCGGCGCGGATGGGAACGCGGCCGCCGATGGTGGTGTATTCGCCGGTCTGCAGCACCCGGAGCAAGCGTGTCTGCGCTTCAAGCGGCATGTCGCCGATCTCGTCGAGAAAGAGAGTGCCGCCTTGCGCCTGCTCGAACTTGCCGATGCCGCGCGCATGGGCGCCGGTGAAGGAGCCCTTCTCATGACCAAAGAGATCGCTCTCGATCAGCTCGCGCGGGATTGCCGCCATGTTGACGGCGACGAAAGGACCGTTGCGCCGCTTGCCGTAGTCATGGAGCGCGCGCGCCACCAGTTCCTTGCCGGTGCCGCTTTCGCCGACGATCATCACGGTAAGGTCCGTCTGCATGAGCCGCGCCAGGATCCGGTAAATTTCCTGCATCGCCGGCGAGCGGCCGATCAGCGGCAGCTGCTCCTCCGCTTCTTCGCCGCTGGCGGCAGGGGCGGCTGCCGGCGCCGTCAGCGCGCGCTGCACGACATTGACCAATTCGCGCAGGTCGAAGGGCTTGGGCAGATATTCGAAGGCGCCGCGCTCGGTCGCCTTTACCGCCGTCAACAGCGTGTTCTGCGCGCTCATGGCGATCACCCGAAGCTCGGGGCGCAGCTTCTTGATGCGCGGAATGAGATCGAGCCCGTTCTCGTCAGGCATCACCACGTCGGTTATCACCAGGTCGCCGACGCCATCCGCGACCCAACGCCACAGCATTGCCGCGTTGCCGGTGGTGCGAACGTCGTAGCCGAGCCGCGCCAGGGCCTGGGTCAGCACCGTGCGGATCGCGCGGTCATCATCGGCAACAAGGATGGTCGCGGCGGTCATGCTGCCTCTGAAACCTGTTGCGTCGCCATGGGCAGGCAGACGCGGAAGACGGTGCGACGCGGCTGGCTGTCAAACTCGATAACGCCGCCATGATCATTCACCACCTTGGCCACCAGCGCCAAGCCGAGGCCGGTGCCGTTGTGTTTGGTGGTGACAAACGGATCGAAGAGATGAGCGCGCAGATCCTCCGGCACGCCCTCGCCATTGTCGATGATCGACACGACCAGCGGCAGATGGACACGATCATCGCTGCCCGGCACGGCGAGACGCACGCCGTGCTGGTAGGCGGTCGCGAGCTGGATTTCGCCACCCTGAGCCGGCACCGCCTCGGCCGCGTTCTTCACCAGATTAAGGAAGGTCTGGATCAGGAGGTCCCGGTTGCCGTGCACCGGCGGCAGCGACGGATCGTAATCGGCGACAAAGCGGACATGGCGCGCGAAGCCGTTCTGGGCCAGGAGCCGTGCGCGGTCGAGCACCTCATGAATGTTGACCGGGCTGCGTTCGATCGGGCGGCGGTCGGAAAATACCTCCATGCGGTCGACCAGCGCGCAGATCCGGTCGGCCTCGTCGCAAATGAGGTGCGTCAATTCGCGGTCGGGCTGGGAGGCATTCTCTTCGAGGAGCTGCGCCGCGCCGCGGATTCCGGAGAGCGGATTCTTCACTTCATGCGCCAGCATTGCCGCCATTGCCGTGACCGAGCGCGCCGCGTTGCGATGGGTGAGCTGACGGTCGATCTTGTCGGCCATCGAGCGCTGCTGCAGCAGCACCACCACGTCGCCGCGATCCTCGGCAATGGGCGTGGCCTGGATCGTAACGGTGTGCGAGCGCAGCCGCGGACTCTCGATCAACACCCCATACTCGGAGACGCTGTGCCCGGTCCGGCGCACCGATTCGATGAGCGTCGTCACCGGACTGTCCGGTGGCAGTATTTGATCGAGTGGCAGACCGTGGAGGCTTGCGGCCGACAGCGCGAAAAACTGCTCGGCCGCGGTATTGGCATAATGGAGGCGGTTCCCGGTATCGACCACCAGCACCGGATCGGGCAGCGCCGCCAAGATCGCGGCCGGCTCGATGTCAAAGCGGGGAATTCCGCGTTGCGCGCCGTTCTTCGCCATCTCAGCCCGCCTGCCGTTCACTCAATGCGTCGTAGAAGACGCGGATTGCCTCGATGACACGCTCCCAGTCGTCGATCTGGTTGACGGCGTGGCGGAATTCGGCCGAGCCTGGCAGACCCTTCGAATACCAGCCGATATGCTTGCGGGCGATGCGCACGCCGGCGTCGGTGCCGTAATGCGACAGCATGGCGCGATAGTGCTCGAGCACGATGTCGCGCTGGACATCGAGCGGCGGGTCAGGCAATGGCTCGCCGCCGGCAATGTGGCGCGCAACCTGACACGGAAACCAGGGCCGGCCATAAGAGCCGCGGCCGATCATGACGCCGTCGGCGCCCGACAGTTCCAGCGCCCGGCGCGCATCGGCGAACGACACGATGTCGCCATTGACGATCACCGGAATCCGAACCCGCTCCTTCACTTCGCGAACGAAGGCCCAATCGGCATTGCCGGCATAGAACTGACAGCGCGTCCGACCGTGTACCGTGATCATGCGGATGCCGCTTTGTTCCGCGATGCGCGCCAGCTCGGGCGCGTTGCGGCTGCGATCGTCCCAGCCGGTGCGCATTTTCAAGGTTACCGGCAGGCGCACCGCCTTCACCGTCGCTTCGAGAAGCCGCGCCGCCTTGACCTCGTCGCGCATCAGCGCCGACCCGGCATGGCCGTTGACGACTTTCTTCACCGGACAGCCGAAATTGATGTCGATCATGGCGGCGCCGCGATCCTCATTGAGCTTCGCCGCTTCGGCGAGGTCGTCGGGCTCGCAGCCGGCAAGCTGTACCGCCATCGGCTGCTCCTCGGGTTCGGTCGCAGCCATGGTCAGGCTGCGGCGGCTCTCGCGGATCATGGCGGCGCTCGCGATCATCTCGGAAATGACCAACCCGGCACCGTGACGTTTCACCAGCCGGCGGAACGGCAGATCAGTCACCCCCGACATCGGTGCGAGTAGCACCGGTTGCGACAAAGTCACGGTCCCAACCGCAATGCTCATTTTTTGTGCAGTCACGGCATATGCTTATTGAATATGCATGATAGCGGCTTTGTTGCACTGCGCAATAAGAAAATTATTGGGCGCAGAGCCGTCTTTGTCGCACCGCATTCAATTAAACCATCAATACGTCTGTAACGAACTTGACACCGGGATAGGCGAGTGTGAGCAAGAGATAGGCCAAAAGCGCCCAACGCGCCGCGCGCCTGCCGCGCATCCCTGCCTGCCATCTCATCAGCAGTACCGCACCCAGCACCACAAAGGCGGCGAGCGAAAAGCCAATCTTGTGATCGAGCGGCATCACGCTGTGGGCCAACAGCAACTCGGCGGCGGCGCCGCTTAAGAGACCGAGGGCGAGCACCAGCTCGGCGCCAATCAACAGGCGGACTTCCGCACGCTCGGCATCGGCGATGGCCGGCAGAAGCCGTGACAGGCGGCCACGGCGTTTCGATTTCAACGCCTGCTCCTGCACCAGAACCGCGATGCCGGCGACCGCACCGAGGGTGATCAGTCCATAGGTCAGGATGGCGAACACGATATGGGCGTCGAGCCAACCGGCCGACAGGGTCGCCGCGAGCGGCCGGCCACGATCGCGCTGCCACACCGTCGCCAACAGTCCCAGCAGGAACAGCACCGACACTAAAATCGGCGTCAGCCGCCAGCTCGGCCTCTCCACCACCATCAAGCCCCAAAACAAGATCATCGTGACCGCGACCGTCAGCCATAGCGAGGCAGCGAAACTGGTGGCCCAACGACCGGCGAATTGCATCGCGACATCGAGCACCGGCCCCGCCGTGGCGAGCGCAAGCGCGGCCAAGAACCAGACGTCGCGCGCATCGTTCGTCCGCCAGCGTACCAGCGCCGCCGGCACGAGACAGGCGAGCACCAAAAGATCGAAAGCGAGCATCGGCATTGCGGGAGAGGGAACCACCGCGCCCGGCGAATGGCAAGTTTGAAGCCCAAACAGGGTACCAGGAACGCGCGCGGACGCGTCTCGCTCGCTTGGCGAGCCGCGGATCAGGGGTTGGCGAGCAACGCCAGCACGTCGAGCAGCTTCGGCACCACCACGCAATCATCGCGCCGTGTCGGCGCGGGAGCGCTGGGATCGAGCAGGAACAGGTCGGGAATGCCGGCGTTGCGGCTCGCATCAATGTCGCGCTGCTCGTTGCCGATGCTGAGCGACGCCGTCAAATCGAGCAGCAGATCGCGCCCTGCTTGGACAAACATGCCCGGCCCGGGCTTGCGCCAATCGGAAGCGCGACGGAAACGGCCCTTGGCCTCGGTGGGATGGGTCGGCGCGTAATAGATGGCGTCGAGCTGCCCTCCGTTTCTC
>JASHOB010000152.1 GCA_030041335.1 Alphaproteobacteria bacterium | reverse complement strand
GTCACCCGTCACTGCCGACGACTCTCCGGTCGAGCCCCTCGAGGGCGAAGTGAGGGGGCGCATTTCCGGCCAGTGCCCTCTTCTCACCGTCCTCTTCGGATGCACGTGGTGCCGTGGCATTGCCGGTCGCCACCGGTGGCTGGGTAGACGAACTCTGAGTGACGCTGGCGCCAGCGATTAGCCAAGTTGGGCACCGGCGTTGCCTTAAAGGCGACTCTGCTCGTTTTCCAGCTCGAGCTCATCGAATCCCGCGATGGGTTCCGGGAACAAGCCCGGCATAAGGCGAGAGACCAGTGCTGCGGGGAAGGCAAGGCGCAGGGGCGCACGGGTCGTTTCGGACATCACCACGCCTTGATCGATAAGCGCAGAGACGACGCGGCGGGCCCGGCGCTCGCCGGTGCCGACGATGCGGTCGGCGTCGCCGCGCGGCAGCTCGCCGCGATAGAGTATCGCTTCGAGGATATTATTGACCTTAGCCGGCAGTTTCCTGAGACGTACTTCCTCGTCGGCCCACATGCGTATGCGCGTCCGGAGCCGGTCGGGCCGCATCAGCCCATCCATGAATTTCAGCTGGTCGAGGCAGGCGACCAGGAAGAATTTCGTGAACTCGGCGAGATCTTCTTCACTCAAATATGCCAACGTCAAGGATTAAGCAGGCGGGAGTGCACACTCCGCCGCTCGATCGAGCGTCAACACCGACTTACGCCGTTGCCGCCGCCGAGCCAACCGCGCGCACGAGCATCGCTGATGCGGTTGCGGGCAATCGGCACGACAAGCCCGTTGCGGAGCCGCAACCGCCAGTTGCGGGAGTCGCGCTCAACCCCGTCCACGGCATCGCCCGCCACCCACCAGCTGCGATGGACCTGTAGACCGTCGCGCCGACCGTAGCGACGGATCGCCTCGCGCAACGGCATCAGTTCCAACCGCGAGCCGGTGTCGTGATGCACGCGGACGTAGTGGTCCTCCATCTGCAGGCAGATCACGTCGCTTGGAGGCGCGTCCGATCCGGTTGGGGTTGGCACCGCCTCGTAACGCAAGATCGATCGCGCGATCTCTACCGCGGCCCACACCCCGATGATGGTGAAGGTCAACAGTAGAGTCTGCAGATACCAATCCGTCCAACGATACTCGGCGACGCGACGCGCCCAAAAAAACTGCGAGACACTCTTTGCCATGAGGGCCGTGGGAACGGCGGCGACACCCAAGGCGGCAACAAAAACGAATGGTCGCGGCAGGCCGGCCCGTGTGCCCCAGCGCAGCAGCGGCGGAATCGACAGACCCAGGATCACCGTGGCGAGCAGCAGGATCACGATCCAGTCGATCAGCCGCAGAGACAGGTCGTTGTAGTAACTGCCGTAGGGGCCAAGGAGCGCTAGCAACGCACCCGCCAGGGCGGCAAAGCTCAGCGCCCGCGCCCACCACCGAGGCCCGCCGATGATCCCGTCCCATCCCTCGATGCGCATTCGTCAAAGTGTGGCGAAACGTCAATCGACTCACAAGGGGCCATCGCCGTTCGCCTGAACGGCATACCCGTTCGCCCATTCGCGTAAGCGCACTCGACGGGCGGCTCGGCGGGAACAAAACTTCGGTAGTTCCACCACGACGCAAACGGATATTGCATGAGCTACCTGCCCTTCGTCGCCGCCGCCTTGGTGGCAATCGCGCCGATCTTTGCGCACGCTCAGGTCGGAGAAATGCATCGCGTGGCCGACGAGCCCGGCGCCGCCATCCGCGACAGCGCGCACCGGTCGCAGCTTCGGGTCACGATCTGGTATCCGGCCGCGCCCGGCGCGTCAGAACAGCCGATTGTGATCGGCCCGGAGACGCATCCCGACTTCGCCATCGGTATGGCGGCCGTGAATGCCACGCCAGCGCCAGATCCGGTGGACGGCAAGCGCCCGGTGATTCTGCTGTCCCATGGTTTTGGCGGGTCGGCGCGGTTGATGGGCTGGTTCGGCATCGCCATGGCGCGCCAAGGCTATGTCGTGGTCGCGGTCGACCATCCCGGCAATAACGGCCTCGATGCCAAGACGGTAGCCGGCGCGCTGTTGACCTGGGAGCGCGCCGCCGATTTGAGGCACGCGCTCGACGCAGCCCTCGCCGACAAGGCGATCGGTCCACATATCGACCGCCGTCGCGTCGGCTTGGCCGGGTTTTCGGCCGGCGGCTTCACCGCATTGGTCGGCGCCGGCGCACGGCCGGATTTCGCGCATTTGCAGCGCTTCTGTGCCGCGCGTCCGGATGACGGCGTCTGTCGGCCGCAAACCGAATTCCCAATCAGCGCCGAACAGCGCGATGCGTTCCTTCACGATCCGGCCTATGCCGAGGTGCTGCGCCACTCAGGCGACGATCATTCGATTCCAAATGTCCGGGCGGTTTTTGTGATGGCGCCGGCGATCGTACAAGAGCTTGATCCGGCGAGCCTGCGGGCGTTGGCGGTTCCGGTTTTCATTATTCTGGGTGCGGCCGACACCGTTGCCCCGCCCGATACGAACGGAAAGGTCGCGGCCGGCCTGATCCCGCACGCGCAACTGCAAATCCTTCCGAGCGTCGGCCATTATGACTTCCTGGCCAACTGCACGCCGCAATCGCACGCTCCGGTCTGCGGCCGGCCAAAACACCAAAACGAGGCCCATGATGCGGCAATCAAGGCGGCAATCCGCCTCTTCCGCTCGGAGCTATGACCTATTGTCGGGCATTAGGCGGATGACGGCATTCGCCGACTTAGACGTCATCTTCGTTTGACCAAGGCGGATATCCGCGCTGCGATAGACACCCATTCTAGTGAGCCCTAGACTTCGAGCCGTCGGGCCTTCGCGAGAAAGCAATCCGAATGGGCGAGACGCAGCTCCAAAGAAAACTCGCGGCGATCTTATCCGCCGATGTGGTGGGGTATTCGCGCCTCATGGGAATCGACGAAGCGACGACGTTGTCGCGACTGAATGCCCTGCGGCGCGAACTGATCGATCCCACGATCGCCCGTCATTCCGGCCGCATCGTCAAGCTGATGGGCGACGGCGCGCTGGTGGAATTCGCGAGTGCTGTGAACGCGGTCGACTGCGCCGTCGAAATTCAGAGACGGCTCAGGGAGCGTCAGGCGCAAAGCGCCGAAGCCGATCCGATCCAGCTGCGGATCGGAGTCAACATCGGGGACATCATCATCGAAGGCGAGGACATCTTCGGCGACGGGGTCAATATCGCGGCACGGCTTGAAGGGATCGCCGAACCCGGCGGCATCGCCATTTCCGACGACGCTTGGCGGCAGGTGCAAGGCAAGGTTGCGGTGAGCTTCGTCGATGACGGCGAGCACAGCTTGAAAAACATTGCCAGGCCGGTGCGCGTCTACAGACTTGACGTTGGCTCAGCGGGCGCCGTCGCGTCGCCGCTGTCGCGCTCGGCGGTTGTGCAGCCAGATAAGCCCGCCATCGCCGTCCTCGCATTCAACAATATGAGCGGCGATCCCGAGCAGGAGTATTTTTCGGACGGGATCAGCGAGGACATTATCACCGATCTCTCGAAGCTGTCGGAGTTGCATGTGATCGCACGCAACTCCAGCTTTACCTACAAGGGCAAACCGGTCGACGTGAAACGGGTTGGCCGCGAACTGGGTGTGCGTTACGTGCTGGAGGGCAGCGTTCGCAAAGCCGGCAATCGAGTGCGCGTAACCGGGCAGCTCATTGACGCAACGAGTGGCGTGCACATATGGGCCGACCGTTTCGATCGCGATCTCACCGACATCTTCGCCGCGCAGGATGAACTCACGCAGGAGATCATATCAGCGCTCAAGATTAAGTTGAGCGAAGGCGAGAAAGCGCTGCTTGTTGCCGGCGGCACAAAGAACGTTGACGCTCACGACTTGTATCTCAAAGGTCGTGAGCTGATGTTCGGTAACAAAAGAAACCGCGAAACATTTGATCAATCGATCGCCTGCTTCCGGCGCGCCATCGCGTGCGATGCGAACTACGCCGCACCCTATGCCGGTCTTGGTATGGCCTACATCCTCGATTACCAGAACCATTATAGCGAAGCGCCTGAGATGTCGTTGGACAAGGCCGAGCGCTTCGTCATCGAGGCGATCGCAAGGGATGATAAGGATCCCTTTGCCCATTACGTCGCTTCCGTAACCTACATGTGGAAGAAGGATTACGGACGATGGACGGCGGAGGCTGAAAAGGCGGTATCGCTCAATCCCAATTATGGGGCAGCGTTGCAAGCTCGCGGCGCCGTCTTCGTCTACACGGGTGAGCCTACCAAGGCGATCTCCTATTTCGAAAGGGCGATTCGCCTCGATCCCGCCCAGGCACAGCACCGGCACTTCCTCGGCACCGCCTATTTCGTCGCCGGCAATTACGAGAGCGCGGCCGCGATATTCAAGGAACGAATTGCGATGACGCCGAACACGGATTTGTCGCGCGCCTTCCTTGCATCAGCCTTGGGCCATTTGGGTCGCATGGCAGAGGCCAACCGAGTCTGGCGCGAGCTCAAAGAGATCAACCCGCAATACTCGTATAGCGATCATATCGGCCGGCTGCCATTTCAAGACCCGAGTGATGCCGACAACTTCGTGGCTGGCCTGCGCAAGGCGGGCTTAGCGGATTAGCCGACGGCGTGGGAAACCCAGTCGATTGCGCATGGAAAACCATCGCCGAGGCAAACGTCGCACGGAGCCTCTCCCGAGCGGCAACGAAGTGGGGGCAACCGGAGGAGATGAGCATTGAGCTGGTCGGGATGCGTTGCATTATGCGGCCGTTTGTCGCCGCCGATGCGACGTCGGTCGCGGTCATGGCAAACGACCGTCGCATCTGGCTGCAGCTGCGTGACCTCTTTCCCTATCCCTACCATCTCGCCGATGCCGAGACCTATATCGGCCGGGTTGCGTCGGTCGAGCCGCCGCGCTCGCTCGCCATCGTGGTTGACGCAGCCGCCGTCGGCGGCGTGGGACTTGAGCTAATGGCCGACGTCAATCGGCGAAGTGCCGAGATCGGGTATTGGCTGGGGACAGCATACTGGGGTCGCGGCATTGCGACCGAGGCTGTCACTCTCTTTACCGAGTGGGCGTTGAGCGCCCATGGACTCCTTCGGATCTTTGCCCAACCGTTCGCCTCTAACTTAGCCTCACGCCGAGTGCTCGAGAAAGCGGGATATCTGCTCGAGGGCACAATGAGGTGCAGTGCCGTTAAGGACGGCGTTGTGCGCGACCAGTGCATGTATGCGCGCCTTAGCCCCGGCCGATAAGAGTCGCGCGACGGCTTCAATAACCAATCCGGGCCCGGACCGGGTCGCAGCAAGAGAACCGCCCCTCAATTGGCTGAGGCTCCGATTTCCATCCTGTGAATGTTCGGGTTCGACCCCGGATCGGCGCCGAGGCGAAACTGCCACACCAAATTATTGAGCAAGACCGGACTGAAACACGTGGACGGCCGAAAAATCAGCCCGGCGGAGAGTTTTTTTGGGGATGTCACAACTCGCCAAAGAACATCGTCTTATCTCGGCCCCCAATACGGAATTCGAAAGACGAGAAAGCCGAGAGGCTTGTTCAAATCAACCTGAGGATGAGCCAAATGTCGACAGCCCAGACAACAAGCAACAAAGCCACATTCACACGCCTCCACGACGCGATGAACACCGGCGATGTTGGCTTTATCTCGAAGACGATCGACGCGGTCGTCGAGCCTGACCTACTGTTCCACGCGCCGGTGCCGGTTGGAGCGAATGGGGTCCAAGCACTGAAGCAAGTGATGGCGATCCTCCTTCGGGTGTACCCCGACCTTCACCTTGCGGTCGAGGATTTGATCGCAGAGGGGGACAAGGTCGTCGGAAGGACGACAGTTACCGGAACCCACCGGGGCGAGTACTTGGGCATAGAGCCAACCGGCAAATCAGTCACCTACAACGAGATTTTTATCTTCCGCTTCGTCGACGGTCGTGTCGCCGAGATCTGGGGGGTCGTCGACGTCCTCTCGCAGCTGCAACAACTTGGTGTGACCGTGCCGGCTACGCTGGCTCCATCCCGAACCGGCGCTTAATCTCAACAGCCTCTGACGCGTTCAAATAAGTGATCACGGCCTGAGCCTCCTGGACACGGGTGGATCGGGTCCCGATCCCAATCGAAAAAGTTGTCACCTTTTGGACGGGCGGCGGCAGGATCCCGACAATGTCGATCCCGGGCTCGCCAAGGAATTCGCTCAGTTGTTGGACGCCGATCGCGGCCTCGCCCCGCGCGACCAAGGTTGCAACCGGAATGCCCGGCTTGGCCTGCACGAGGCGTCCGGGCTTGGCGGCGGGATCGAGACCCCAGGAATTCAAAACAGCGAGCAGATGAATCCCGCTCGGGCCAGTCGAATAACCGATGGTGCGCGCGCTCGTTAGCGCTGCGCGGACCGCCCCCTCGCTGCTGATATCCGGCCGCGGGGTCCCGGCCGGCACCGCCATCGCTATCGGCGAGCGAACGAACGCGAGCCGGCTGCTGACGACGACATGCCCCTCGGCTCCGAGCTTCTCAATCACGTCGTCAGCGAGGATGACGAGATCAAAGACCTCCCCCGCCCGTACACGCCTCGCCGCATCGACGCCACCCACCGCCTCGATCGAGACGGCCCGGCCCGTCGCCGCTTGATATCGAGCGAGGAGTTCCGCCAGGAGCTGGCGTGTCGCCATCGAGGATATGCCGGTGATCGTGGTGGGATCCATGGATTCTCCAGACTCTCAAACTTCCTCACGTAAATTGCAGATATCAATGCCTCGATCAACGTTCCGGGAGCCAAGTGATATCCGAACCATCTCTAGCATATCGCTTTGCGGGCTGCGAAAGGCGCCGGCATGGTCCGCGCCGCATGCCCAATCCGCGTGTCGTGGGGGTGCCAACACCTGATCGCCGGGATTGCTCGAGAACGCCCGCCAACAACGAACCGAACAGCACTTCATCGAGCGTGTACGATCTCGCGGGGATCGCCCACGCGTTGATTACGTGCGAATGACCGAAAGTCCAACGACTGGCACACGCTCGCCGCCACTTCTATTCTGCCGACGCGTGCCGGGCTTAGACAAGCCGGACATGTGCAGAGCTTAGCCGGAGGAAACCGTAAGGATGCGTGCAACGACTTCGCCACCCCTGGCTTTACCGCACCCTGTCCACGCCTGCAGCAGATCGGGCTCGGAAACATCCTGAGCGCGGCACCCTGCGCGAAACAGAGAGGAGAGGCAAGATGGCGACAAACTGCAAGCATATGGCTCACATTCGCAAGGTTGCGCCGAGTGCGCTCGGTTGCGAAGAATGCCTCAAATCCGGCGACGTATGGGTCCATCTCCGCATCTGTCGCACCTGTGGACATGTCGGCTGTTGCGATGATTCGGCCAATAAACACGCCACAAAACACTTCCACGCGACCGGGCATCCGATCATCGAGGGTTACGACCCGCCTGAAGGTTGGGGTTGGTGCTATGTTGATGAGGTCATGTTTGACCTATCCGACCGCATGACGCCGCATAACGGTCCGATTCCCCGCTACTATTGAACCGCCAAGGTCGGGAGTGCGGTCAGTGTGACCGATTCGTGGGACACGCGTCGCGGGTTCCGCTTGAATTCGGGGCGGCAAGGCGTCGCTGGATCGTCGTCGGAGCGAGGACCGCGGCCTGTCGTGATCTTGGCGCGGGAATTCTCCGGCTCCTTCTTTGACGCGCTGAGCGACGAATGCGCCGAGGCGCGACGCGAATGGTCGCCTTCGGCGGCGTAATCGCATAATATCGGACTTCGTTCGCGGTCCTGGATCGCCGCTCGCGGGGGAAGAACAACCAAGACTATCGCAGGGAGGGATTGCCATGCCCAAGGTAAAGGCCAACGGCATCAACATTAACTACGATCAGCAGGGGACGGGTGAGCCGTTGATCCTGATTCCCTATTTGGCTGCCGACTACGCTTGCTACGCATTCCAGGTGGCGGAATACGCCAAGCACTTCACCTGCATCTCGCTTGATCTGCGCGGCACGGGCGAGTCCGACAAGCCTGGCGGTGTCTACTCAACCGAGCTCTTCGCCGACGATGTTGCCGCCTTCATGCAGGCGATCGGCGTCGCGAACGCACACGTCACCGGCTTGTCACTCGGTGCCGCAACCGGCATGTGGCTCGCGGCCAAGCATCCGGATAAGGTCAAGACGTTGTCGCTGCACAGCGGCTGGCCCAAGACAGATCCCTTTCTCAGGACCGTCGTTGAAGGCTGGCAAGTGACAGCCAAGGCGTTGAACAGTGTGCCCGAGATGGTCGTCCTCGGTATTTTCCCTTGGTGCTTCACGCCCGAGCTCTTTGCCGCCAAGCCTGATTACATCAAGACCTTGGCCGATTTCGTCCGCGGCCGGCCAGCGCAGCCGCTTGCCGCGTTCGTCCAGGAATCGAATGCGGTTATCGCGCACGATGCGCTGGCGCAGCTCGGCCGAATCGAGGCACCGACCCAGATTACCTTTGGCCGCTACGACATGGTGACTTCGACGCGCTTCGCCGATGCGATGAAGGGGGGGATCCGTCGTTCGGAACTGCTCGTCTTCGACGGCTGCGCACACGCGCCGATCTATGAGAAGGTCGAAGAGTTCAATCAGAAGACCCTCGCGTTCTTGAAACGCGCCGGGGCTTGAGCCGCCGCCCGCGGATCATCGCTCAAACGACCGCTTGCGCGCGAACGAGTTGTTTCCCGCGATCGAGACTATCGGAGGCGGCAGCCAATAGTGATATTCGCAGGTGCCGCCTCGTGACCCCGACAGGCTAGCAGCGGCTTTTAGTCTTGCCGCGGCGACCAGCCATAAGCCTTGGCGCAGGCGCCGCCCATGAGCATTGCCCGCTCGGCGTCGCTCAGCCGGTCAGTGATTAGAAAGGGCTCGACGGCCTGCTCGTAGTTGACGATTGCGAAGGCGCGCGTCCAGTCTGTGCCCCACAAGCAGCGTTCGAATCCCCAGGCATCGAATAGTCGGGCAAGCGGTTCCCAAATGTCCGGAAAGGGGTATGGCTTCAGGGACAACGTGCAGGCGCCGCTGACCTTGATCACCGCGTTAGGGCGCTTGGCGAGCTCCAACACTTTCGGGAGGTCGGCCCAGGGTTGCGGCGGAGCGGGACGCACACGCGGCTGCAGGATCCCCAGATGGTCGATGATAAATCGCGTGTCGGGATGGCGATCGATCAGCGCAGTGCCCGCCTCCAGGTTGTCCCAGCACAGGATGTTGACCGGAAAATCATGGCGAACCGCCGCGCGCAGGATCCGATCCAGGCCCGGATCGTCTGGCTCGCGCCCCCCATCTTTTGTCAGCATGATGCGGACTCCGACCGCACCCGGCGTGTTCTTCCAGTCGGCGACGACATCGGCCACGGCCGGATCGTCCGGATCGACCGGCTTAACGATCGCGAATCGGGCAGGATGGGCCCGCTGGACTTCCACCGCATAGCTGCCGTCATAGCGGTACATGGAAAAGGCGGAGATGAAGATGGCACCGTCGACGCCGACTTTGTCCATGGCCGCCACCATCTCGTCACCCGTTACATGATCGGGCCAATTCGGGACACTGTGCCACGGTCGTTTCGCCGTGTTCGCCTCATAGGCATGGACCTGCGAATCGATGATCATCATCGGGGGAGCTCCTCTCCACGCGAGTTTGGCGATCACCACGGGTCCCTGTCCAGAGCCACGCTTCGCTGACAGTGGGGGCTATGAGCCCGACATCGATGCTGGTCGCAAACGCGGCGCCAGGCGCGATCGATGGAAATCCCGCCCATTTCCGGCACCAGGCTCTGTCGCCCACGGGCCGTTTCCGAGGCCCGGGGCCCGCGCCGCTGAACGGCGGACGTTGGACACTGCTTCGCCGGGGAGCTGCAGCGAGGTCGCCTCAGCAAGCGATATCGGACCGGAGCGCAACCGTTTGCATACTTCGGAGAATAAAGCCGCGTTCTGCCTGCTACACGCCTTGCTGGGTGGA
>JASHOB010000151.1 GCA_030041335.1 Alphaproteobacteria bacterium | reverse complement strand
CGGCCGCAGTTCTACTTCCGCACCACCGACGTTACCGGCACGGTGAAGCTCAAGGAAGGCACCGAGATGGTGATGCCCGGAGACAACATCCAAATGGAGGTCGAGTTGATCACCCCGATCGCCATGGATGAGGGCCTGCGCTTCGCCATCCGCGAGGGCGGCCGCACCGTCGGCGCCGGCGTCGTCGCCAAAATCATAAAGTAGGGGTCGAGCCGCGGGCGGACAGAACATGGCACAGGACAATCAAAATATTCGGATCCGCTTGCGGGCCTACGATCATCGTGTGCTCGATCAATCGACCAGCGAGATCGTCAACACGGCGAAGCGGACCGGGGCGCGCGTGCGTGGGCCGATCCCGTTGCCGACGCGGATCGAGAAATTCACGGTGCTGCGCTCGCCGCACATCGACAAGAAATCGCGCGAACAGTTCGAAATCCGAACGCACAAGCGCGTGCTCGATATTGTCGATCCGACGCCGCAGACCGTGGACGCGCTGATGAAGCTCGACCTCGCCGCCGGCGTCGATGTCGAGATCAAGCTTTGAGGATCGGGGGATGCGTACCGGTCTCATCGCCAAAAAGCTCGGCATGACGCGCGTGTTCGCCGACGATGGCAACCACGTGCCGGTCACGGTGCTCGCCGTCGATCACTGTCAGGTGATTGCCGTCCGGACGGCGGATAAGGACGGCTATACCGCGGTTCAGCTCGGCACCGGAAAGGCCAAGGTAAAAAACGTCAGCCAGCCGATGCGCGGCCATTTCGCCAAGGCGAAGCTCGAGCCGAAGAAGAAGCTGGTCGAGTTTCGTGTCTCCGAGGACGCGCTGCTCGATGTCGGCGCCGAAATCACGGCGGATCATTTTCTCGCGGGCCAGTTCGTCGACGTGATCGGTATCACCAAGGGGCGGGGCTTTTCCGGCGTGATCCGGCGCCATCATTTCGGCGGCCTGCGCGCGAGCCACGGCGTCTCCGTGTCGCATCGCAGTCCTGGGTCGACCGGCCAGCGCCAAGATCCCGGCAAGGTGTTCCGCGGCAAGAAAATGCCGGGCCACTTGGGCGATGTCCGTGTCACTACACAGAACCTGCGCGTGGTCAGCACCGATGCCGAACGCGGCCTGATCATGATCGAAGGTGCGGTACCGGGCGCCGAGGGCGGCTATGTCTTGGTCAAGGATGCGGCCAAGCGGCCAGCG
This sequence comes from Alphaproteobacteria bacterium, assembly GCA_030041335.1. Taxonomy (GTDB): domain Bacteria; phylum Pseudomonadota; class Alphaproteobacteria; order ATCC43930; family CGMCC-115725; genus JAATGI01. The sequence continues at coordinate 8,335 of JASHOB010000151.1, read as the reverse complement.
CCTAAGGACGTGCCGTTTCCGGCGGCGCTGCGCGCCGCCGCGGGAGCGGCATCATGAAGCTTGCGGTCACCAGCCTCGACAGTGAGGGCGCCGGCGAGATCGAGCTCGCCGACGAGATCTTCGCCTTGCCGGTGCGCCGGGACATTTTGGCGCGCATGGTAAATTACCAGCTGGCCAAGCGTCGCGCCGGCACGCACAAGACCAAACAGATCGGCGACGTTCAGGGCACGACAAAGAAGCCGTGGAAGCAGAAGGGCACCGGCCGCGCGCGCCAAGGCAGCCTGCGCTCCCCGCAGTTCCGGGGCGGTGGCGTGATTTTCGGACCGGTGGTCCGCGACCATGCCCATGGCATCCAAAAGAAGGTGCGCCGCCTGGCGCTGAAGACCGCGCTCTCCGCCAAGCAGGCTGAAGGCAAGCTCGTGGTCCTCGACGCCGCCCGCGCCGGCGCGGGCAAGACCAAGGCGCTGGCGGCGCAGTTCAAGAAGCTCGGTTGGGAATCGGTGCTGATCATCGACGGGCCGGAGCTCGACGCCAATTTCGCCCGCGCGGCGCGCAATTTGCCGAAAGTCGATGTGCTGCCGCAGCAGGGCGCCAACGTCTACGACATTCTGCGCCGCGACACGCTGGTGCTGACGCGGAGTGCCGTCGAGCATCTGGAGGCGCGCCTCAAATGAGCCGATTCCGCTTCGTCCCCCGGGCCACGCCGAGCCTGACACGCGCCGCCATGTACGACATCGTGCAGACGCCCGTCATCACCGAGAAGGCGACGATGGGCTCCGAGCACAACCAGGTCACGTTCCGCGTGCCGCTTACCGCCGACAAGCGCGCGGTCAAAGCCGCGGTCGAGAGCCTGTTCAAGGTCAAGGTAAGCGCGGTCAACACGGTGCGCATCAAGGGCAAGCGCAAAATGACGCGCGGCCGCAAGGGCCAGCGCTCCGACTATAAGAAAGCGATCGTCACCCTGGCCGAGGGCTCGAAGATCGACGTGACGGCGGGGGTCTGACATGGCGCTCAAGAATTTCAATCCGGTCACGCCCGGCCAGCGCCAGCTGATCCTGGTCGACCGCGCCGAGCTGTGGAAAGGCGGCCCGGTTCGCGAATTGACCGAGGGGCTGAAATCCTCGGGCGGCCGCAACAATACCGGCCGTATCACCTCGCGTTATCGGGGCGGTGGACACAAGCAACGCTACCGCCTCATCGATTTCAAGCGCGGCAAGACGCTGCCGGCGACGGTCGAGCGGCTCGAATACGATCCCAATCGCACCGCTTTTATCGCGCTCATCAAGTACGACGATGGCGAACTGTCCTACATCCTGGCGCCGCAGCGTCTGGCGCCGGGCGACCGGGTCGTGTCGGGCGAGCGCGCCGACGTCAAGCCCGGCAACACCATGCCGATGAGCGCGATACCGCTCGGCACCATCATTCACAATGTCGAGCTCAAGCCCGGCAAGGGCGGGCAACTCGCCCGTGCGGCCGGCACTTATGTGCAGTTGGTCGGGCGCGACGCGGGCTACGCGCTGCTGCGCCTCGCCTCGGGCGAGGTCCGCATGGTGCGCGCCGAATGCCGGGCGACCATCGGGGCGGTGTCCAATCCCGACCAGCAGAACGTGTCGATCGGCAAGGCCGGCCGCAACCGCTGGCGGGGCTGGCGCGGCCATGTCCGCGGCGAGGCGATGAACCCGGTCGATCATCCGCTGGGCGGCCGCACCAAGGGCGGCCGCCATCCGGTGACGCCGTGGGGCAAGCCGACCAAGGGTAAGAAGACGCGTCACAACAAGGCGACCGACCGCATGATCCTGCGGCGGCGCCGGGTAAAGTAACGGAGGCGGTGGTGACACGCTCGGTTTGGAAGGGCCCGTTCGTCGACGGCTATCTCCTCAAGAAGGCGGAGAAGGCGCGCGGTTCCGGCCGGAATGAAATCATCAGGACATGGTCGCGGCGCTCGACGATTTTTCCGCAATTTGTCGGGCTCACCTTCGGTGTCTACAACGGCAACAAGTTCGTGCCGGTGCTGGTCACCGAGCACATGATCGGCCACAAATTCGGCGAGTTCGCGCCGACGCGCATCTTTCGCGGTCATACCGCCGCCGACAAAAAGGCCAAGCGAACCGAGGCGCCGGCATGAGCAAAAAAGCCAATCCCCGGCGCGTCGCCGAGACCGAGGCGAAGGCTTATGCGCGGGCGATGAAGGTCAGCGCGCGCAAGCTCAATCTCGTCGCCGAAACCATCCGCGGCAAGACCGCGAACGCCGCTCTCGCCGAGCTCGACTTCTCGGTGCGCCGCATCGCGCGCGACGTCAAGAAGGTGCTGCAGGCGGCGATCGCCAACGCCGAGAACAATCATCAGCTCGATGTCGATCGCCTGGTCGTCACCGAGGCAAGCGTCGGCCGCGCGTTCGCGCTGAAGCGCTTCCACGCGCGGGGTCGCGGCCGTGCCGCCCGCATCCAGAAATACTATTCGAACCTCACGGTCATCGTCCGCGAACAAGACACGACGACGAAAGAGGAGCAGGCCTGATGGGTCAGAAAGTCAATCCGGTCGGGCTGCGGCTCGGCATCAACCGCACCTGGGATTCGCGCTGGTTTGCGCGCAAAGACTATGGCGCGTTGCTGCACGAGGACCTCAAACTGCGCAAGTTCCTGAACGGCCGGCTGCAGCAGGCGGGGGTGAGTCGCATCGTCGTGGAGCGTGCCGCCAAGAAGGCGCGCATTACGATCCATTCGGCCCGGCCCGGCGTGGTCATCGGCAAGAAGGGCGCCGACATCGAGAAGCTGCGCTCGGACATTGGCAAGATGACCGCGAGCGAGGTCAGCCTCAACATCGTCGAGATCCGCAAGCCGGAAATCGATGCCAAGCTCATTGCCGACGGGATCGCACAGCAGCTGGAGCGCCGCGTCGCATTTCGCCGGGCCATGAAGCGCGCGGTGCAGTCGGCCATGCGCCTCGGCGCCCTCGGCATCCGCATCAACTGCTCCGGCCGGCTGGGCGGCGCCGAGATCGCGCGCATGGAATGGTATCGCGAAGGTCGCGTGCCGCTGCACACGCTGCGCGCCGATGTCGATTTTGGCTACGGCACCGCCAAAACCACGTACGGCACCTGTGGCGTCAAGGTCTGGGTGTTCAAGGGCGAAGTCATGGCGCACGACCCGATGGCACAGGACAAGCGCATCGCCGAGCAGCAACAGGCGCGCGCATAACCAAGGCACGATCATGTTACAACCGGCACGCACCAAATATCGCAAGGCCCACAAGGGCCGGATTCACGGCGCCGCCAAGGGCGGCTTCGCCCTTAATTTCGGCGCTTACGGCCTCAAGGCGACGGAGCCTGGCCGCATCACCGCGCGCCAGATCGAGGCCTCGCGCCGCGCCATCACCCGCCATATCCGCCGGGTCGGCCGGGTGTGGATCCGCGTCTTTCCCGACGTGCCGGTGTCGGTGAAGCCGGCCGAAGTCCGCATGGGCAGCGGCAAGGGCTCGCCGGAATTCTGGGTCGCCCGCGTCAAGCCGGGCCGCATCCTGTTCGAACTGGACGGCGTCCCGGCGGCGCTCGCGAACGAGGCCTTCGCGCTCGCCGCGGCGAAACTGCCGATCGGCACCAAGATCGTAACACGCGTCGGCTAGGGAGACGGCGGAAATGAAAGCCAGCGACGTGCGCGCCAAGACCGACGACGAGCTTAAGTCCGAGCTCGAGAAGCTCGGCAAGGAGACGTTCAATTTGCGTTTTCAACGCGTCAGCGGCCAGTTGGAGAATACTGATCGCATGCGGGCCGTGCGCCGCGACATCGCGCGCATCAGGACCATTCTTGCCGAGCGCGCGCGCGCCTAGGGGATCGATCATGCCGAAACGCATCCTGCAAGGCGTCGTCGTCAGCGACACTTCCGACAAGACCGTGATCGTGCACGTCGAGCGCCGCGTCATGCATCCGGTCTACAAGAAGTTCGTCACGCGTTCGAAGAAGTATGCCGCGCACGACGAGGGCAACGTCCACAAGATCGGCGATGTGGTGCGCATCGAGGAAAGCCGCCCAATCTCCAAGCGCAAGCGCTGGGTGGTGATTGGCGAGGCGAGGCCGGCGCCATGATTCAGATGCAGACCAATCTCGAGGTCGCCGACAATTCGGGCGCCCGCCGCGTGCAGTGCATCAAGGTGCTGGGCGGCGCCAAGCGCAAATACGCGTTCATCGGCGACGTCATCGTGGTGTCGGTCAAAGAGGCGATCCCGCGCGGCCGCGTCAAAAAGGGCGACGTCCATCGCGCCGTGATTGTACGCACAGCCAAGGAGATTCGGCGCCCCGATGGCAGCGCCATTCGCTTCGATCGCAATGCCGCCGTGCTGATCACGCCCCAAAACGAACCGATCGGCACGCGCATTTTCGGGCCGGTGACGCGCGAGCTGCGCGCCCGGCAGTTCATGAAAATCGTCTCGCTGGCGCCAGAGGTGCTCTAGTCATGGCGGCGAAATTCAAGATCAAAAAGGGCGACCAGGTCGTGGTCATCGCCGGGCGCGACAAAGGCCGCAGCGGCGAGGTGCTGAAAGTGCTGCGGGCCGAGAACCGCCTGATAGTCCAAGGCGTCAACATGGTGAAGCGCCACACGCGGCAATCGCCGGGCCAGACCGGCGGCATTGTCAACAAGGAGGGCTCGATTCACATCTCCAATGTCGCGATGGCCGATCCCAAAGGTGGTGCCGCGACACGCGTCGGTTACCGATTCCTCGATGACGGCACCAAGGTGCGCTTCGCGCGCCGCTCCGGCGAAGTCATCGATCGCTGAGGCAAGCAACATGGCTACGCGACTGCAAGATCTTTATCAAACCACCATCCGGGCGGCGCTGATGAAGGAGTTCGGCTACGACAACGCGATGGCGGTGCCGCGCCTCGACAAAATTGTCGTCAATATGGGTGTCGGGCAGGGCACGCAGGACGCGAAGAAGGTCGATGCGGCGGCAAAGGATCTTGCCACCATTACCGGGCAGAAGGCGGTGATCACGAAGGCGAAGAAATCGATCGCGACCTTCAAGCTGCGCGAGAACATGCCGGTCGGGGCCAGGGTGACGTTGCGGCGCGCCCGCATGTACGAGTTTCTCGACCGCCTGGTCAACGTCGCGCTGCCGAGGGTGCGCGATTTTCGCGGTGTGTCGGACAAGAGCTTCGATGGGCGAGGCAATTTCGCACTGGGCCTCAAGGAGCAGCTCGTGTTTCCCGAGATCAATTACGACAATGTCGATGCCGTGCGCGGCATGGACATCGTCATTTGCACCACGGCGCGGACCGACGCCGAGGCGAAAGCCTTGCTGCGCGGTTTCGACGTGCCGTTCGTGAATTAGGGCGGAGAAGGCATTTCAATGGCGAAGACCAGTTCGATCAACAAGAACCAGCGGCGCGCGGCGATGGTCAAGAAATTTGCCGCCAAGCGGCGTCGCCTGAAGGCGTTGGCCGAGGACCGCTCGCTGGCGCCGGAAGAGCGCTTCGCAGCCCGCTTGAGGTTGGCGGAATTGCCGCGCAACGGCGCGGCAACGCGCATTCGCAATCGCTGCGCCTTGACCGGGCGGCCGCGCGGTACCTACCGCAAGTTCAGACTGTCGCGGATTGCGCTCCGTGAGCTGGCCTCGCAAGGCCAGATTCCCGGCATGGTCAAGTCGAGTTGGTGAGAGGACAAACCGTATGTCGATGACCGATCCGGTAAGCGATCTCTTGTCGCGGATCCGCAACGGGCAACAGGCGCACAAGGAGAGCGTCGTATCGCCGGCGTCGAAGATCCGCGCCAATGTCTTGGAAGTGCTGCAACGCGAAGGCTATATTCGCGGTTACAGCCGCTCCGACGCGCGCCCGGGCATGAACGAGTTCAAGATCGAGCTCAAATACGTCGACGGCGAGCCGGTGATCCGTGAAATCACGCGCGTGTCGAAGCCCGGCCGGCGCGTCTATTCGCGCATCGCCGATCTGCCGCGCGTCTATAACGGGCTCGGCATTTCGATCTTGTCGACGCCACGCGGCGTCATGTCGGACAATGAAGCGCGCGCCGCCCATGTCGGTGGCGAGATTCTGTGCCGGGTGTTCTAGCGGAGAGCTCAAGTGTCACGCGTCGGCAAACTTCCCATCACGATTCCGTCGGGCGTTCAGGTCGCCGTTGCCGGTCAGAAGCTGACCGCCAAGGGCAAGCTCGGCGCGCTTGAACTGGCGCTGAGCCCGGACGTCGAAACCGAGGTCGCGGACGGCCACGTCGTGGTAAAACCGCGCCTCGAAACCAAACAAGCGCGGATGCAATGGGGCACGACGCGCGCGCTCATCAATAATTTAATACGCGGCGTCTCGACCGGTTATACCGTCAATCTCGAAATCAACGGCGTCGGCTATCGCGCCCAGGTGCAAGGCAAGAACCTGGTCCTGCAACTGGGATTTAGTCACGACATCAATTTCCCGATCCCGAGCGATATCAGCATCGCGTGCGAAAAGCCGACCTCGATCCGCGTCAGCGGCGCGGACCGGCAACGCGTCGGTCAGATCGCCGCCGAAATTCGGGCTTTCCGCAAGCCTGAACCCTACAAGGGCAAAGGCATTAAATACGAAACCGAACACATTCGCCGCAAGGAAGGTAAGAAGAAGTAGGCCGCCATGTCGGAGAAATCCAAACTGTTGTTCGCGCGACGGCGAGAGCGCGTGCGGCACCGCGTCGCGCAAGCCGCCAAGGGGCGGCCGCGTCTCTCCGTGTTCCGCTCGTCGCGCCACATCTACGCCCAGATAATCGATGATGCGCATGGCCGCACGCTGGCGGCGGCGTCGAGCCTCGAGGAGCCGTTGCGCCGCGACCTGAAGACCGGGGCCGACAAGGCAGCGGCGGCCGCGGTCGGCAAGCTGATCGCTGAGCGCGCCAAGGCGGCGGGCGTCGAGACCGTGGTGTTCGACCGCGGCGGTTATCTGTTCCATGGCCGGGTCAAGGCCCTGGCCGACGCGGCCCGTGAAGGCGGGCTCGCCTTTTAAGACGAGGAGTGAATGGCGGGACCGACAGGCGACACACCACAACGTCCCCGCCGCGGGCGGGGCGGCGAAGGCGGCGAGCGATCGCGTCGCGGCGAAGGCGGCGAGCGACCGCGCCGCAGCGAGGGCGGAGATCGCCAGCCGCGCGAGCGCGAGGAGACCGAGTTCGTCGAAAAGCTGGTATCGATCAATCGCGTGGCCAAGGTCGTGAAGGGCGGCCGGCGGTTCGGTTTCGCCGCACTCGTGGTGGTCGGCGATTCCAAGGGTCGGGTCGGCTACGGCTCGGGCAAGGCGCGCGAGGTGCCGGAAGCGATCCGCAAGGCAACCGACCAGGCACGGCGCGCGCTCATTCGCGTGCCGCTGCGCGAGGGCCGCACGCTCCACCATGACATTATCGGCCGCTACGGCGCCGGCGAGGTCATTATGCGCGCGGCGCCGCAGGGCACCGGCATCATCGCGGGCGGTCCGATGCGCGCCATCTTCGAGGCGCTGGGCGTGCAGGATGTGGTGGCGAAGTCGGTTGGCACCTCCAATCCGCACAATATGATCAAGGCGACCTTTGAGGCGCTCAACCGTTCGGCCAGCCCCAGAAGCGTCGCCTCGCGGCGGGGCCGCAAGGTCAGCGACGTGCTCGGTCGGCGCGACCAGGCGGTCGAGGCGCGGGAGTAACAAGCGTTGAGCGAAAAAACCATGGTGTCAGACGACAAGGAAGCGGGGCCGGGGCGACGCGCCAGCGCCACCATCACGGTGCGCCAGATCGCGAGCGCCGCCGGACGCCAAGCCGTGCAGCGCGCAACCTTGAGGGGGCTCGGCCTCGACAAGCTCAATCGCGTCCGCACCTTGACGGATACGCCTGCCGTGCGCGGCATGATCGCCCGCGTCCGCCATCTTGTCCGCGTCGAAAGCGGCTCGTAGGGGCCAGTGCCATGAAGCTCAATGAGATCAGGGATAATCCCGGCGCCCACACCAGGTTCAAGGCGATCGGCCGCGGTATCGGCTCGGGCAAAGGCAAGACCTCGGGGCGCGGCGGCAAAGGCCAATCGGCGCGTTCCGGCTTTTCCATCAACGGCTTTGAGGGCGGCCAGACGCCGCTGCATCGGCGCTTGCCGAAGCGCGGCTTCAACCGCAAGTTTCTGCAGGCCGATTACCGCACGGTCAATCTCGGCCGAATTCAGGCCGCCGTCGATGCCGGGAAGATCGCATCCGGCGCCGACATCGACGGTACCGCCTTGATCGCCGCCGGCATTCTGCCCCGCCTCGGCGACGGGGTGCGCCTGCTCGCCAAAGGCGAAATCACGGCCAAGCTCAATATTAGGGTGACGGGCGCTTCCCGCGCGGCGATTGCCGCGGTGGAGAAG
>JASHOB010000150.1 GCA_030041335.1 Alphaproteobacteria bacterium | reverse complement strand
CGGTCGGGACGCGCTGGCGCCATCTCTAGCGCCGAGGTCGCGCAGCTGGCGAGCCAGACCGAACCGAGGAAGGCGCCGATCGTGCCTTCACGCCCGCGCATAGTCGCTCGCTCCTTGGGCTTGATTTTCCGATAGGCTGGCGACGAGCCGTTCCAATCTTGCAAGCGGCGCTTCGACCGCTGCCGCGATCGCGCTCGGGCCCATCGGGCCCGGCAAAAGCTCGGTTGCGTCGGCGATGGCCTCCGTCGCTGTAACACCGGTTCGCGGCGCTGCGGCGTCGTCAAGAGTTTCCGCGAGCCGCTCAAGCCGGCGCGACGTGGCAGCGCGGCCCGCAGGCTCCTGATCCGCGGCCACCAGCAGCAGGGCTCCGAGCGACGACAGCGTGTGTGCGATGGCCCGGCGCGCGTCAAGCCACCCGGCGCGAGGACGGATTGAGGAAGGCTCATAGTGTGTGAGATCGACGTCCTGCTCGATGGCCGAGAGCTTCGCCCGGGCATCCGCGGCGATACCCAGGCGTTTTGGCCTCGTCGCAGCGGCGACCATGAGGGAGAGCTGACGCAGTAAACTTGCGATCGCCGGATCGATGCGCTTGGCAATAGTCACGGGCCAGACCTGCGTGAAGACGATCGCGGCGACGAGATTGCCGAAGAGAATGCCGACCGTCCGATCGCGCGCGATCGTCATGTCGAAGGCGGGGGCCGAGCCCTGGATCACGCAAAGGAAGAAGGCGAACGCGAGCTGGAAGCCGACATAGGATATGCGCGGCCCGCCGGCGGCGATCCAGCCAGAAAGGAGAGCGGCCAGGAAGACGATGATCATCAAGCCGCCGATTGACGTGACGTTCGGCATCAGGAAGACGATCGCCGCGATGCCCGCGGCGGCGCCGATGCCACAGCCCGCGAAGCGAAGGACCTGCTTCTCCATCGTCTCGGCCGTGGTGTCGAGAGAAACGATAAAGACGGTGATCAAACAGGTATGGATGCCGGGCCAGTCGAGCAGCGAATAGACGACGTAACAGAACATCGCCGCGCCGGTCGTCTTCAGCGCGTAGTGGACGTGCGCCGGGTTGGTGAAAGCGTCCGGGAGGAAGAGGCCGCTCTTGGGCTTTGCCGCGGGCTGCGACGGCACATCCGGCGCGGGGGACTCGGCAAAGACGGAAAATGCCGTGCGCAGTTCCGAGAGCGCGGCTGCGGCCAGCGGCGCGAGACCGACCTCGTCCTCGCGGCGCTCCAGGTCAATCTCCACCGGGTAGCCGCCCGAGCGAAGGATCGCGGCCATGCCGTCGAGCGTCTCGGCGATGCGCTGGCGGAGCGAAGCGGGGAGCAGAGGCTCGGCTCCGCGCGTGAGCACATCCACGACCGACAGCACCACGATCGTCGACCGTGCGGCTTGGTGAAGCGCGGCAACGTCCCGCGCCGGCGACGTTCTCTCCGTGCCGGCCAGCTTCACCCATTCCGTAGTCTCGCCCGGTCCTTCCTTGAGGCATTCTTCGAACGCCTTTCTGGAGATACTGTCAGGCGTGCGCAGCAACGCCGCGGCGAGACCAAGCCGATGCGCCATGGCGCGTTCGGCGAGTCGGCGCGGAGCAGGCCCGACCATGAGATTGACCACGATGGAAATGCCGGCCGGGATGCCGACAAAGAGCCAAGCATAGAGAAGTCCTCGGGTCGCGAGTTCCCCACCCGGCACGGAGCCGAGCAGGTCTAGCGCGTAGGCCGTTATGAGGGCGACCGTCGCGGCGATCGGCTTGAGCTTGCTCGCCGACGCCGCGAAGGTCAGACAGAAGGACAGCAACGTCATCGTTGCCACCCGCCACAGCGGCTGCTCGATGACCTGTACGGCAAGCAGGAGAACCAGACCAACCACCACCGATATAAGCAGCAGCATGGCGATATTGGCGACGATGCTTGCGGCGCGATCGCGCTTCATCCCGAAGAAGGCGACATAGGCCGTGAGCGCCGGTTCGGGCGTCTGGTAGATCTCCACCACAAGAGTGGTAAGCGCGCAGATGAGCGCTAGCCTCGCTGCGAACTCCAGCCGGCCCGGAAATGGCGCCAGGAGGGCCCCCAACCCTTCGAACAAGGAGGGGCCCCGATCATGTGCAGCCGGCGCCATGCCTGATCTCGATGATTGCTGTAGCGCCGACCCTCACGAGATTTTGGGGAGGATCGACAAGGCGAACGCGGACGGGAAAGCGCTGGGCGACGATTACCCAGTTGAGCGAGCGCTCGACATAAGGGAGGGAGCGCGGAACATTGACGCGATCGGAATCGAGCACCCCGGCGCCGAGGCCCTGGACGATCCCTTTGATCGGCACGCTCCGGTCGATCATCGAATAGACCGTTGCGCAGTCGCCGATGGCGATCGCGTGGAGGTCGGTTTCGCGGAAGTTCCCGACCGCGAACCATTCCTCATCGTTGACCAGCGTGAAGAGGCTCTGTCCCGGAGCGACCATTTCGCCGCTCAGGACCGACAGCCCGACAACGCGTCCGGCATGGGTCGCGCGCACGGTCGTGTCCCGAAGATGCCGTTCGGCGATCCCCAACTCGGCCTCGCGCGCTTGCACCGTCGCGATCGCGGCGTCGTCCGTATCGATAGCCCGAATCGCTGCCGCTTCTTGCTCACGTGCCTGTTGAAGCGCCGTCAGGGCGTCGCGTTGCGTAGTCTGGGCTTGATCGAGTTGCTGGGTCGGCACGTAGCCTTTGGCCGCGAGCGGGCGAAGTCGCGTGACCGTGCGGTTGGCGAGTTCGAGATTCGTCTCGGCGGCCCGGGCTTGATCGCCTGCGACGACCGCCGCAGATCGTTGGGTCGACAGGATGCGGCGCTGCGTCTCGAGCGCGGCTTTCGCAACGGCGAGATTTGCGCGTGCCTGATTGACGATGAGCTGATAGGGCACGGGGTCGATCTGGAAAAGCAGGTCGCCCTTCTTGACGCGGGAGTTCTCCTCGACCGGTATGTCGATAATCCGGCCGCCGACTTCGGCGGCGACGTGAACGACGTCTGCATCGATGCTTGCATCGTCGGTCGTCGGCATAATCGAGTTGCGGTGCAACACATAAAGTCCAAAGCCGATCGCGACCGCGATGATCGCAAGCGAGACCAAGATGGTCCAAGGAGCGCGACGACGCGTGCCCGCGGCTTTCATCGTCACTGGCCGAACCAGAGCAGCCATGCGAGGAGACCGCAGCAAAGGCCAATCGCGCTGCAGACGAACAGTTGATATGGCAGAACATTGTCGATGCCCGAGGCAACGAAGCCGACGCGCACGGCGATCGCCGAAAGAATTCCGATCAGCCCACAGAACATCCAACCGGGGAAATAGGAGCCCACGATCTCGAACGACGGAGCCCCGTGCACTTCGCAGCCACCAAGCGCGGCCGCGATAAGCGGCGCCAAAACCGCTGCGTTGAAAAACCCGCGGTTCCTCATGACTTGACGCTCGCGCAAGATCTTGCGTTTGGACAGGCACGCGGCGACGCTCGGATCGCTTCCTGCGATGTGGCGCGAAGCCCGGTCTGTGGCCAAGCCGGCCGGATGCCATTTCACGGCCGGGCGCGACGCAGCCCGCCAACGACCCGGCATCCCAGATAGCTGCCTCGCGGGATCGGAAAAATGCATCGCGGTGCGTCGGCTTTGATCACACTGCTAGGCAATGAAGAGCGATTCGCCCGGTCGACGCAATAGCGCCGATCCTCCGCGGGGCCAGGCCCGAACGCCATGCCGGTAAGCAGAACCGCCCGCGTCATGGTTTTTCCTGGCAAGGAGTCCACCGCTATCTCCGGTCGGGAGGAGCCGTCGGCGTGTTTGGAGGGCAAACCGCGGCTGCAACCTTTCGTCGAGCGACCGTCGGAGCGGCGAGCGGCTGGAAGCGTAGCTGCGATCATCGCGTCATGGCGCCGCTAGGCTGCCGGGCTGCGAACGGGGGATGAAGGCAAGGGTGAGCGATCGCACGCCTGGGGCCCCATGGATCAGCACCCCCTCGAGGTCGCCGGTCACGCTTCGGCCCCATTCAGTCTCGCCTGCCAATGTGCTCGGCGACCGAGCCGCATGTGGTTAGGGGATGTTTTCGACGACCATTTCCCAGACGTCATGGCCTTTGCCCTGCAGCATGGCCCTGGCGGTGTAGACCGCCATCCCGACCACGGCCTCGGACGAAACGAATGGCGAAGGTGGCATCACCAGCTGCATCGGCTTCACCTTCACGTGCAGCACCGCGGGACCGGACTGCTCTAGCCAGGTTCGTACCGACGCTTCGAGTTCGCCGGCTTTCGAGACCATGTGTCCCCACAGGCCCATCGCCTTGGCAACGTCACCGAAGTTGGGGTTCTTCAGGTCCGTGTAAACCGGCACCAGACCGGCCGCCTTTTGCTCGATGTCGACAAACCCGAGCTTGCCGTTGTCGTAGACGACGATCTTGATCGGCAAGTTCTCCTGGACCGTCGTCAGCAGGTCGCCGAGCAGCATCGAGAAGCCGCCGTCGCCGGCAAGACATATTACCTGCCGGTCCGGCTGACATTTTTTCAAACCCAGCGCCGAAGGCATTCCGCCTGCCATCGTGCCGTGGAGCAAGCTCGCGAAGGTCCGGCGCTTGCCGTTGGTGTCGATGTGCCGGAGCATCCACACGGCCGCCGTTCCGTCATCGGCGGCGAACAACGCGTCTTCCGCGGCGTGCCTATTGATGACCTGGGTCAGATAGGTACCCGAAATGGCGGCGTCTCCCGACGCCTTCTCGGCCTTGGCCGTTGCCACGTCCTTCCGGTGGCGCTCCACATGCGCGGTCAGGAACTCGTTTTCCTGATGTTGCCGGAGGCGCGGCAGGAGGGCCTCCAACGTCGCCTTGACGTCGCCAACGGCCCCGATCGCGACGGGATGCCGCCGGCCGAGATGGGTCGGATCGCTGTCGATTTGAATGATCGTGGCCTTATCCGGGTAGAATTGGGTCCAGGCGAAATTGGCGCCGAGGAGCAGCAGTACGTCGCAGTCCAGGATCGCGTGATAGCCGGCGGCGCCGCCGATGATGCCGGTCATGCCCACATTGTAGGGATTGTCGTATTCGACAAAGTCCTTGCCACGCGACGTGTGGGCCATCGGCGCCTTGAGGCGCGCCGCGGTCGCGACCACCTCGTCATGCGCACCTTCGCAACCGGCGCCGGCGTAGATCGTGATCGCTTTATTCTGGTTGAGAATGGCCGCAATTGCCTCGAGTTCGGCGTCACGCGGGCGAATGAGCGGGCGCGGCACGTGAACGGCGTAGGGCAATTCGTCGTGAGCGGGGGCGTTGGCGATGTCTGCCGGCACGATCAGCACCGCGACACCGCGTCTCGTAAGCGCTGCCTGGCAAGCCATGGCCGCTTTCCGGCGAGCATGCTCCGGCGTCAGGATCATCTCGCAATAGACGCTGCAGCCTCTGAAAAC